>DASWST010000240.1:0-20510 GCA_036402515.1 Pseudonocardia sp.
GGGTCACGGCGCACGACGAGAGCCAGCGCTTCGCGGCGGGCGACTACCCGAACCAGCACCCCGGCGGGCAGGGCCTGCCGGCCTACATCACGGCGGACCGTCCGCTGGAAGGGGCCGACGTGGTGGTCTGGTACACCTTCGGCGCCCATCACATCGTGCGGCCGGAGGACTGGCCGGTGATGCCGGTGAGCACCATCGGGTTCATGCTCAAGCCCAGCGGGTTCTTCGACGGCAACCCCGCACTGGACCTGCCGCCCAGCGAGGCGGGCGCCGGGCACTGCCACAGCGGCTGAGCCGGGCCGGCGGGTCCCTCGGTTGCGGGGGGCCCGCCGCGCGCCCAGTAGGCTTTCCGGCGTGAGCTTCGTACTCCTTCCGGCCGTGGACGTGGCCAACGGGCAGGCCGTGCGCCTGGTGCAGGGCGCGGCTGGTACCGAGACCGGTTACGGCGACCCGTGGGAGGCGGCGCTGGCCTGGCAGCGGGACGGCGCGGAGTGGATCCACCTGGTGGACCTGGACGCGGCGTTCGGCCGGGGCAGCAATGCCGAGCTGCTCGCCGGCGTGGTCGGCCGGTTGGACGTGGCGGTCGAGCTGTCCGGCGGGATCCGCGACGACGAGTCGCTGACCAGGGCGCTGGCCACCGGCTGCGCCCGGGTGAACCTGGGCACCGCGGCGCTGGAGAACCCGGCTTGGTGCGCCCGCGCCATCGCCGAGCACGGCGACCGGGTGGCCGTCGGGCTGGATGTGCGGATCACCGACCAGGGCCATCGGCTGGCCGCTCGGGGCTGGACCACCGACGGCGGTGACCTGTGGGAGGTGCTGGCCCGCTTGGACGACGACGGGTGCGCCCGCTACGTGGTCACCGACGTGAGCAAGGACGGCACGCTGCGCGGCCCGAACCTGGACCTGCTGCGCGACGTGTGCAAGGCCACCGACGCCCCGGTGATCGCCTCCGGCGGGGTATCCGAGGTGGCTGACCTGGTCGCGCTGGCCGGCTTGTCCGGCGACGGGGTGGAGGGCTCGATCGTCGGGAAGGCGCTCTACGCCGGCCGGTTCACCCTGCCCGAGGCGCTCGCCGCGGTCGCCGACGCGTAGCCCCGCGCCCCCGGGAAAACCCCGGCGCTGAGTGTTCGCCGGGGAAAGAGGTGAAAAGAAGAATTCTGGCAGCTACTATTCAATGAGGCTGTACCACTGAAGAGGCTGTACCACCGAAAGCCACCAATGAAAAGAATTGCTGAACCGGCCCTCATTATAGCAGATGTGAGGAATTCTTGTCCAACTCTCACTATGAATGTGAATTACGTGACGAGCAGGCCTATGTGGCCCAGCTCTACAAGCGGCTGGACGCCGAGCGGATGTGGGTGTCCAAGGCGCTGAACGCGGCGCTGTCGGACACCGCGAAGGGCCCGGAGGCCCGCTGGCTGCGTGACGCCACCGTGGACACCTGGGTGGATCGCCGGCGGCGGCTGCGAGTGGCGGACAGTGGGCTGTGCTTCGGCCGGATCGACACCGACCGGGACGGGCCGCTGCACGTCGGCCGGATCGGGCTGACCGATCAGCATGACGAGTCCCGCGCGCTGCTCACCGACTGGCGGGCGCCCATTGCGCGGCCCTTCTATACCGCCACCGGAGCGAACCCGGAAGGCATTTCCCGGCGGCGGCATTTCCGCACCCGCGGCCGTGCCCTGGTGGAATTCCACGACGAGTCGTTCACCGGTGACACGCGCACCGAACCGGACGGGTCGGACGCCGCGCTGCTGGCCGCGGTGAACGCCGCCCGCACCGACGGCATGCGCGACATCGTGGCCACCATCCAGGCGGCCCAGGACGAGGTGATCCGCCTGGGCTCGACCGGCGTGGTGGTGGTCGAGGGCGGCCCCGGCACCGGCAAGACAGCCGTGGCGCTGCACCGGGTGGCGTACCTGCTGTACACGCACCGGGAGCGGATGGCCCGACGCGGCGTGCTGCTGGTCGGCCCCAACCCGGGCTTCCTGGACTACGTCAGCGCGGTGCTGCCCGCGCTGGGCGAGACCGACATCGTGTTCACCACGCCAGGTGACCTGCTGCCCGGGGTGCGCACGGCGGCCCGGGACAACCCGGAGACGGCCAGGGTGAAGGGCAGCGAGGCGATGGTCGGAGTGCTCGAGGCGGCCGTGCTGGACCGCCAGGAGCTGCCCGAGGCGCCAATGGAGATCCCGCTGGACGACGTGACCGTGTGGCTGGAGCCGGAGGTGGCCAGCGCGGCCAGGGACGCGGCCAGGGCCAGTCGATTGGTGCACAACCAGGCCAGGGCGGTGTTCGACCACCACGTCATCGAGATGCTCACCACCCGCGCGGTGGCCCAGATCGGCGCCGGCTGGCTGCATCCCGAGCAGCCCGACGCGATCGCCGAGGAGGTGATCGACCAGTTCGGCGAGCCGATCGAGGACGACGGGCTGGCCGAGCACCTGACCGAGAACGTGCGCGCCGAGCTGGCCGGCAGCGCCGCGCTGGCCGACGCGCTGGACCTGCTGTGGCCGATGCTCACCCCGCAGCGGCTGCTGGCCGACCTGCTCAGCGCACCGGAGCGCCTGGAGGTCGCCGCCGCCGGGCTCCCGCCGGCCGACCGGGACGCGCTGTACCGCGAGGTGGGGGAGGCCTGGACGGTGTCCGACGTGCCGTTGCTGGACGAGGCGGTGGACATGCTCGGCTCGGACGGCACCGACATCGTCGCGGTCGACCCCGAGGACGACGAGGACATCGACCCGCTGACCCTCGAGCACGTGGATTACGCCGAGGGTGTGCTGGAGATCCTGGACACCGAGGAGGACCCCGACGAGGAGGTGCTCCGCGCGGTCGACCTGATGGCCGCCGACCAGCTGGCCGAGCGGCAGGAGGAGCTGGACCTGCGCGGCCTGGCCGAGCGCGCCGCCGCCGACCGGAACTGGACCTACGGGCACATCGTGGTGGACGAGGCCCAGGAGCTGTCCGAGATGGACTGGCGGGCGTTGATGCGGCGCTGCCCGGCCAAGTCGATGACCATCGTGGGTGACCTGGCCCAGCGCGAGTCGGTGGCCGGCGCCCAGTCCTGGGCGGCCATGCTGGACAAGCACGTGCCGGAGCGGTGGGCGTACCGCGAGCTGACGGTGAACTACCGCACGCCGGCCGACATCATGGACGTGGCGGCCGCGGTGCTGGCGCAGGTCGACCCGCAGCTGCGCCCGCCGACCTCGGTGCGCCGTACCGGCGTGGCGCCGTGGGCGCGCGAGGTACCGGCGGACGGGTTGGGCGATGCGGTGCTGGCCGCCGTCGGCACACTGGCTGACCAGGTCGGCGAGGGCACGGTGGCGGTGATCGCGCCGTCCGGCACTGTGCTGCCGGCCCGGCTGCGCACCGAACTGTCCGCCCGGCTCGGCCGGCGGGTATCGGTGCTGACCCCGTACGGCGCGAAAGGCCTGGAGTTCGACGCGGTGGTGCTGTGCGAGCCAGGGCGCCTGCTGGACGGCTCCCGTACCGGCGCGGCCGAGCTGTACGTCGCGCTGACCAGGGCCACCCAGCGGCTGGGCGTGCTGCACAGCACCCCGTTGCCGGCGGCGCTGGCCGGGCTGGTGGTGGACGCGGCCGAGGCGGTATCGGTAGGCGGCGGCTGACCGTCGCGACGCGGGGTGCTTAGGTTGGGTCGGCGGGTCGGGTGTCGGCCTGGGCCGGCACGGTGAGGCGGATGCCGACCGTGCCGGTGGGACCTCGGCGCAGCCGGCTGCCGAGCATGGTGACCCGGCCGAGCAGTCCGTAGCGGGAGGCGATCAGCCCCCTGACCCGATCCGACTCGTCGGCGTCCAGCAGCTCGGCGAGCCCGGCCACCTCCGGCCCGGTGGCTGCCCCGCGTGCCGTGCACGGCGCGAGCCGGACCGCGCCGTCCCGCCGGATCCGCTTGACCTTGCCCGCGTCGCTGGCCGACCAGACCACCAGGCTGTCCCCGTCCCTCGCCGCCCACACCGGGGTGGGCACCGCGCGACCGTCCCGGCGGAAGGTGGTCACCAGCAGGTACTTCTCGGTCGCAAGCCGGGTGATCTCATCCACCCGCGCACCCTACCCACCCCGCACCGCTGTTCAGCCGCCACCGCACACACCGTGATGACGCGGCACACAGGTTGGCGCCTGTGCGCGGCGGCACGAGCCTGTGTGCGGTGCTCCGGAGGCCGGCGCTTAGGCTGGGATTCGTGGCGGTTGCGGTACGTGTCATCCCCTGCCTGGACGTGGACGACGGCCGGGTGGTGAAAGGCGTCAACTTCGCTGACCTGGTCGACGCGGGCGACCCGGTGGAGATGGCCAGGGTGTACGACGCCGAGGGCGCGGACGAGCTGACCTTCCTGGACGTCACGGCGTCCTCCGGCGAGCGGGCCACCATGATGGACGTGGTCCGGCGGACCGCGGAGCAGGTGTTCATCCCACTCACCGTGGGCGGCGGCATCCGTTCCCCCGACGACGTGGACCGGCTACTGCGAGCGGGCGCGGACAAGGTCAGCATCAACACCGCGGCGATCGCCCGCCCGGAGCTGCTCGCCGAGGCCAGCCGGCGGTTCGGCGCGCAGTGCATCGTGCTGTCGGTGGACGCGCGGCGGGTTCCCGACGGAGGGCCCCCGACGCTCTCCGGTTGGGAGGTCACCACGCACGGCGGCCGGCGCGGCACCGGTATCGACGCGGTGGAGTGGGCCGAGCGCGGCCAGGCACTCGGCGTGGGCGAGATCCTGCTCAACTCGATGGACGCGGACGGCACGCGAGCCGGCTTCGACCTGAAGATGATCGCGGCGGTGCGCGCGGTGGTGGATGTCCCGGTGATCGCCAGCGGCGGTGCCGGCGAGCTGGCGCACTTCGCCCCCGCGGTGCGCGCCGGCGCCGACGCGGTGCTCGCCGCCAGCGTGTTCCACTTCGGCCAGCTGCGCATCGGCGAGGTCAAGGAGGCGTTGCGGGCGGAGCGGGTGGAAGTCCGGTGAACCGGCTGGCCGGGCTCGGCCGCGACGGCCTGGTGGCCCTCGTGCTGCTGCTCGGCGCGGTCGCGTTCACCGGTACCGGCGTGGCGCGACTGGTCAGCCACGGCAATCCCGAGGCGCTCACCCTCCCGCTCGCGCTGCTGGCCGCTGACCTGCTCATCGCCGGGGCGCTGGTCACCCGGTGGTACGCGATTCGCCCAGTGGCCCAGGGGCTGGCCATCTTCGGCGCGCTGGTGCACGTGTTGGTGCTGCTGCGCAGCGGGCCGTGGTGGATCCGCGGCTGGTCCGCCCTGCTCGCCGCCGCCCACATCTACGCGCTGCTGCTGTTCTTCGCGCTCAGTGCCCGGGAGCAGTACGACGACGAGCTGGACGAGGACGACGCCGTCGATGTCGTGCGGCCGGAGAATGTCGTGCGGCCGGAGACCGCGGCTGAGCAGCCCGAGGTGCGCGCGGAGGAGCCGGCGGAGGTCGAGATTCCGGTCGCGCGGGTCACCGAACCGAACCAGCCGAACCAGCCCCACGGGCCAGCCGAGTCACCCAAACCGGACCAGCCGAACCACACCAACGGACGAGCCGAGCAACCTGAACCGGGCAATCCGGGCCAGCCGGCCGAACAGGTCGAATCAGCCGAGTCGCCTGAACCGGATCAGCCGGACGAAAAGGTCGAATCAGTCGAGTCAGTGCAGCCGGCGGACCAGCCGAACGAACGAGCCGACGAACCCGACCAGCTCGACGAACCGGAGCCAGCTCGGTCGGCGGCCGGCGGCTCGGGCACGGCGGAGGGCAAGGAGCGAATGCCGTGAGTCTGAACCCGGAGATCGCCGCCCGGCTCAAGCGCAACCAGGACGGTCTGGTGTGCGCGGTGGCCCAGCAGCGCGGCACCGGTGAGGTGCTGATGGTGGCATGGATGAATGACGAGGCGCTGGAGCGCACGCTGACCACCCGGCGGGGCACCTACTACTCGCGCAGCCGGCGGCGGCTGTGGGTGAAGGGCGAGACATCCGGGCACACCCAGCGGGTGCACGAGGTGCGGCTGGACTGCGACGGCGACACCGTGCTGCTGGTCGTCGACCAGGTGGGAGCCGCCTGCCACACCGGCGACCACACCTGCTTCGACGCCGACCTGCTGCTCGCCGACGAGCCAGACGCAGCGGATCAACTAGCCGTGGCGCCCAAACCGGACGGTGCACCCACCCCCGCCGACGCCTAGCCGCCCCGCCCACCACTTCGCACAGCCACCCTGTACTTCGCACACCTCAGAGACTGTGCGAGGTGTAGCCCAGGTAAGCGAAGTCGGGACGGCGGCTGGGTCCGGCTGGGTCCGGCGGTCGGGACGGCGGGTGGGTGTGGCAGGTCAGGGGAGGGGCTCGGTGAGGTAGCGCTGGAGGTTGGGCCCGATGGTAATGGCCAGGGTGGCGATGTCGGCGGAGGCCAGCGGTTCGAACTTGATCACGTATCGGGCCATGCCGAGGCCGACCAGCTGCGAGCCGCACAGCGAGGCACGCAGCGCCGGCCGGTCCGCGCCGACCACGTCAGCCAGCCGGCGGAACACCACCTCGGTGACGAACTCCCGGAGCATCCGCGCCGCTTCCTCGTGGGTGGACACGCTGCGCAGCAACGCCACGAACGCGCCGCCGCCGGTGCCGTCCCACACCGTCAGGAAGGTGCGCACTATCCGCTCGCCGAGGTCCTCACGGGCGCCGTCCAGCAGTCGGCTCAGCAGCACCTCCGGCTTGATCGGCAGGTCCATGGCGGCGGCGAACAGGCCCTCCTTGCCACCGAACCAGTGATTCACCATGGCGGCGTCCACCCCGGCCGCGCTGGCGATGGAGCGCACCCTGGCTCCCTGGTAGCCGTGGGCGGAGAACTCCGCGCGGGCCGCCGCCAGCAAGGCGTCCTTGGTGTCCTGGCCGGCCGGGCGGCGCCCGCGCCGCCGTTCGCCCGCCGCGGCCAGTTCCGCGGCGGACTGCTCGGGGGGCGGTGGGCTCACCTTGTCATCCTGACATCCACTGCGCGCGCTCGCTGGTAACCGGGGCGGCACAATGACACACATGACTGGCATCACGGGGGCGGTCGAGGGGATGGCATGACGGCAAGTTCGGTGTACACCGGTACCGGCGAGCTGGGCGCGGTGTCGCCTTCTCGGGAGGTGTTCCGCGAGTTGGCCGAGGGTCACCGGGTGATCCCGGTCGCCCGTCGGCTGCTCGCCGACGACGAGACCCCGATCGGGCTGTACCGCAAGTTGGCCGGCGATCGGGCTGGGACGTTCCTGTTGGAGTCGGCGGAGAACGGCCGGTCCTGGTCGCGGTGGTCGTTCGTGGGGGCGCACTGCGCGGCGATGTTGACCGAGGTGGACGGCCAGGCGACGTGGCTGGGCACGCCCCCGGTGGGGCTGCGCACCGGCGGTGATCCGCTGGAGGCCTTGCGCCAGGCGGTGGAGGAGCTGCGCACCGAGCCGTTCGCCGGGTTGCCGCCGCTGACCGGGGGCATGGTCGGCTACCTCGGCTACGACGTGGTGCGCCGCTTGGAGCGGCTGCCGGAGTTGGCCGAGGACGACCTGAAGCTGCCCGAGCTGATCATGCTGCTGGCCACCGACCTGGCCGCGCTGGATCACCACGAGGGCACCGTGACGCTCATCGCGAACGCGGTGAACTGGGACAACACCCCGGACCGGGTGGACGCGGCGTACGACGACGCGGTGGCCCGGCTGGACCGGATGACCGAGGAACTGGGCGCCGCCGCCCCGTCCACAGTGTCGGTGTACCGGCCGGCCCAGCCCAGGTTCACCCGACGCCGCAGCCTGGAGGAGCACTGCGCGGCGGTGGAGGCGGCCAAGGAGGAGATCCTGGCCGGCGAGGCGTTCCAGGTGGTGGTCTCGCAGCGGTTCGAGGCGGAGATCACCGTGGACTCCCTCGAGGTGTACCGCGTGCTGCGGGCGACCAACCCGAGCCCGTACATGTACCTGCTGCGGTTGGCCGACGCGGCGGGCCAGCGGTTCGACATCGTCGGGTCCAGCCCGGAGGCGCTGGTGACCGTGCGGGACGGGCAGGCCACCACCCACCCGATCGCGGGTACCCGCTGGCGCGGGGCCACCGAGGAAGAAGATCTGCTGCTGGAGAAGGACCTGCGCTCGGACGAGAAGGAACGCGCCGAGCACGTGATGCTGGTGGACCTGGGGCGCAACGACCTGGGCCGGGTGTGCGAGCCGGGCTCGGTGAAGGTGCACAACTTCTTCCAGGTGGAGCGCTACAGCCACGTGATGCACCTGGTGTCCACGGTGACCGGGCGGCTGGCCGAGGGGCGCAACGCGTTCGACGCGGTCGTCGCGTGTTTCCCGGCCGGCACGCTGTCCGGCGCGCCGAAACCGAGGGCCATGGAGATCATCGAGAGGCTGGAGCCGACCCGGCGCGGCCTGTACGGCGGCATCGTGGGCTACCTGGATTTCGCCGGCAACGCCGATACCGCGATCGCCATCCGCACCGCGCTGGTCCGCGACGGCACCGCCTACGTGCAGGCCGGCGGGGGCATCGTGGCCGACTCCGATCCGGTCGCCGAGGACACCGAAAGCCTGAACAAAGCCCGCGCGGTGCTCTCCGCGATCGCCACCGCGGCGACACTGGCCCAGCCGGGTGCGGGCTCAGCGGCCACCCTTGGCCAGCCGGGCGTGGGCTCAGCGGCAACGCCGGCGCCCGGCGGTTCGGACCGTCCGTGAACCCCGCCCGGGACCGTCCGTGAACCCCGGCCGGCGGCTCGCGGTCACCCTGGCGGCGCTGGCGCTGTCCGCGTTCGGCCTGTGGCTGGCGACCAGGCTGGTGTGGCTGCGGACCAGCTACCAGAGCCCGCTGCGTGGCGCGCTGAGCGTGCAGTCGACCGGCGCCGAGGTGCGCCCCGAGTTGGCCGCGGTCGCCCTGGTCGCGGTGGCCGCGGCGGCGGCCGTGGTCGCCACCTCGGGCTGGCCGCGGCGGTTGGTCGGCGGGTTGGTCGCGGCGGCGGGGGCGTGGGCGGTGTGGCTGTGCTGGACGTGGCCCGCGATTGCCCCGGCACCCGGCTCGGGCGGAAGCGGCGCCGGTGCCGAGGGCCAGGCGTCCTCGGCGCCGCACCCGCCGGCCGACGCGGTGGTGGTCGGGCTGCCCGAGCGGACCGCCGCGCCGCTGCTCGGCGTGGCCGCCGGGCTGGTGCTGCTGGCGGCCGCGATCGGGCTGGTGTGCTGGGCGAACGCGATGCCGAGGCTGGGTAGCCGGTACGCCGCACCGGGCACCGCACGGCGCGTGCCGGACCGCGACAGCCAGTGGTGGAATGCGCTGGATGCGGGCGAGGACCCCACCCTGTCGAGACCTCCGACGGACCCAGGGGCCCCCCGCTGATTGCGCGCAGTTAGCATTCTCGACGAGCCAAGTTAAAGGCCCGCGCCGCCACCCACATCCACGACCGCCGACCCAAGGTCGGTCCCGAGAGGGGGGATCGCCTCCGTGACTGAGCGGAGTACGCGAGCCATCCACGACGGCCAGACGCACGGCGCGGTGAGCTGCCGGTGAGCGTCCTGGAGTCGATCCTGGATGGTGTCCGCGCCGACGTCGCGCAGCGCGAGTCCGTGGTGAGCTTCGAGCAGGCGAAGAAAGCCTCGCTCGCCGCGCCGCCGCCGAAGGACGTGATGGCCGTGCTGAACGAGCCGGGCATCGGAGTGATCGCCGAGGTCAAGCGCGCCAGCCCGTCCCGGGGCGAGCTCGCCCCCATCGTCGACCCGGCCGAGTTGGCCACCCAGTACGCCGCCGGGGGCGCCCGGGTGATCAGCGTGCTCACCGAGCAGCGCAGGTTCGGCGGTTCGCTGGCCGACCTGATCGCGGTCCGTGCGGCGGTGGACGTCCCGGTGCTGCGCAAGGACTTCGTGATCGGCACCTACCAGGTGCACGAGGCCCGCGCCGCCGGTGCCGACCTGGTGCTGTTGATCGTCGCCGCGTTGGAGCAGAACGTGCTGGCCTCCTTGCTGGACCGGATCGAGTCGCTGGGCATGACCGCGCTGGTCGAGGTGCACAACGAGGAGGAGGCGGACCGTGCCCTGGAGGCCGGCGCCTCGCTGATCGGGGTGAATGCCCGCAACCTGCAGACCCTCGAGGTGGACCGCTCGCTGTTCGGCCGGCTGGCCCCCGGGCTGCCCGCCGACGTGCTGCGGGTGGCCGAGTCGGGCGTGCGCGGCCCGGGCGACCTGCTCACCTATGCCGGTTACGGCGCGGACGCCGTGCTGGTCGGGGAAGGCCTGGTGACCAGTGGGGATCCGCGAGTGGCGGTGACCAAGCTGGTGGCCGCCGGGTTCCACCCGTCCTGCTCGCGGGCCGCCCGATGAGCCGCACCGAGGTGGTGACGGCCACCGCGAGCAGCGGGATCGCCACCCGCAGCGGGCACGAGCCGGACGAGGGTGGCCACTTCGGCCGCTTCGGTGGTCGGTTCGTGCCGGAGGCGTTGATCGCCGCGCTGGACGAGCTGACCGCGTTCTACGAGAAGGCCCGAATCGACCCGGATTTCCTCGGTGAGCTGGATCGGCTGCAGCACGACTACGCCGGCCGGCCCTCGCCGCTGACCGATGCGCCGAAGCTGGGCGAGCACGCCGGCGGGGCCCGGTTGTTGCTCAAGCGGGAAGACCTGAACCACACCGGCTCACACAAGATCAATAATGTGTTGGGTCAGGCGCTGTTGGCCAAGCGGATGGGCAAGACCCGGGTGATCGCGGAGACCGGCGCCGGCCAGCACGGCGTGGCCACCGCGACCGCGGCGGCGCTGCTGGGCCTGGACTGCGTGGTCTACATGGGTGAGGTGGACACCCAGCGCCAGGCGCTGAACGTGGCCCGGATGCGGCTGCTGGGCGCGCGGGTGATCTCGGTGACCATCGGCTCGCGCACGCTCAAGGACGCGATCAACGAGGCGTTGCGGGACTGGGTGGCCAACCTGGACTCCACGCACTATCTGCTGGGCACCGCGGCCGGCCCGCACCCGTTCCCCGTGATGGTGCGCGACTTCCACCGGGTGATCGGGTTGGAGGCCCGCGAGCAGGTGCTGGCCCGGTGTGGCCGGCTGCCCACCGCGGTGACCGCGTGCGTGGGCGGCGGCTCGAACGCGATCGGGATCTTTCACGCGTTCCTGGACGATCCGGGGGTGCGGCTGGTCGGCTTCGAGCCGGGCGGTGACGGGGTGGCGACCGGTCGGCACGGCGCGACGCTGACCGAGGGTTCCCCGGGCGCGCTGCACGGGGCGATGTCGTACCTGCTGCAGGACGACGACGGCCAGACGTTGGAGTCTCATTCGATCTCGGCCGGTTTGGACTACCCCGGCGTCGGGCCGGAGCACTCGCTGCTCAAGGACATCGGGCGGGCCGAGTACTGGCCGGTGACCGACGCCGAGGCGATGGATGCGTTCGCGCTGCTGGCCCGCACCGAGGGGATCATCCCGGCGATCGAGTCGGCGCACGCGGTGGCCGGCGCGCTGAAGCTGGGCCAGGAACTCGGGCCGGACGCGGTGATCCTGATCAGCCTCTCCGGCCGGGGGGACAAAGACATGGACACCGCCGCCAAGTGGTTCAACCTGACCGACGATTCGGCCCAGAACGCCGAGGTCGACGCCACCGCCCCCAGCCCCGCCGCCCCCGGCGCCGCCGCGGACAACGGGGTGTCGGCGTGAGTGGCCTGGACGAGCTGTTCGCCGACTGCCGGGCTGAGCGCCGGGCCGCGCTGGTGGGTTATCTGCCCGCCGGCTACCCCACGGTGGACGACTCCGCGCGGCTGCTGTCCGCGCTGATCGACTCGGGGGTTGACCTGGTCGAGGTCGGGCTGCCCTATACCGACCCGGTGTTGGACGGGCCGACCATCCAGGCCGCCGCCGATATCGCGCTGCGCGCCGGCACCCGGATCCGGGACGTGTTCAGCGTCGTCGAGCGGGTCAGCGCGGCCGGTGGCCGCGCGGTGGTGATGACCTACTACAACCCGGTGTTCCGCTACGGGGTGGACCGGTTCGCCCGCGACCTGGCCGCCGCCGGTGGCCTGGGTTTGATCACCCCGGACCTGATCCCGGACGAGGCGGCCGACTGGCTGGCAGCCTCGACCAGCCACGGGCTGGATCGCATCTTCCTGGTCGCCCCGTCCTCCACCGAGGAGCGCATCGCCAGCACGGCGGCGGCCAGCAGCGGCTTCCTCTACGCCGCCTCGGTGATGGGGGTGACCGGCGCGCGGGACGCGCTCGGCCCGGCCGCCGCCAACCTGGTGGCCCGCACCCGGCCGCACACCACGCTGCCCATCGGCGTCGGACTCGGCGTGCGCTCCGGCGCACAGGCCGCGGCGGTGGCCGGCTTCGCCGACGCCGTCATCGTCGGATCCGCGCTGGTCACCGCCGCCACCGAAGGCGAAGCGACGATGCGCGCACTGGCCGCCGAGCTCGCCGACGGGGTCCGGCACCCGTCCACCCAGCCGGCCTGATTCACCGATTCCGCGGCCAAGTACGGTGGGCCCGTGCTGTCCGTGCTGACCTCTGGGTTTCTGGCCAATATCCCGAGCCCTGACCGAGGCGTCTGGCACCTGGGTCCGATTCCGATCCGGGCCTACGCGCTGTGCATCATCGCCGGCATCGTGGTCGCGGTGACCTGGGGCGAGCGGCGGCTGGTGGCCAGGGGCGGGGCGCCCGGCACGGTGGTCGACGTCGCGGTGTTCGCCGTGCCGTTCGGCCTGGTGGGCGGCCGGCTCTACCACGTGGCCACCGACTGGGAAACCTACTTCGGCCCCGGCGGCCACCCCCTCGACGCGGTCAAGATCTGGCAGGGCGGCCTGGGTATCTGGGGTGCCATCGCGCTGGGCGGTGTCGGCGCGTGGATCGGCTGCCGCCGCCGGGCCATGCCGCTGCCGTTCTTCGCCGACGCGGTGGCCCCGGCCATCGTCACCGCGCAGGCCATCGGCCGGCTGGGCAACTACTTCAACCAGGAGCTCTACGGCGGGCCGACCACCCTGCCCTGGGGTTTGGAGATCTACGCCAGGGTGGTGCCGGGCACCTCGATCCCCGACCCGCTGGGTGGCGTGGCGGTGGATCACACTCCGATCGCGGTGGTGCACCCCACGTTTCTCTACGAGCTGATCTGGAACCTGGCGGTCGCCGCCCTGGTGGTGTGGGCGGACCGCCGGTTCCTGCTCGGCCACGGCCGGGCGTTCGCGGTGTACGTGGCCGGCTACACCCTCGGGCGGTTCTTCATCGAGCAGATGCGCTCGGACCCCGCGACCCGGGTCTTCGGCGACATCCGGATCAACACGGTGGTCTCCGGCCTGGTCTTCCTGGGTGCGGTGGCCTACCTGCTGTTGGTGCGCAAGCCCCGCGAGGTACTCGCCCCGGCCGAGGACGCCGGTTCGGTCACGAGATCGGGTTCGGCGGATCCGGCGGAGTCCGAGCACTCCGCGTCGGGGAAGCCGCATCCGGACAATTCGGCCTCGGCCAATTCCCCGTCGTCGCCCTCGGTGAGCGCGAACGACCCTGCGCCGGTGTCTTCCCCGGCTGCTTCCGATTCGGCCTCAGGCGAGCCGGCCGGCTAGACCTCCTGGTCCCGGGGGGAGTCCGGGCAAAGCTGAGGTCAGTTCCGTCCGGACAAATCAGTTTCGCTGTCGTATCGTGGCTGAGGGTCGCATCTCGTTGTGGCGATGGGTCCATGGCGAGTGCTCGTCCGACCGCGGGGGTGGCGCGAGGCGGGTACATTAGGCGGTCCACCGTGCGTCGGCGTTGATTTCCTCACCGTCGAAGCCTGTGCCTGCCTGTTTCCAGCCTGTTACAGTCTCGGAAATCCGCGGGCCACCGGCGTCCCGACATGCCAGCTACCAGCGTCGAGGGAGGTACTCGCGGTGATTTTCTCTACTCAACCGCGCCCGCAGGGTCTTTACAACCCAGCAGCCGAACACGATGCATGTGGTGTCGCCATGGTGGCCGACTCCCATGGTCGACGAAGTCATTCGATCGTTGTGGACGCGCTCACCGCGCTGGCCAACCTGGAGCACCGGGGTGCCGCCGGAGCCGAGCCGACCAGCGGTGACGGCGCGGGCATCCTGGTCCAGGTACCGGACGCCCTGCTGCGCGCCGAGGTCGGCTTCGCGCTGCCCGAGCCGGGCCCGGACGGCGCCTTCTCCTACGCGGTCGGGCTGGCCTTCCTGCCGGTCGAGGACGACCAGCGGACCAAGGCGGTCGAGCTGATCGAGCGCCTCGCCGCCGAGGAGAAGCTGCGGGTGCTGGGCTGGCGGGAGCTGGAGGTGCGCCCGGACGAGGCCGGCGTGGGCCCCTCCGCGCAGTCCTGCATGCCCCGGTTCGCCCAGCTGTTCGTCGCCGCCGAGGACAACCCGGCCGGGGAGCCGATCACCGGCATCGCGCTGGACCGGCTGGCCTTCTGCCTGCGCAAGCGTGCCGAGCGGGACAGCGCGGCGCTGGGCTGCGGCACCTACTTCGCCTCGCTGTCCTCCCGCACGCTGGTCTACAAGGGCATGCTCACCACCCACCAGCTGCCGGCGTTCTTCGCCGACCTGACCGACGAGCGGCTGGAGAGCGCCATCGCGCTGGTACACAGCCGGTTCTCCACCAATACCTTCCCGTCCTGGCCGCTGGCGCACCCGTTCCGCTACGTGGCGCACAACGGTGAGATCAACACCATCCGCGGCAACCGGAACCGGATGCGCGCCCGCGAGGCGCTGCTGGCCAGCTCCCTCATCCCGGGCGACCTGGACCGCCTGTACCCCATATGTACCGACGGCGCGTCCGACTCGGCCTCCTTCGACGAGGTGCTCGAGCTGCTGCACCTCGGCGGACGCGCCCTACCCCACGCGGTACTGATGATGATCCCGGAGGCGTGGGAGAACCACGCCGAGATGGACCCGGCCCGCCGGGCGTTCTACAAGTTCCACTCCAGCGTGATGGAGCCCTGGGACGGCCCCGCCTGCGTCACGTTCACCGACGGCACCCTGGTGGGCGCCGTGCTGGACCGCAACGGGCTGCGCCCGGCCCGCTGGTGGCAGCTGGCCGACGGCCGGGTGGTGCTGGCCAGCGAGTCCGGTGTGCTGGACGTGCCGGCCGACCAGGTGGTGGCCAAGGGCCGGCTGCAGCCGGGGCGGATGTTCCTGGTGGACACCGAGGCCGGCCGGATCGTGGCCGACGAGGAGATCAAGGCCGCGCTGGCTGCCGAGCTGCCCTACGACGAGTGGCTGCACGCCGGGCTGCTCGAGGTGGAGGGCCTGCCGACGCGCGAGCACGTGGTGCAGCCGCACGAGTCGGTGCTGCGCCGCCAGCTCACCTTCGGTTACACCGAGGAGGAGCTGCGCATCCTGCTCGCCCCGATGGCGACCAAGGCGGCCGAGCCGATCGGCTCGATGGGCACCGACACCCCGGTGGCCGCGCTCTCCCAGCGCCCCCGGTTGCTCTACGACTACTTCGCGCAGCTGTTCGCGCAGGTCACGAACCCGCCGCTGGACGCGATACGGGAGGAGATCGTCACCTGCGTGGCCCGGGTGATGGGCCCGGAGCAGAACCTGCTGGAGGCCACCCCGGCGTCCTGCCGGCACCTGCGGCTGCCCTACCCGGTGATCGACAACGACGACCTGGCCAAGATCCTGCACGTCAACCACGACGGCAACCTGCCCGGTTTCGCCGCCGCGGTGATCAGCGGCCTGTACGAGGTGGACGGCGGTGAGCCGGCGCTGGCCGCCGCGCTGGACCGGGTGCGCCGGGAGGCCTCCGAAGCGATCGCCGAGGGCGCCCGCATCCTGGTGCTCTCCGACCGCGACTCCGACCACCGGATGGCGCCGATCCCGTCGCTGATGCTCACCTCCGCGGTGCACCACCACCTGGTGCGCCAGCGCGAGCGGGTCCGGGTGGCGCTGGTGGTGGAGAGCGGCGACTGCCGCGAGGTGCACCACGTGGCCCTGCTGCTCGGTTTCGGTGCCGCCGCGGTGAACCCGTACCTGGCCTTCGAAACCATCGAGGACATGATCCGCGGTGGCGACATCAGCGGCGTCGACGCCCCCACGGCGATCCGCAACTACGTCAAAGCGCTGGTCAAGGGCGTGCTGAAGGTGATGTCCAAGATGGGCATCTCCACCGTGGGCGCCTACACCGCCGCCCAGGTCTTCGAGGCCATCGGGCTGTCCCACGAGCTGGTCGACGAGTACTTCAGCGGCACCGCGTCCCAGCTGGGCGGGGTGGGGCTGGACGTGCTGGCCGAAGAGGTGGCCGCCCGGCACCGGCGGGCCTACCCGGAGAACCCGACCGACCGGGTGCACCGACGGCTGGACGTGGGCGGGGAGTACGCCTACCGCCGCGAGGGTGAGCTGCACCTGTTCACCCCGGAGACAGTGTTCCTGCTGCAGCACTCCACCAAGACCGGCCAGCGCGACGTGTTCCGGCGCTACACCGCCGAGTGCAACCGGCTGGCCGCCGAGGGTGGCGCGCTGCGCGGGCTGTTCAAGCTCAAGAACGGGGTCCGCCCGCCGGTACCGCTGACTGAAGTAGAAACAGTGGAGTCGATCCTGTCCCGGTTCAACACCGGGGCGATGTCCTACGGCTCGATCTCCGCCGAGGCGCACGAGACGTTGGCCATCGCGATGAACAACCTGGGCGCCCGGTCCAACACCGGCGAGGGCGGCGAGGACAAGGACCGGCTCTACGACGCCCGCCGGCGCAGCGCGATCAAGCAGGTCGCCTCCGGCCGGTTCGGCGTGACCAGCGAGTACCTGGTGAACGCGTCCGACATCCAGATCAAGATGGCGCAGGGCGCGAAGCCGGGCGAGGGCGGCCAGCTGCCGCCGAACAAGGTCTGGCCGTGGATCGCCAGGACCAGGCACTCCACCCCGGGCGTCGGGCTGATCTCGCCGCCGCCGCACCACGACATCTACTCCATCGAGGACCTGGCGCAGCTGATCCACGACCTGAAGAACGCCAACTCGCAGGCCCGGATCCACGTCAAGCTGGTGTCCTCGGTGGGAGTCGGCACGGTCGCGGCCGGGGTGGCCAAGGCGCACGCCGACGTGGTGCTCATCTCCGGCCACGACGGCGGCACCGGCGCGGCCCCGCTCACCTCGCTCAAGCACGCCGGCGCGCCGTGGGAGATCGGCCTGGCCGACACCCAGCAGACGCTGATGCTCAACGGCCTGCGGGACCGGATCGTGGTGCAGACCGACGGCCAGATGAAGACCGGCCGGGACGTCATCGTGGCCGCCCTGCTCGGCGCCGAGGAGTTCGGCTTCTCCACCGCGCCGCTGATCGTGGCCGGCTGCGTGATGATGCGGGTGTGTCACCTGGACACCTGTCCGGTCGGGGTGGCCACCCAGGACCCAGAGCTGCGCAAGCGCTACACCGGCAAGCCGGAGTTCGTGGAGAACTTCTTCCGGTTCCTCGGCGAGGAGGTTCGGGAGTACCTCGCCGAGCTGGGCTTCCGCTCGCTGGACGAGGCGATCGGGCACGCCGAGCTGCTGGACACCGACACCGCGATCCAGCACTGGAAGACCTCCAAGGGTCTGGACCTGTCGCCGCTGTTCGTGGTGCCGGACATCCCGGAGGCCTCCCGGCGGCAGATCCGCGAGCAGGACCATGGCCTGGACAAGGCGCTGGACCAGACGCTGATCCAGCTGGCTGAGGCCGCGCTGGAGGACGCCCACCAGGTCCGGCTGGAGCTGCCGGTGCGCAACGTGAACCGCACGGTGGGCACCCTGCTGGGCGCCGAGGTGACGCGCCGATACGGCGGCGAGGGACTGCCGGACGGAACCATCCACATCCAGCTGGAGGGCTCGGCCGGCCAGTCGCTTGGGGCGTTCCTGCCGCAGGGCATCACCCTGGACCTGATCGGCGACGCCAACGACTACGTGGGCAAGGGCCTCTCCGGTGGCCGGCTGATCGTGCGGCCGCACCCGGACGCCACGTTCGCGGCCGAGCGCCAGGTCATCGCCGGCAACGTGATCGGCTACGGCGCCACCGCCGGGGAGATCTTCCTGCGCGGCAACGTGGGCGAGCGGTTCTGCGTGCGCAACTCCGGGGCGCTGGCCGTCGCCGAAGGAGTGGGCGACCACGCCTGCGAGTACATGACCGGCGGCATCGTGGTGGTGCTCGGCGCCTGCGGGCGCAACGTGGCGGCCGGCATGTCCGGCGGCACCGCCTTCGTGCTCGACCTGGACCCGGGGCGGGTGAACCGCGAGCTGGTGGACCTGGAGGCGCCGGACGAGGCCGACATGGAGATGCTGTACGACGTGGTCTCCCGGCACCAGGACCTGACCGGTTCCGAGGTCGCCGCGTCCCTGCTCGGGGACTGGCCGCGCCGCTCCAAGTCCTTCACCAAGATCATGCCCCGGGACTACCGCCGGGTTCTGGAAGCGGTCCGCCAGGCCACCGCCGAGGGCCGCGACCCCGACGAAGCAATCATGGAGGCTGCACGTGGCTGATCCGCGTGGCTTTCTCACCTTTCGACGCGCGGACGCACCGAAGCGACCCAAGCCTGAGCGGGTGCACGACTGGCACGAGGTCTACCTCGACCAGACCGCGCCCGAGGTGATCGACGAAACCCGTAAGCAGGCGGCCCGCTGCATGGACTGCGGCATCCCGTTCTGCCACTCCGGCACGGCCGGCTGCCCGCTGGGCAACCTGATCCCGGAGTGGAACGACCTGGTCCGCCGCGACGACTGGGCGCAGGCCAGCGACCGGCTGCACGCCACGAACAACTTCCCGGAGTTCACCGGGCGGCTCTGTCCGGCACCGTGCGAGACGGCCTGCGTGCTGGCGCTGACCCCGGCGGCCGAGGGCGCGGTGACCATCAAGCGGGTGGAGCAGTCGATCGCCGACGTGGCCTGGGGGCGCGACCTGGTGGTCTCCCAGAACCCGGGGCTGGCCTCCGGCAAGAAGGTCGCCGTGGTCGGATCCGGGCCGGCCGGGCTGGCGGCGGCGCAGCAACTCACCCGGGCCGGGCACGAGGTGACCGTGTTGGAGCGGGATGACCGGCTCGGCGGCCTGCTGCGCTACGGCATCCCCGAGTTCAAGATGGAGAAGGCGGTGCTGGACCGCCGGCTCGCCCAGATGCACGCCGAGGGTACCCGGTTCGTCACCTCCTGCGAGGTGGGCGGGTCCGCCCCCGGGGACCTGTCGGTGGACCGGTTGCGCTCCGAGTTCGACGCGGTGGTGCTCGCGGTGGGCGCGCTGGACGGCCGGGACGCCCCGGACCTGCCCGGGCGTGACCTGGCCGGGGTGCACCTGGCCATGGAGCACCTGGTGCCGTCCAACCGGGAGTGCGAGGGCGACGGCCCGACCTCCATCTCGGCGCACGGCAAGCACGTGATCATCATCGGTGGTGGGGACACGGCGGCGGACTGCTACGGCACCGCGCTGCGCCAGGGCGCGGCCTCGGTGCACCAGCTGGACCAGTACCCGCGCCCGCCGGATCAGGCCGACTTCGACCGCTCGCCCTGGCCGACCTGGCCGTGGATCCTGCGTACCTATCCGGTGCACGAGGAGGGCGGCGAGCGCGCCTTCGAGGTTGCCGTGGACCGGTTCGTCGGCGACGAGAACGGGCAGGTCAGGGCCGTTCAGCTGCGCAAGGTCAGGGTGGAGCGGGACCGGGCCACCGGCCGCCGCGAGGTGGTGCCGGTGTCCGACGAGGTCACCGAGCTGCCCTGCGACCTGGCCCTGCTGGCCATCGGGTTCGCCGGGGTCGAGGACATGCCGCTGCTGGACGGGCTGGGCCTGCGGCGCAGCCCGAAGGGCACGCTGAGCTGCGGCCCCGACTGGGAGACCGAGTCCCCCGGGGTGTTCGTCTGCGGGGACGCGCACCGGGGCGCCTCCCTGGTGGTCTGGGCGATCGCCGAGGGGCGGGCGGTCGCGCACTCGGTGGACGCGTTCCTCACCGGCAGCTCGCAGCTCCCCTCCCCGGTACACCCCACCGCGCTACCCCTCATGGCCTGACCGGCGCCCCCTGGCGCGTCGCGAGCCGGCCGGCCGCTCCTGACGCCGAGTGGCAGCGCAGTCCGGTTTTTCTCACCGGACTGACTTGCCACTCGGTGCCCGGGAAACCGCGCCACTCGTTCTTCCGCGCGGCCTGTCGCGGTGATCTTTCAGCTTCCGGTCTCACCGCGATACCGGGTTTCGCCCCGGGCAGCCGCACCGGCCTCGTACTATCGGGCCGTGCCCCTCCCCAGCACCGTGCCCCTCGCCGATACCGCAGCCCTCGCCGATACCGCGTCCCTCGACGTGCTCAAGCGGGTCTTCGGCTACGACTCCTTCCGAGGGAGTCAGGCGGAGATCATCCAGCACCTGCTCGACGGCGGCGACGCGCTGGTGTTGATGCCGACCGGCGGCGGCAAGTCGCTCTGCTACCAGATCCCTGCGCTGGCCCGGGACGGTGTCGGGGTGGTCGTGTCGCCGCTCATCGCGCTGATGCAGGACCAGGTCGACGCACTGCGGGCGTTGGGTGTGCGCGCCGGGTTCCTCAACTCCACGCAGGACGCCGCCGAGCGCCGTGCGGTGGAGACGGCGTTCCTGGCCGGCGAGCTGGACCTGCTCTACCTG
>DASWST010000241.1:0-21366 GCA_036402515.1 Pseudonocardia sp.
CTCCCGCATCCGAGCCCTCGGCTCGGCCCGCGCGAACCGGCCCGCTACCCGCGCATGCAACCGATCCAACTCCACCGCCGCAACATCAACCACCACACCAGCAATGATCTACCACCAGTCAAGCAACTGCCGTTGCAGTACTAGCTCGCGCCCTGTCCACTCGACGTGTTCACCCGAGGCTGTCGCCCGGGGCGATCAAATAAGGGTGATGCCGTCATCCGCGCGGCTGTAGCGTTCCTGGACTGTTCGATCGAGCTTCCGTCACGCTGTTCGATCACCCCCGGGAGCGCAGATGACCGAGTCCGACCAGCCCGATCCGGCCAGGCCCGGTTCAGTTCCCGGGGCCGATGGTGGCCGAGCTGGTGGTGCCGGCCAGGTCCCCGAGCCCTCGATGCCGTCCTCGCCAGGGTCCGCATCCTCAGCGCCCAAGGCCCAGAACTCCGAGGTCTCCGACGTCCCGGATTCCAAGTCGCCGGACTCTGAGACGCCGGACTCTGAGGCTCCGGACTCCGAGGCGCCGAGCTCTGAGGCGCGGAACTCTGAGGCGCCGAGCTCTGAGGCCACGAGCTCTGAGGTGCCGACCTCCGAGGCCCCGGTTTCCGACGTTCCGACCTCCGAGGCGCCGACCTCCGAGACCGGTGGCGGCTATCCGGCGGACTCCCCGGGCGCTGGTGGCTATCCGCGGGGCTACCCGGCCGGTGGCGGCTACCCGCCGGGCTACCCGGCCGGTGGTGGGTACCCGCCGGGTCGCCGGCTGGTGGGGGCTACCCGGCCGGTGGTGGGTACCCGCCGGGGTCGCCGGCCGGTGGGGGCTACCCGCCGGGCTATCCGCCCGAGGGCTGGCCACGCGGGGCCTACTCCACGGGTGGGGCTTACTCGCCGGGTGGGGCTTACTCGCCCGGTGGGGCTTCTCCGTCCGGTGGGGCTTATTGGGCGGGGAGTTACTCACCGGGTGGCGGCTCCGCGACCGAGGGGCTTGTGCAGCCGGGTCCCGCTCCAGGCGCCTTTCCGGGCTCGGGCGCCGCATCGGGCGGGTACCCGTACTCAGGCCCCACGGCCGGGGCGTACCCGCCCGGCTCGAGGGGTGGCGGAGTGGCCCCGGCGCCGCCTACCAACGGCATGGCGATCGCCTCGCTGGTGCTGGGCATCGTCTGGCTCAACTGGGTCGGCAGCGTGCTCGCCATCATTTTCGGTCACGTGGCGCGCAAGCAGATCGCCGAGCGCGGGGAGGGCGGCGCAGGGCTTGCTACGGCCGGCATTGTGCTCGGCTGGATCGGTATCGGCGCACTCGGGATTGTCGTGCTCGTGTTGGTCGTCTTGGGACTTGTCTCCAGCTTCTACCGCTGAGTGCAACGTGCTGCGGCGCCCGGCCGCGCTGCGTGCCAGGATGGTGATGTGTCTCGACCCAATCCGCGACAGACCGCTGCCTTGACAACCGCGATGGCCGGCGCGGTGGATCTCTCCGCGTTGCGGGCTCGCGCCGATGCCGCCCGCACCTCTGGTGCCGGTCGCGCTCCGGCGAGTGGCCCGGACGGTGCCTCCGCGCCACCCGATTCCGGTGCCGCCACTGGGCAGTGGGTCATCGATGTCACCGAGCAGACCTTCCAGACCGACGTACTGGAGCGCTCGTTGCAGGTTCCGGTGGTTGTCGACCTGTGGGCCACCTGGTGTCAGCCGTGCAAGCAGCTCTCCCCGGTGCTCGAACGCCTGGCCGAGCAGGGCCGGGGCACCTGGATCCTGGCCAAGGTGGACATCGACGCCAACCCGCGAATCGCGCAGGCGTTTGGCGTGCAGTCCATTCCGACGGTGATTGCGCTCGCCGGCGGGCAGCCGGTGGAGGCCTTCAGCGGCGCGCAGCCCGAGCCGCAGGTCCGGCAGTGGATCGAGACCTTGATCACCGAGTTCCGCGACAAGCTGCCGGGGATCAGGGCCGCCGAGTCCGGCGACGGGGACGCGGAACCGGAGCTCGAGGAAGAAGACCCCCGGTTCGTGGCGGCCGAGGACGCCCTCGACCGCGGCGACTACGCCGGGGCTGAGGCGGCCTACCAGCGCATCCTGGACGCCGAGCCGGCCAACGAGCAGGCCAACGCCGCGATCGCCCAGGTCCGCTTCCTGGCTCGCGCGGAGAGCGCCGACCCGAGCGCCGTCGCCCGCGCCGACGCCAACCCGGATGATGTGGATGCCCAGCTCGCCGCCGCCGACGCCGAGCTGGCCACCGAGCAGGTCGACGCCGCGTTTGCCCGGCTGGTGGCCACCGTCGGTCGCACCGACGGCGAGGAGCGGGACCGGGTGCGCGAGCACTTGGTCGGGCTGTTCGAGCTGTTCCCCCCGGACGACACCCGGGTGATGGCGGCGCGGCGCGCGCTGGCCCGCGTGCTCTTCTGACGCGGCCCGCTGGGGAACTCGGGCTGCCGGCTGATGCCGCTACAGCCCGCACTCGCCGGGGCCACCCAGCGCCCCCGCCCGGAACTGCGTGATCCGCTCGAACCCGAGGTCGCCCTCCGGTGCTCGGCCGGCGGCGTCCCTGGCGGCGAAGTCGTGGTCGAGCAGCTCCTGGACGGCTTCGTCGATGTCACCGGGGGAGAGCCCGAACCCGCCATTGCCGGACCGGTCGAACAGTGAGCGGGTGTATGCGCCACTCAGGCACACCGCGGTGCGCCCGGCCTCGGGTCCGTGGACCGGCCGGCCCAGCGCGGCCAGCGCGGCCAGCGCGGAGCGGCTGGCCAGCAGCTCGCCGCCGGCGTAGTCACCGAGTCCGTCGTGCACCCGCGCCAGCTCCGGCACGGACATGCTGACCGCACCGGTGCTCGCGCAGTACCGCACCGGGCCCTGCCGCTCGAGGTGGGGCGTGGCGCACCCGCGCAATGCCGGCAACGACCGGAGCGGTGCCTGCCAGGTTCGGCCCCGAGTGGTCACCAGGCGTCCGAACCAGCCGTCCACATCCGGGCCCAACCCGGCCAGCAGGTCGTTCAGCGGCAGGTCCCCGCTCTGCATCACGTCGGTCAGTGAGGTGTAGCCGCGCTGGGTGAACACCTGGTTCCGTACGGTCATCGCGCCACACGTGCCGGCGTCGTGCTGGTAACCGTCCAGGAACGCCGACGCACGGTCGAAGGCATCACCGTGCGCCGTGGTGCTGACGGCCACGCCGACCGGGTCGCGGAAGCTGAGCAGCGCGCGCACCGCCCGATCCAGCTCGAGGCGACTGATCCTGATCTTCCCGAGCCGCCCGTCCGCAGCCGCGTGCACCACCACACCGGCGAAACAGTCCGCCATGGCCTCCAGCAGGATCGTCGGATACCGGGCCGGTTCGCGCGGCTGGACCTCCGTGTTGATGCCCAGCCGGTCCTGCACCGCGTGGCCGATCTCATGTGCCAGCGCCACCAGCACCGCGCCGTCGCCGTAGGTGCGCCGCAGCGTGGGCAGGAGCCCAGCCCGGTCCCATGCCACGGTGTCCTGGCGGGCGCAGTAGAGCGCCTGTTCGGACAGGTCGAGCGGGCGCCGTAGGCATGGCGCGGGGACGTCGGGGTTGCCGGGATCAACGGCGTGGAAGCCGCGAATGTTCACCCACGCGCGGCCGAAGTGCGCCGGGAACTGATCGCGCCAGAACTGCTCGACCCCGGTCACCATGTCGGCGGCCAGCTGGTCCGCCGGCGTCCCGGCCCCTCCGGTGACAGCGGCGGGCGGGCCACCCGACGCCGAGCCGGGCGGGCCACCACCCGACACCGAGCCGGGCGGGCTACCCGACGCCGAGCCGGGGGCAGACCCTGAGCCATCCGACCCTGAGCGCTCCGACCCCGGGTCAGCCGTCGTCGGGAAGGGCACGGCGGCGGCCCGCGGATCCACCGGAGACCGGTCCGGCGCGGAGCTCGAGTCGCCGAGGATCGCCCCGCTACCGCCGGTGAACAGAAGACCCGCGACAAGCCCGAGCGCGACGGCGAGCTGTACCGTCTTCGCGGCACGGCGGCTACCGCCTGTCACGGGCACTGGGTCATTCTCCGCGATCACTGTCCTACCGGGGGCCTGTTCGGAATATCCGGTTGGTTACCTTTTCCGGGTGACCGATCTGCTCCGAGGCCTGCCGAACAAGATCGCGCCACTGGTGGCCGGAGCCGCGTTGCTGGTCGCGGCCTGGCTGTACGTCCGGTTCGGCAGCCTGAACCTGGCGCGGTTGGCCTCGGCGGATATGCGCGTACACGTCGACTTCGACTCGTTCTGGAGTTCGGCGGTGGCGCTGCGCCAGCACACCGACCTCTACCGAACCGACGCCCTGCTGCCCAACCTCGACCCGCCGGTGCTCGCGGTGCTGCTCTCCCCGCTCACCGAACTGGATGTGCTTCCCGCCTACCGGTTGTTCGCCCTGCTCACCGCGTTGATGGTGGTGGGAGCCTCGATAGCGGTGGCGGAGTGGACCGGGCTGTCCGCGAGGTGGGCCGCGGTGGCGGTGGCCGCGCTGCTGCTGTCCGCGCCGCTGCAGAGCACGGTGGCGTTGGGGCAGGTGTACGGGCTCTTGACGGTCGCGCTCACGGCCGCCTGGGTGGCCGAGCGGCGTGGGCGGCTGGGGTGGTCCGGAGTGGCCTTGGGGCTGGCCATCGCGCTCAAACCGTCGCTGCTGCCCTTGCTGTTCTGGCCGGTGTTGCGCCGGCGATGGCGGAGTCTGCTTGCCGCGCTCGCGGCCGGCGCGGTGGCGACCGCGGTGGGCATTGTGGCCGCCGGCTGGTCCGCCATTGGTCAGTGGCTGCGGTTGCTGGGCACGGTCCAGGTGACCGGGTTCCTGGACAACGACTCGCTGGCCGCGCTCGCGGTGCGCTGGCACCTGCCGGCGTGGCTCGGCTACCTGGTCGCCGCCGCGCTGCTGGTCGTCACCCTCTGGCGGGCCCGCCGGCGCCCGGGCCATGCCATCTGGTCGATCACCGCCGCGTCGCTGCTGCTCGCCCCGATCGCCTGGAACAGCTACCTGGTGCTGCTTGCCCCGGCGCTGCCCATGCTGCTGGCCAGGGGGCGCACCCGGGCCGCGTTGCCGCTGCTGGCGCTGCCGGTGATCGGCATCGACTGGGCGATGCTGCTGCCTCCCGGCGACTCGTGGCTCACCAGGCTGGGCATGTCGCTGTACTGCGGCATGCTGCTCACCTACTGGGCGGTGCTCACCTTTGCCCCGGCCGAGGAACGGGCTTCCGGCGACTGGTCGAGCGAGCTGGACACCTGGCCCGCGGCGATGCGCGAGCGCGTCCCGGGCTGAGGCCTGGTTCCGGGTTGGGCGCCGGTGTGGCGCCCCGGGCGTGCGCGACCCCAGGCTGATCGCCGGGCCCGGCTCGGCGGGTTGGCCGCGCTCCGGTTACCGTCGCCGGGTGTTGTCGTCCGCCCGCCCGGTGTCCCGAGCTCCCCGTGCCGCTGCCCTCTCCTCGGCAGTGGCCATCGCCCTCACCGCGTTGGCGCTGGTCGTCACCACCTGGCTGTTCATCCGGTATCCGGGGGTGCTGGTCAGCGGGGTCGCCAACGCCGACCCGAAGAGCCACGTCGACTTCGAGACGTTCTGGCGTTCCACCGTCGCGCTGCTGCACGGCACCGACACGTACCGCACCGGCTCGGTATTGCCCAACCTGAACCCGCCGTTCCTGTCCCTGCTGCTGGCGCCGTTCGGGCTGCTCCCGCTGCTGCCCAGCTACTGGGTATTCACCGCGTTGACCGTCCTGGTGGTCACCGCGTCGGTGCTTGCGGTAGCCCGTGAGCTCGGGCTGGGCCGAGGCGCAGCGGTTCTCGGTGTGCTCACCATCTGGGCCAGCTCGCCGCTGCACGGCACGCTGCTACTCGGCCAGATCTACGGGTTGCTGCTGGCCGGGCTGGTGCTGGCCTGGCTGGCCCAGCGGCGTGGTCGGCCGCTGCTCTCGGCGGTGCTGCTCGGCGTGGTGGTCGCGCTCAAGCCGTCGCTGGCTCCGTTGCTGCTGATCCCGCTGGCCCAACGGCGGTGGCCGGCGCTCTGGGCCGGGATCGCCTCGGCCGGGGTGACCAGCGTGGCCGGGGTGCTCGTCGCCGGCCCGTCCAGCGCGTTGGAGTGGCTGCACCTGGCCACCGGAACCCCGGCGCCCGAGGTGGACGCGAACGCCTCGCTGCCCGGGCTGGTGGCGCGCCTGGGTGGCCCGGGTGTGGTGGGTTGGCTGGTGACCCTGGCCGTGGTGGTGGGCACGCTGTGGTGGGTCCGCCGGGCGGTGCCGGCGCCGGGCGGGATCACCTCTGGTGTGGCCGAGCGCGCGGACGCGACGATCTTCGCGGTGGCCGCCGGCTGCCTGCTCGCCTCGCCGATCGCCTGGCTGAACTACGAGGTGATGCTCTGGCCGGGCGCGCTGCTGTTGGTCGCGGCCGGGCGCTGGCGGCTCGGCGTGCCGCTGCTGGTGTTCCCGGTGATCCCGGTGGCCTGGGGCTACCTGTGGCAGGCCGCGCCAACGGCGCCCGCCGCGCTGCTCGGCCGCTCGCTGTACTGCGCGGTGCTGGTTGCCTTCTGGGTGGCGCTGCTGGCCTTTCTCCGGAACTACTCGGCGACTCCTGCGGCCCCCGGCTCGGCCAGGGATGGGCTGTCCACTCCGGACGCGCGGGTCGCCGGCGGGGCGCCGTCACCGTGTCCAGCGGCTTCGGCTCCCGCGCGTTCGGGTTCAGCGCGCTCGGCTCCAGGGCGTTCGGGTCCAGTGGCTTCGGCCTCGGCGGGCGTGGCGTCGGCCGGCGGAGTTGCCGGCTCAGGCTCGGACCGCAACCACAGCACACCGGTGGGGGGAACGCGCAGCGTGGCCGAGGCCGGCCGCCCGTGCCATGGCTCCTCGGTGGCCACCACCGAGCCCATGTTCCCCACCCCGGAGCCGCCGTAAGTCTCCGCGTCGGTGTTGAGCACTTCCCGCCACCGCCCGGCAACCGGCAGGCCGACCCGGTAGTTCTCGTGCGGGTGGCCGGCGAAGTTGGCCACACAGGCCATCACCGAGCCGTCCGTGCCCCAACGCAGGAACGAGAACACGTTGCCGCCCGCGTCGTTGGCGTCGATCCAGGCGAAGCCGCCCGGCGAGCTGTCCTGGCTGTACAGCGCGGGCTGGTCCCGGTAGGTCCGGTTCAGGTCGCCCACCAGGTTTTGGATGCCGGCGTGCAGTGGGTTCTCCAACAGCCCCCAGTCCAGCGACCGGGACTCCGACCACTCCTGCTCCTGGCCCAGCTCGCCGCCCATGAACAGCAGCTGCTTGCCCGGGTGCGCCCACATGTAACCGAGCAGCGCGCGCACGTTGGCCGCCTTGTTCCAGTCGTTACCGGGCATCCGGCCCCACAGTGAGCCCTTGCCGTGCACCACCTCGTCGTGCGAAATCGGCAGCACGAAGTTCTCCGTGTAGGCGTACACCATGGAGAACGTCATCTCGTTGTGGTGGTAGTGCCGGTAGACCGGATCACGGCCCACGTAGTTCAACGTGTCGTGCATCCAGCCCATGTTCCATTTGAACCCGAAGCCCAGGCCGCCCAGGTGCGTCGGCCGGGTCACCCCGGGCCATGAGGTGGACTCCTCGGCAATGGTGATCACGCCGGGGTGCGCCTTGTAGACGGTGGCGTTCATCTCCTGCAGGAACGTCACCGCCTCCAGGTTCTCCCGGCCGCCGTAGATGTTCGGCTCCCAGCCACCCTCCTCGCGGGAGTAGTCCAGGTAGAGCATCGAGGCCACCGCGTCCACCCGCAGCCCGTCGATGTGGAACTCGTCGAGCCAGTACAGCGCGTTGGCGACCAGGAAGTTGCGCACCTCCTTGCGGCCGAAGTCGAACACGTAGGTGCCCCAGTCGAGCTGCTCACCGCGGCGCGGGTCGGGGTGCTCGTAGAGCGGCGTGCCGTCGAACCGGGCCAGCGCCCACTCGTCCTTCGGGAAGTGCGCCGGCACCCAGTCCACGATCACGCCATAGCCGGCCTGGTGCAGGGTGTCGACGAAGTAGCGGAAGTCGTCCGGGACGCCGAAGCGGGCGGTCGGCGCGTAGTACGAGCTGACCTGATAGCCCCACGAGCCGCCGAACGGGTGCTCGGCCACCGGCAGCAGCTCGACGTGGGTGAAGCCGGTGCGGTCCAGGTAGGCGACCAGCTCGGCGGCCAGCGCCCGGTAGTTCAGCCCGGGCCGCCACGAGGCCAGGTGCACCTCGTAGACGCTCATCGGCTCGGCGACCGGGGTGGCCTTCGCCCGCCGCTCCAGCCACTCGTCGTCACCCCAGACGTGGGTGGGCTTGGTGACCACCGAGGCGGTGGCCGGGGGTACCTCGGCGGCGAACGCCATCGGGTCGGCCTTCTCGCGCCATTGCCCGTCCTGGCCCAGGATGCGGAACTTGTACCGCGCGCCTACCCCGACTCCGGGCAGGAACACCTCCCACACACCGGAGTTGCCCAGCGAACGCATCGGCTGGCCGAGCCCGTTCCAGCCGTCGAACTCACCGCACACCCGCACGCCCTGGGCGGTCGGCGCCCATACCGCGAACGAGGTGCCGGCGACCTTGCCCCCCGGGGTGTCGTACTCCCTCGGATGGGCACCCAACGCGTCCCAGAGCCGCTCGTGCCGGCCCTCGCCGATCAGGTGCAGGTCCACCTCGCCCAGCGTGGGCAGCCAGCGGTACGGGTCGTCGGTGTGGTCGACGTAGTCGCCGTAGTGCACGGCCAGCCGGTAGTCCGCCGGCTCATGCGGGACCAGGGCGGAGAACAGCCCGGCGTCGTGCACCCGCTGCAGCGCAAACGTCTGGATGTCCGACCCGGTACCGAACACCACCTCGACCGCATCGGCATTGGGGCGCAGCGCCCGGATCACCGTGCCGTCCGCCGTCGGGTGGCTGCCCAGCACCGAGTGCGGATCGTGGTGGTTGCCGCTGATCAGGCGGTCCGTCTCAGCAGTGCTCGGTGGGTAGGCCGGTAGGGTCGTGACGTCTCCAGACACGGCGCAGAGCCTATTGGCCGACCGCCTCTGGCGCAGCATGCAGCGCCAGTGTTCCCGCGATAGGCCGATGCGCTATGCCCTGGCGTGGTTCCGTCGGGCCGACTGGGTAGCGTGCGGGTGACCCGGGACGAGGGGGACGAGGTGCTCGCCATACACGGCCTGTGGTCGCGTGGTCGGGGCCTGCTGCTCTGGGCCGAGGACAGCGACCGCCCGGTGCTCAGCCCGAGTCTGGCGCTGCGCTCCGCCCGGCCTCACCCGTTCGCGCTGCCGGCCGACCAGTTGGCCGCGATCCACCCCGGCAAACCCGGCATGGCCACCCTGTTGTTGCCCTCGGTCCGCCGCGCCCCGGTCGACTCGCCGGAGCTGGCCAGGGCCGCCCCGCGTCGGATGCCCCGCTCCGCGCCCACCCTGATGGCCTGGTCGGTGCCGGTTGTGGTGGTGGATCCGGCCGAGCTGGCCGATCTGGCCGAGGAGGTGCGCTACGGCGCGTCGGTGACCCACCTGCGCGCGTTGGTGGAGTTCGCCGAGGACCTGGCCGATCGTGGTCGGGTCATTCCCGGGGTGCGGCCTCGGGAGGGTGGCGCGGGTGCCCGCGCGGTCTGGCGGCCGGTGCTGACCGGTCCGGATGCCGTGGTTCGGCGGGCATTGGTCGCCGCCACGCCCCCGGTGGCCCGTGCCGAGCAGGTCGGGCCGCCCGGCATGGCGGTACTCACCGGCTTGGCCGGCCAGGAGCCCGACGAGTTGCTGGACGACGCGCTGGACGCGCTGGTGGACGCCGCGGTGCGGGACCGGTTGGGCCGGGCCGAACCACCGCCGGTGCTGGTGCCGCCGAGGCGGGGGAGCGCCGCGCCGCCGCCCGCCGTGGATGCCTGGTTGGCCGCGCTCACTTCCGGTGACGGCTGTTTCGAGGCCGACCCGGCGGAGGTGCGGGACCTCGGCCGCGTGCTGACCCCGTGGGTCGGCGTGGTGGACGGCCCCAGCGGCCCCGCCCAGGGCACCTTCCGGCTGACCGAGGCCCAGCCGCTGGACGACCCGGCTGACCCGGACCTGAGCCTGCCCGACACGGTGTGGCGGCTGGAGTTCCTGCTCCGCTCCGCCGAGGACCCCAGCCTGCTGGTCCCCGCCGAGCAGATCTGGAACTCGCCGTCCGGGCTGCGCCGGTGGATCGAGCAACCCCAGGAGGTGCTGCTCGCCGAGCTGGCCAGGGCAAGCGTGATCTATCCGGAGCTGGCCGAGGCGCTGCGCGAGCCCCGGCCCTCGGAGCTGGAGCTGGGCCTGCACGGTGCCTACCGGTTCCTCTCCGAGGTGGCCGGACGGTTGGACCAGGCCGGCTTCGGGGTGTTGCTGCCGGCGTGGTGGGGCTCCTCGGGCCGGGCTGGGGCGGGCCAGGAGTTGGGCCTGTCCGTGTCGGCCAGCAGCACACCCAGTGAGGGCGTGGTGGTGGCCGGCGGGTTGAGCAGGGAGCGGCTGGCCCGGTTCGACTGGCGGCTCGCGGTCGGCGACGTCGAGCTGACCGAGGACGAGATCCTCGAGCTGGTGGCCACCAAGGCGCCGCTGGTCCGGCTGCGCGGCCAGTGGGTCACCGTGGACTCCGACCGGCTACGCAGGGGGCTGGAGTTCCTGCGCGCCGCGCCGACGCGGGCCAGCACGGCCGCCGAGGTGCTCGCCGTGATGACCGGGCTGACCAGCGGACACGGCGACCAGCCGGCTCCGCTGCCGGTCACCTCGGTGCGCGCGGACGGCTGGCTGGGCGACCTGCTCGCCGGCGGGGTGGAGCGGACCCTGCGGCCGGTGCACCCGCCGCCGGGGTTTCTGGCCACTCTGCGCCCCTACCAGCAGCGGGGGTTGTCCTGGCTGGCGTTCCTGTCCTCGCTCGGCTTGGGCGCCTGCCTCGCCGATGACATGGGGCTGGGCAAGACGGTCCAGCTTCTGGCCCTGGAGAGCACGGAACGGAGCCTGGCGAAAACCGCGACTCACCCTGCCGGAAACCCCGACTCGCGGGCAGTTTCGGACCTGCGGGAGGTTGGGGAGTCGCGGCGGGTGACTTTGTTGTTGTGTCCGATGTCGTTGGTGGGGAACTGGCAGCGGGAGGCGGCGAAGTTCGCGCCCGGGTTGCGGGTGTATGCGCATCACGGTGCGGGCCGGCCGCACGGCGCTCAGTTGGCCGAGCGGCTGGCGGCGGCCGACCTGGTGGTCACCACGTACGGCACGGCGACCAGGGACATTGAGGAGCTGGCCGAGTACTCCTGGCACCGGGTGGTGCTGGACGAGGCGCAGGTGGTGAAGAACAGCCTGTCCACCTCGGCCAAGGCGGTGCGCCGGCTGCGCGCCGAGCACCGGATCGCGCTGACCGGCACCCCGATGGAGAACCGGCTGAGCGAGCTGTGGTCGGTGATGGACTTCCTCAACCCCGGGGTGCTGGGCACCAGCGAGCGGTTCCGGCATCGGTACGCGATCCCGGTGGAGCGGCACGGCGACACCGACGCGGCGCAGCGGCTACGCCAGATCACCCGGCCGTACCTGCTGCGCCGGCTCAAGACCGACCGGGACATCGTGGACGACCTGCCGGAGAAGATCGAGATCATCCAGGACTACCGGCTGACCAGCGAGCAGGCCTCGCTGTACCGCACCGTGGTCGACGACATGCTGGAGAAGATCGCCGGCACGGACGGGATCAAGCGGCGGGGCACTGTGCTCGCGGCGATGGCCAAGCTCAAGCAGGTGTGCAACCACCCGGCGCAGTTGCTGCACGACGGCTCGCCGATCGGGCGGCGCTCCGGGAAGGTGATCCGGCTGGAGGAGGTGCTGGCCGAGCTCCTCGCCGAGGGCGACCGGGCGCTGTGCTTCACCCAGTTCACCGAGTTCGCCGAGATGTTGGTGCCGCACCTGTCCGCGCGCTTCGACCAGGAGGTGCTCTACCTGCACGGGGGGACGCCCAGGGCGCGCCGGGACGAGATCGTGCGGCGCTTCCAGGCTAGTGACCACTCGAACGGCCCGTCGATCTTCCTGCTCTCCCTGAAGGCCGGCGGTACCGGGCTCAACCTGACCGCCGCGAACCACGTACTGCACCTGGACCGGTGGTGGAACCCGGCGGTGGAGAACCAGGCCACCGACCGCGCCTTCCGGATCGGGCAGCGGCGCAACGTGCAGGTCCGCAAGTTCGTCTGCGCCGGCACGCTGGAGGAACGGATCGACCAGATGATCGCCAGCAAACGGGACCTGGCCGACCTGGTGATCAGCGATGGGGAGGGCTGGCTCACCGAGCTGTCCACCCGGGAGCTGCGTGAGCTGCTCGCCCTCGGCGAGGAGGCGATCGGGGAATGACCGACACGCCGTGGTGGATCACCGAGCGCCCCAGCGGCCGGCCGTTGCCGGTGGCGGGCGGCATCAAGGCGCGCACCCAGCGCGGGGCGATCGGCCGGTCCTGGTGGTCGGCCCGGTTCGTCCAGGTACTGGAGACGATCGGGGTGGGCGGGCGGCTGGGCCGGGGCCGCGCGTACGCCCGGTCCGGCCAGGTGATCTCACTGGAGACCACCGCCGGCGCGGTCCAGGCCGAGGTGCAAGGCAGTCGGCCCCGGCCGTACAAGGTGCGGATCGGGCTGCCCACGTTCGGCAAGACGGAGTGGGCGCGGGTAGAGCAGGCGATGGCGGACAGCGCGTGGTACGCGGCAAAGCTGCTGGCCGGGGAGATGCCCGAGGACATCGAGGACGTGTTCACCTCGGTCGGCCTGACGTTGTTCCCGAGCAGTGTGCGGGAGCTGAGCCTGGACTGCGCCTGCCCGGACCACCAGGTCCCGTGCAAGCACCTGGCGGCGGTGTTCTACCTGCTCGCCGAGTCGTTCGACGCGGACCCGTTCGCCATGCTCGCGCTGCGCGGTCGCGACCGGGAGACGCTGCTGGAGAACATCCGATCGCGGCGGACCTCGGCGCCGGCGGGCTCCGGGCAGCCGGGCGGCGAGCAGGTGGACCCCGGGCAGCACGTCCGGGCGTTGGCCGACTGCCTGGACGACTTCTTCCGGCCGGCCGCGCGGCTGCCCCCGCTGGCGGCGCCGGCCACGCCGCCGGATGCGGTGCTCGATCAGCTGCCCGCGGTGCGGCTGCGGGTGCGCGATCAGGAGCTGGCTGACCTGCTGCGCCCCGTCTACCGCGCGCTGGCCGAGCCGGAGTAGCCGGCCGGCCGGGTCAGCTGGGGGCGACGAGCGCCTTGGCCAGGATGGCCGCGGCGGAGGCGACCGCCTTGTTGCTCGGTTGCGCGGCCGGGTCGGTCGGTGCGGTGTACACCGAGATGATCAGCGGCTCGCGGGCGGGCGGCCAGGCCACCGCCAGGTCGTTGGCCTCACCGCTGGCGCCGGTGCCGGTCTTGTCGCCCACCCGCCAACCGGTCGGCAGCCCCGCCTGGATCCGGGAACCACCGGTGGTGTTGGCCAGCAACCAGCCGGTGAGCAGGTCGCGGCCGGCCGGGTCGAGGGCGTCACCGAGGGCCAGGGCGCGCAGGTCCGTGGCCATCTGGGCGGGCGTCGAGGTGTCCCGCTCCTCGCCGGGTGGCACCACGTTCAGCTCCGGTTCGAGACGGTCCAGGCGGGTGATCGGGTCGCCCAGGGTGCGCGCGAACGCGGTCACCTGGGCCGGGCCGCCCAGGATGCCGAGCAGCAGGTTGGCCGCCGTGTTGTCGCTGTGCGTGATGGCCGCCGCGCAGAGCTGCTCGACCGTCATGCCGCCGTCCGAGACGTGCTGCCCGGTCACCGGGGAACCGGTCACCAGCTGCTCGCGCCGATAACGCAGCCGGCGGTCCAGCAGACCGGGTTGGGCGGTGCGCAGCCGCAGGATGGCCGCTGCCGCGAGCACCTTGAACGTCGAGCACATGGCGAACCGCTCGTCGGCCCGGTGACCCACCGTCGCGCCGTTGCCGGTGTCCAGTGCGAACGCGCCGATCCGCCCGCCGAAGCTGGCCTCCAGCGCCGCCAATGCGGCCTGTGCGTCCTGGTCCGCGGCAGGCGCAGACAACGGCGTCGCTGGGCTCGGCGAGCTCATGCAGGAGACCGCAGCCAGCCCCAGGCCGCCGAGGCAACCGGCCAGCAGCGCCCGCCGGGAAGGTCGTGCTGTGTCCACCCATCCCGCCGGCTCCGCAAGCTCCGCCGGCTGCCGTCCCCCGGTGCTCCCCCCAGGGGTCAACGCCCGGAGCCGGTGACCAACAGCCGGCGCAGTGAGCGCAGCGGAACGGGCAGCCAGTTCGGCCGGTTGCGCTTCTCGTACACCGCCTCGTACACCGCCTTGTCCAGCTCGAGGGCGTGCAGCAGCAGTCGGGATTCGCGGGGGTCGGTATCCGAAGAGTCGGCGTACCCGTCGCAGAAGGCCTCCCGGTTGCGCCCGGTCCACTCCTCGGCCCGCCACACCAGCTGACTGGTCGGCTCGTGCTCCTCGGTGGAGTGCGCCCACTCGCCCCACTCGGAGAGCTGGTGGTAGGCCGCGTAGTCGAACGAGCGCAGCATCCCGGCCACGTCCTTGAGCGTGGCGTCCGGCAGGCGCCGCTCGGACAGCGGGCGGGCTGGCTCGCCCTCAAAGTCCAGCAGCAGCCACCCCCGGGGGGTGCGCAGCGCCTGGCCCAGGTGCAGGTCGCCGTGGATCCGCTGGGTCGCCACCGGTTCGCTCAGCTCGCCGACGCCCTCGAACGCGGCCCGCAGCGAACCGGCCAGCTCACCCAGCTCGGGGACCGCCGGCAGCGCCCGGTCCAGCCGGCGCAGCATGCCATCGGACATGGCCTGGGCGGACACCGTGCTGGTGCCCAGCGCCATGGCCAGCTCACGGTGCAGCACCGCCACGGTCGTGCCCAGCCGGAACGCCTCCCCGGCGAAGTCACCGCCCACCTCGTCGGCGCGCAGGTCCGCCTCGGCGAACAGGTCCCGCAGGCTGATCAGCGCCATCGACCAGCCGTCCGCCGAGTTCGCCGCGAACTCCTGCAGCAGCCCGAACGCCGTCGGCTCCCCGCCCAGCGTGCCCTCGATCGCGCCGCGCAGCTCGGCCACCTCATTGCTGCCCACCCCGCGCAGCGCCCGGTGCAGCTCCAGGTCCGGATTGACCCCGGGGGCCACCCGGCGGAACAACTTCAGCACCAGCTCGTCACCGAACACGATCGAGGTGTTGCTCTGTTCCACGCCGAGCACCCGGCTGGACAGCCCGGTGGGGATCTGGGCGCCCGGCTCGGGGACGAACCGCAACCAGTCCCGGGTCGCGCCCTCGGCCAGCGCGGTGAGCAGCTCGCTGGCCAGCTCGCTGTCCCACGCCCCGTCGTAGCAGAGCAGCTCACCGTCGGACCCGATCACCACGTGCTCCAACTCGGCGGGCATCGTGGTGCGCCGGCCGAGTAGCAGTTGGTAGCGCTCGATCGGGCCACCGTCGTTGAACGCGACGCTCAGTACCAGCAGGTCCGCGAACGGCTCCTCGGCGCGCAGCCGCACGGACTGGACGATGGACAGCCCAGCGATGACGCGGCCCTTGGCGGCGAACCAACGTTGCCGGGGCAGCCAGTTGTTCAGATGGTTGAGCAGAGCTGTGGCCGGTTCGGTCACCTGGCCTCCTCATGGCTGTGAATCGAGAACCAGTAGAAGCCGTGGCCGGGGAGGGTGAGCAGGTACGGCAGGTCGCCGATGGAGGGGAACGGCACGCCGCCGGTGAGCTCGTGCAGGGAGCAGCCGCGCCATGCGGCCATCTCCAGCTCCACTGGTTGCGGGAACCGGCTCATGTTGTTCACGCACAACACGGTGTCGCCCTGCCCGTGCTCGGCGCCGGGCATGGAGCGGACGTAGGCCAGCACGGCCGGATTGGACCCACCGAGCTCATGGAACTCGCCCAGGCCGAACGCGGCGTGCCGCTTGCGCACGTCGATCATCCGGCGGGTCCAGTGCAGCAGGGAGGTAGAAGAGTTGATCTGAGCCTCCACGTTCACGCTCTGGTAGCCGTACACCGGGTCCATGATCACCGGGAGGTAGAGGCGGCCGGGGTCGCAGTGCGAGAACCCGGCGTTGCGGTCCGGAGTCCACTGCATGGGGCTGCGCACCGCGTCCCGGTCGCCCTGCCAGATGTTGTCACCCATGCCGATCTCGTCACCGTAATACAGAACGGGTGAACCGGGCAGGCTGAGCAGCAGAGCGGTGAACAGTTCGAGCTGGTTGCGGTCGTTTTCCAGCAGCGGGGCCAGCCGCCGGCGGATCCCGATGTTGGCCTTCATCCGGGGATCCTTGGCGTACTCCGCGTACATGTAGTCGCGCTCTTCGTCGCTGACCATCTCCAGGGTCAGCTCGTCGTGGTTGCGCAGGAAGATGCCCCACTGGCAGCCGGACGGGATGGCCGGCGTCTGGGCCAGGATTTCCGAGATGGGGAACCGGTTCTCCCGGCGCACCGCCATGAAGATGCGCGGCATCAGCGGGAAGTGGAACGCCATCTGACATTCGTCGCCGCCGGTCTCCGGGTCGCCGAAGTACTCCACCACGTCGCTGGGCCACTGGTTGGCCTCGGCGAGCATGACCCGGCCGGGGAACTCGTCCTCCATCACCTTGCGGCAGCGCTTGAGGAACGCGTGGCTCTCTGCGAGGTTCTCGCAGTTGGTGCCCTCGCGCTCGAACAGGTAGGGCACCGCATCCAGCCGGAACCCGTCGATGCCCAGGTTCAGCCAGAACCGCAGCACGTCGATCATGGCGTCCTGCACGGCCGGGTTGTCGTAGTTCAGGTCGGGCTGGTGGGCGAAGAACCGGTGCCAGTAGAACTGGCCGCGCACCGGGTCGTAGGTCCAGTTGGACGACTCGGTGTCGACGAAGATGATGCGCGCCTTGGGGTAACGGGAGTCGTCATCGGACCAGACGTAGAAGTCCCCGTATGGGCCATTCGGGTCCCGCCGCGATTCCTCGAACCAGGGGTGCTGGTCGGAGGTGTGGTTCATCACCAGGTCGGTAATGACCCGCATACCCCGCTGGTGGGCCTGATCGATGAAGTCCACGAAATCTTCCACGGTGCCGAACTCGGGCAGCACCGCGCGGAAGTCCCGGATGTCGTAACCGCCGTCGCGCAGCGGCGAGTCGTAGAACGGCGGCAGCCACAGGCAGTCCACGCCCAGCCAGGCCAGGTAGTCCAGCTTCTCGGTGAGCCCGCGCAGGTCCCCGGTGCCGTCCCTGGTGGAGTCGTAGAACGCGCGGACCAGCACCTCGTAGAACACCGCGCGTTTGAACCAGTCTGGCTCCAGCGGCAGCGGGCGGGCATGCCGGAAGTCCTCTGCCTGCACTTCGGACAGTTCGGCGGCCGGCGGCTGCCGGTCGAGGGCCGTCGCATCGGCCCGGTTTGCGTCGATCGACATGAGTACGCGCGATTCCTAGCGAGAGCGGGAAACTGGAGCCGGACAAGTGCAGTGGTACCTGGCCATGCATGGTCGGGTCAAAGCGGGGTGCCCGGTGTGCAGGCGAAGCATGCACGCCGGATGTCCGTTGTGGATCTACGCCTCGCGGCACGGTGGTCCAGATGGATGAATGGGACCGGATCGGCGGAGGCGTGCGTGCCGACATCTGGCTGGTTTGAGCCCCCGGATAGAGCGTGGGGCGGCGGCATGTGGGTGTGTCACGGCCAGCTGGATGATCCGCGGGACCCGCCCTGAGCCCAACCGGCACGCTCTAGAGTTGTTGTCTTTCCGGGACACAGGAGCGAACGGTGGCGCCAGGCTCGACGAGGCAGGGTGAGATTGAGGCCGAGCAGCGGCACGTGGACCGGGTCTATGCCCGGCTGGCGCAGCTGCGCGAGGAGGCCAAGGAACTGCGGTCCGCCGGCTACCGGCTTGGCCAGGAGCGCCACCCTGGCGCGCTGTTCGAGCGGGACGTGCTGGTGTTTCAGGCCAGCCGCATGCTGCGCGAATTGGAGACCGAGCACGAGGGTCTGGTGTTCGGCCGACTGGACAAGGTGGATGGGCAGGCCCAGTACGTAGGCCGGCTGGGTGTTCGCGATCCCGACTTCGAGCCGCTGGTGATCGACTGGCGAGCACCGGCGGCGGCGGCCTTCTACCGGGCCACGCCGGAGGAGCCGATGGAGGTGGTGCGGCGGCGCACCATCCGCAGCTTCGGCCAGCGGGTCACCGACCTGACCGACGACCTGCTGATGCCCGACGCGGCTCCGGACGGCATGCCGGTGGTCGGCGAGGGCTCGCTGATGGCCGACCTGTCCCGGGCGCGCGGGCCGGCCATGCGCGACATCGTGGCCACCATCCAGCGCGAGCAGGACGAGGCGGTGCGGGCGCCGGCCGGCGGCATCACCGAGATCACCGGCGGACCAGGCACCGGGAAGACCGCGGTGGCGTTGCACCGGGCCGCCTACCTGCTCTACGCCGACCGGCGACGCTTCTCCGGCGGGGTGCTGGTGGTCGGCCCCTCGCCGGTGTTCATGGACTACATCTCCCGGGTCCTGCCGTCGCTCGGGGAGGACACCGTCGAGCTGCGCTCGCTCGGCGACGTGCTGGACGGCATGACCGCGTCCCGGTTGGACCCGCCGGCGCTGGCCGAGCTGAAGGGCTCCGGGCGGATGCGTCGGATCCTCAAGGCGGCGCTGGCGCTGGATCCGCCGTCGGTGCCCACCGAGCTGCGGATGGTCTACCAGGGACAGGTGTTGCGGCTGGACGCGGCGACGCTGGGCGAGATCCGCCGGGAGGTGCACCGGCAGCGGGTCACCCCGAACCGGGCCCGCAAGGAGGCGGCCAACGCGCTGTTGAACGGGCTCTGGCGCGCCGCGGGGGATCCGGACGACCCGTCCTCGAGCCCGCGCCGCGAACCGCTCGTCGCCGACCTGGGAGACCGCTCCGAGTTCGACTCGTTCCTGGACCGGTGGTGGCCCCAGCTGCGCCCGACCGAGGTGCTCAGTTGGCTGGGCGACCCCGCCCGGTTGGCCTCGGTGGCCGGTCGGGGGCTGTCCGCCGAGCAGGTGGAGGCGCTGTCCACGTCCTGGCGCGAAGCCGCCGCCGGACGCGACGGCGAGGGCGCCGAACCGGACTGGTCGGTGGCCGACGCGGCGCTGCTGGACGAACTGCGGGTGATGGCGGGGGAGCGCGGCGAGGGCCGCCGGGGCCGGGAGTTCTTCTACGGCCACCTCATCGTGGACGAGGCGCAGGACCTGTCCCCGATGCAGTGGCGGATGCTCGGCCGCCGAGGTCAGTACGCCAGCTGGACCATCGTCGGCGACCCGGCGCAGAGCTCCTGGCCGAATCGGGACGAGTCGGAGAAGGCGCGCGAGTCGGCGCTGGGCAAGGTCAAGACGCGCCGCCGGTTCCAGCTGAGCACCAACTACCGCAACTCGGCGGAGATCTTCGAGCTGGCCGCTTCGGTGGTCCGCGACGAGGTGGCGCCGATGGAGCTGCCCAAACCGGTCCGGTCCACCGGCTGGCAGCCCTCGGTGCGCACCGTGGCCCCCGCCGAGCTGGCGGCGGCCTGCCGGCTCGCGGTGGACGAGCTGCTGGACGCCGTGGAGGGCACCGTCGGGGTGATCACCGCGATGCACCGCAGGGACGAGGTCGCCGGTTGGCTCAACGACCAGCTGGCGGACGGCACCGACCCGGCCCAGGTGCGGCTGCGGGTGGCCGGCAGCCTGGAGGCGAAGGGCCTGGAGTACGACGCGGTGGTGTTGGTGGAGCCCTCCGAGGTGGTCGCCGAGTCGAGCACCGGCCGCCGCGCGCTCTACGTCGCGCTGACCAGGGCCACCCAGCGCCTCACCGTCCTAGCCCAAGACGACTCCTGGCGCGGCTAACCCCGACCGGCGTTCGGTCTGCGCGAGCCGGAGCTGGGCCGCGCGGCGGTCTGTGCGAGCCGGAGCTGGGTCGGGTGGGCGGTCTGTGCGAGCTAACCACAGGCCGGCGGATGGTCTGTGCCGGCCGAGGCGCGGACGGTGGCTGGTCTGTGCGAGCCAGGTACGGCCTGCCTCCCGGCCTACGCCGATTCCCGGCCCGCTCGCCGTGGTACGCCCGATCGCCGGGCTACGCCTGGCCCCCGGCTCGGTCGGCCGCGCGGCGGAGGGCGTCGGTGGTGATGGTGAAGTGTTCGCGGGCCACCGCGGCGGCGGTGTCGGCGTCGCCGGCGGCCACCGCCGCCACGAGTGCGCGGTGCTGGTCGACTGACAGCGCGAGCAGCACGTCGTTGTAGGGCTCGATGGACAGTCCGACGTTCAGGCTGGCCAGTAGCTCCCGGGACATCCGCGCCAGGTGTCGGTTGCCGGCGGCGGCGACCACGGCGCGGTGCAGGTCGTGGTCGGCGCGGCGGACCGCGGTAGCCCCCTCGGCGTGCACGAACGCATCCAGCGCGGCCCGCATCGCCTCGACGTGGTGTGGGCGGCGGCGTTCGGCGGCCGTGCGGGCGATCAGCGACTCGACCAGGCAGCGCACGTCGGAGAGCTCCGCCAACTCGTCCACCCCGGGCACCGAGCGGCGCACCGCCTCGTCGCTGAGCACCCCCCAGCGCTCCTGCACGACCGCCCCGCCGGCGCGTCCCCGCCGGGTGGCGATATAGCCGCCCTCGCGCAGCCGGGCCAGCGCCGCGCGCAGCGTCTGGCGCCCGACGCCGAGCAGCACGGCCAGCTCCCGCTCGGGCGGCAGCCGCTCGCCGGGGGTGAAGTCGCCGACGGCGATCGCGGTGACCAGCCGGTCGACCACGGCGTCGACGCTGCGGCCGACCTGGACCGGTTCCAGGCCGTCCGTCGCCGGCCGCCCGGCCCGGATCGGTTCCAGGCGCCCCTCCGGAGACGTCGGCGTCATATCCCAAGCCTCCCATCCAGAAATAAAAGGTACTTGACTCCGAACCTTTTTGAGCCGCAGGATGCGCAGACTGTCACCCGTCGGAGGGGCTCCCGTGACCACTGCCCGCGCCCTCGCGCCCGCCGACCGGGAGGGCACCGTCGCGTTCGGCGAGTTCGAGACCTGGTACCGGATCACCGGCGAGCTACGCCTCAATGTCGCGCCGCTGGTGGTGCTGCACGGCGGCCCCGGTTGCGTGCACGACTACGTGCTGACCATCGCCGACATCGCCCAGCGAACCGGCCAACCAGTGATCCACTATGACCAGCTGGGCAACGGCCGCTCCACCCGCCTGCCCGACCGCGGAGCCGACTTCTGGACGCCCGAGCTGTTCCTGACGGAGTTGGACACGCTGCTGGCCGCGCTCGGCGTGCGCGACGGCTACCACCTGCTCGGGCAGTCCTGGGGTGGCATGTTGGGCGCCGAGCACGCGGTGCGCCGGCCCGCCGGGCTGCGCAGCCTGACCATCGCCGACTCACCGGCGTCGATGGAGCTGTGGGTCGCCGAGGCCAACCGGCTGCGCGCGCTGCTGCCGCCCGACGTACAGGCCACCTTGCTCGAGCACGAGGCGGACGGCAGCTACGACCACCCCGAATACCAGCGGGCCATGCGGGTCTTCTACGACCGGCACGTC
>DASWST010000242.1:0-28476 GCA_036402515.1 Pseudonocardia sp.
CCGCGATCGGCCGTCGTCAGGTGGTCTCGGTAGGGTTCCCCTGGTGGACGGCGAGTGCCTCATCTGCGCCAAGCACCGGGAGGTCGGTCCGCTTGTCGGTGTCTGGGTGTGGTGGGGTCCGCTGGTTGGGTCACGCCGCCCCGCGTGAGCGTTCCGCTGAACGCGCCGCGCAGCGCAACGGCCACCGCGGTCAAAGCGTTGGGTGCCGACACCGGCATATCCAAATCCGAGGTAAGCAGGATCGGCGCGGAGCTCGATCAGGAAGTCGGAGCGTTCCGCGACCGATCATTGGCCGAGCAGCAGTTCCCCTACATTTACTCGACGCGACCTACTGCAAAGCCAGAGTGAACCGCCGCGCCGTGTCCCAGGCAGTCGTGACCGCCACCGGAACCAAGGCGGACGCGGCGACCACACGGACGGACCTCACCGGTCACAACAGCCCGCGCAGGCTCACAAGTCAAGCTTCCCACCTGCAAGAACACTCGGATGGCTCTCTTCCGCGGTAATGGCCGCGGGTACCAGGTATTCGTGCAAATACCGCAACCGGAACGTCTGGTCACCCCTCGATCGGCACGGTCGCGGTTGGGCATCAGCGTGCTACGAGCACTGCTGTGGTGGCCCGCGCTCGCCGCGATTTGGTTCGCCGCGATGCCCCAATCCAGCCCTGGCGTCCTTGTGGGCATCGGGCTCGGCCTCGCACTGCTTGGATTGATCGACGCGATGGTGGGGCAACCAGGTGGCCGACGCCCCCCTTAAACATGTATGGCCGCTGGCCTGTCACCCAGTCGGGCAGCCTCCTGACCGCGGCGTGGTGGCGACCCACACACCCTGGCCCGGGAGCGGCGGTTGGCCCTCCATGGCGCCCAGGAGGCTCGCCGGACCTGGGGAGACCTCTAGGCATCCCGCCGGCTCGGAGATCGTTGTGGGTAGCGCCGCGGCTACCGAACTGGCATAGGAGACCGCCGGGGCGAGCAACAGCGCGCCGAGGGTGATCAGCACGATCCGACGCAACGGCCGGCCTTCTGATGCGGGGCCAGAGACGTGGCCCGGAGACTCGGGAGACCTGAGCAGCATGGACCCGACCCTAGGCAAGTGGAGGCAATCACTCGGCCATTCGGAGGTAAGCATTTGGCAAGGGCTCCTCGGAAATCGGGGTCCGTCACCTGTCAGGGTGAACTCTAAACTCTTGGAAGTCCCCTAACTAACGGATTGCCGGCGGTTTAATCATCGCCCGGATGCTAGAGAGTGACGCCCTTGGGCGACTTTGTCCGCCTGGGCGGCCCCGCCACCTCTTGCGAAGGGCAAGTATGTCTAAGCTTCCAATTGTCACCGTGATGTTCTGGGTCATGAAGATCATCGCCACAACCCTGGGCGAAACCGGCGCCGATATGGTGTCGCAAACTCTCAATCTGGGCTATCTCGGCAGCACCTTCCTGTTCCTCGCTCTGTTCGCAGTCAGCCTGATAGCCCAGCTGCGCGCAAAGAGATACCACCCGGCAATATTCTGGGCAGTGATCCTCACCACCAGCACGGCCGGCACGACGATGTCCGACTTCATGAACCGCACGGCAGGTCTTGGCTACCTGGGCGGTGCACTGGTTCTGACCGCGTGCCTCATTATCGTGTTCATCGTCTGGAAAGTCAGTGGCCAGGCCATGAACGTCGAGCGGATCAACACCTTTCGAGGAGAGGTGCTTTACTGGATCGCCACGCTGGTCTCGAACACCTTGGGCACGTCGAGCGGCGACCTGTTGGCCCACAACACCGGGATCGGCTTCGTCGCCAGCTCGGTGCTCCTCACCGCGGCGCTGGCTCTGGTCGTTGCCGCACATTACCTCACCCCAATCTCAGGAACTCTCCTGTTCTGGGTTGCGTATGTGCTCACGCGCCCGTTCGGCGCCAACTTCGGCAACACCCTGACCAAGACCCACGACGAAGGCGGAGTCGGCCTGGGCACATTCGGGGCATCCGGCCTTCTGTTCGGGATGCTCGTTGCGCTGGTTATCTATCAGACCGCGACGCATCGCAGACAAACACGTGGAATCCAAACCGAGCCCGCCCAAAACATGGCCTGAGCTAACCCGTCCCTGCCCCCGCGGCGCCCATTTCCCGTCAGTCGGCGGGAAATGGGCGCCGCTCATTTCCCGTCAGTCGGCGGGGCAGATGACTGACCTCGGACCACGCGCCACAGGGTCAGCGGGAGCAGGACAACAACGGCAGCGGGCAGGATCCACCAAGCCGGAACCGACGTGGTGCCAACCAGGTAGGTGAGCGCGAGCGCGATGATGACACCGACCGCGACCCGCCAGTCGTCACCGACGACGAAGTCATACCAAAATGCGAGAAACGCCTTCAGCCGAGTAATCATCGGGACGCCCTCGTCGCCAAAGGACCTTTGCCGGTGGACCTGGTGCTACGGCGCCGTAGCGCAACCACGAGCAACAGGGCGAACACCGCTACCGAGGGGATCACGACCAGCAGCGCCGCGTCCGCGCCCGGCCATTGAGCCCCGGCTCCCTCGGCCGCCCAGAAGATGCCGAAGGAGGTCAGCATCACCCCGACCACCATCTTCATCGTGTTCTCCGGAACCCGCGCCAGGGGGGCTCGGACGGCAATCCCCACCACGGCGACAATGAGCACGGCGGCTACAGCGGCAAATGCCGCGAGCGGGATATCCCCCTGATTCGCGCCGAAAGTCAGCGCGATGAAGGCAACCTCGAGACCTTCGAGCACAACACCCTTGAATGACAGGGTGAAGGCGTACCAGTCGCGAACCACGCCCCGCCGGTCGGCCTGGGCAGCCGAGGCCGCGGCGACCTGAGTACGAAAGATCGCCTCCTCATCGTGCAGGGCTTTCAACCCACTGGCACGCAGGATTGCCTTGCGCAGCCACTGAAGCCCGAAGATAAGCAGCAGGCCGCCGACAACCAGGCGCAAGGCCTCCAGCGGTACGGCGGTCAACGCCGGTCCCAAGGCGGCCACGATCAACGCCAGGGCCACCACCCCGGCTAGGACTCCCATGATCGCCGAACGCCAGTCCCGACTGGTGCCGGCGGCCAACACGATCGTCAAGGCTTCCACGGCCTCCACCACACAGGCCAGGAACACCGCGATGAAGAGCGCACCGCTCCCCATATCCCGCCTCCCCTTGACTCGCCGCGATCAGGAGCGAAGCTAACAGTATGGACAAGACTGTAGTTGTCATACCCTGAGAGCGGAGGAGGTTCGCGGCTGATCGAGCTGGTGATACGGCAGATGCAGCACGACGACGGCGCCGCCGGTGGGGTGGTTGCGGGCCAGGGCTTCCCCGCCGTGGGCCAGGATGATGGCTCGCACGATCGCGAGGCCAAGGCCGGCGCCGCCATCGATCCGGGCGCGAGCGGTATCGGCCCGGCGGAACCGCTCGAACGCGTGGGGAATGAACTCCGGGGGGAAGCCGGCGCCGTGATCTCGCACGGTGATGCGCAGCGAGGTCGGCGAGTTCGGCTGGCGCGCCGCGAGCAGCACCACCTCGCCGACCGGGCTGTGCCGGATGGCGTTCTCGAGCAGGTTGTCCAGTGCCTGGCGGAGTCGGTCCGGATCAGCGGTCACCGTCAGGTCGAGCGGACAGTCGACCTCGACGGTGACCGATCGGTCCGCCCCGTACGCGTTCGCGCCCCGGGCGGCGGCGGTGAGCAGTTCATGTAGCGGTGTCGGGACTGCACGCACAAATGACGGGCCGCCCTCAGCGCGGGCGAGCAACAGGAGGTTCTCCGAGAGGCGGATGAGGCGCTCGGTTTCCTGCCCGGCGGCCTCGACCGCCTCGGCCAACTCCACGCGGCTGCGCCCGGGCCGGGCGGCGAGCTCCAGCTCGGCTCGCAGCATGGCCAGCGGGGTGCGCAGCTCGTGACCGGCGTCTGCGACAAAACCGCGCTCTCGGACCACCGCCGCCCGCAAGCGGTCCAGCAGGGCGTTCATCGTGGTGGCCAAGGCGGCGATCTCGTCCCGGGTGGGCGGCACCGCCAGTTGCCCGGTCGTGTCGTGTTCGCTGATCTCGGCCGTTTCCCGGCGCATCCGCTCCACCGGGCGCAGGGCGGCGCCGGCCAGCAGCCAGGCAGCGAACCCGGCTATCAGCACGGCGGGCGGGCCGCCGAGCAGGATTGCGTACGCGACGTGGTCGGCCGCCGCGTCGGAGATGTCGGTACCGGTGCCGACCACGACGAGCGTGCCCGGGGCATTGGTGGTCCTGGCCAGCACCCGGGTTCGTTCCTGGGCCAGGTTGGTGGTGAAGGTCAGGGTGCGCCCGGCGGCGACCTGCCGGCGCTGCTCGGGGTCGAGCGCCGGCCGGCCGGCCAGCTCGGGCGAGGAGGCCAGCACCTGGCCGTCGACGGTGAGGAACTGGGCCGGTTCCTCGTCCTGGCCGAGCCGCAGGCTGCCCATGCCGGCGGCGCTGACCTCGTCGACCAGCGCGGACGCGCGGCTCACCAGGGAGCTGTCCAGGGACGCGTCCAGGCTGATCCGCAGTTGGAGCAGGAAACCGAACCCGGCGACGGCGATCGCCAGCGCGGTTGCCAGGGCGAACAGCAGCGCGAGGCGCAGCCGCAGCGGCATCGGCGGGCTCCTAACGCCCGGCTACCTGGGTGGCCGCCTTGTCGGGTGTGCGCATCCGGTAGCCGACGCCGCGCACTGTCTCCAGCCGCTCGTCGCCGAACGGTCTGTCCACCTTACGCCGCAGGTAGGCCACGTACTGGTCGACGATGTTGGACACCCCGTCGTAGGAGAAATCCCAGACGTGTTCGAGGATCCGGGTGCGGCTGAGCACTTGCCCCGGGTGCCGCATGAACAGCTCCAGCAGGGCGAACTCCTTGGCGGAGAGCGTGAGTTCGGTCCCACCGCGCCAGGCCCGATGGGTGGCCGGATCCAGTCGTAGCTCGCCGACCGAGAGCATGGTGGGACGGTCGCCGGTTCCTCGGCGGATCAGCGCACGCAGCCGGGCGGCCAGCTCGCCGAAGCTGAAGGGCTTGGTCAGGTAGTCATCGGCGCCGGCGTCGAGGCCGCGGATGCGGTCGTCCACCGCATCCCGGGCGGTGAGCATCAACACCGGCATCCAGCGGCCCCGGTCGCGGAGTTGGCGGCAGACCTCCATGCCGTCCAGCCCGGGCAGCATCACGTCGAGCACCACAGCGTCGTAGCCGAACTCGGTGGCCTGCCAGAGTGCGTCCGTCCCGGTGTTCGCGATATCGACGGCGTATCCGTCCTCGGCCAGACCGCGGCGCAGCAGCGCGGCCATCCTCGGCTCGTCCTCGACAATCAGCACTCGCACGCTTCGCAGCCTAAGCCGCGCATCATGTGAGAACCGTGAGAGCGGTCGGGTCCATGCGGTGACATCGTGCTCTCATCTTCAGTACACGTGCGGTGAGCACGGTAAGCGGCATGAGCCCTCTCTCGTGTATGCCCCACCGCACCAGGGCCGCCGCGCTAGCGGGTATCACGGCGGCTGTCATGGCGCTGGCCCTGGCGGGTTGCGGCTCCGGCGGTGGCGCGACCCCCACGGCCCCGGCACCCGCGGCACCCGCGGCGGCGCCGCCGTCGGCACAGGCCGCGCCCCAGCCAGCTAGCAAGCCACCGGCACCGGAGACCAACCCGGCCGGGGACATTCCGGACAACCAGGCCTTCGTTCCCTACGCGGCGCCCGACTCGACATTCAGCGTGTCCGTGCCCGAAGGCTGGGCCCGCACCAACCAGGGCCAGGCGACGATCTTCACCGACAAGCTGAACAGCGTGCGGATCGAGTCCCAGCCCAGGCCCAACGCACCCGACCCCGGCTCGGTCGCGGCGAGCGAGGTACCGGCACTGCGGTCTTCGGTGTCAGGTTTCCAGGGCGGTCAGGTCAGCACGGTCCAGCGCAAGGCCGGTACCGCCGTGCTGGTCAGCTACCAGGCGGTCACTCCGCCGGACGCGGTGACCGGGCGATCTGTCACGGACGCCGTGCAGCGGTACGAATTCTGGAAATCCGGCCAACAGGTGACCCTGACCCTGTCCGGCCCTAAGGACGCGGACAACGTCGACCCCTGGCGGCTGGTGACCGACTCGCTGCGGTGGCTGCGATGAGTAGCCCCCAGCCTGACCTCTCCGCTCAGCTCCGTTACAACGAACCGGCGGTGGAGGCTCGGTCGTTGCACCGCTTCTTCCGGGACGGCGACCGGGAGACGCTCGCGCTGCGCGGAGTGTCCGTGGTTGTCCAGCGGGGTGAACTTGTCGCGGTTGTCGGGCCGTCGGGATCGGGCAAGTCGACGCTGTTGGGGTGTCTGGCCGGGATCGACGAGCCCGACGGCGGCAACGTCTACATCGCGGGTCACCGGATGACACAGGAATCGGAGCAGGCACGGGCGCGGCTGCGGGCCAGCCGCATCGGCCTGCTGTTCCAGTCCGGCAACCTGATCGAACACCTCACCGTCGACCAGAACGTGGCGTTGGTGCAGCACCTGGTCGATCGCCCGCGCCGCCGCGACCGAGGCGCGCTGCTGCACTCGTTGGGTGTGGCGGGCCGCGCACGGGCCTACCCGAGTGAGCTGTCCGGTGGGGAACTCGCCCGCGCCGGGCTCGCCGTGGCGCTGGCCAACCAGCCCGTGCTGTTGCTCGCCGACGAACCGACCGGCGAACTCGACGTGGCCACCGAGGTACTGGTGCTCGAGCTGCTCCGCGAGGTGGCGGCGGGCGGGACGGGCGTGCTGGTCGCCAGCCACAGCCCGGCGGTGGCGTCCGCGGCTGACCAGGTCATCAGGCTCGCCGACGGGGAGGTGCTCTGATGACCGCGCCGGCCCGTCGTCCGGCCGATCAGGACGCGAGCCGGCCGAGCCCGCTCGTGGTGTGTGAGGCGGTGAGCCGCGACTACCACGCGGGCACCGCTCGGGTGGCCGCCGTCCGAGAGGTGAGCTGCGCGGTGGGCCCGGGTACGCGGATCGCGCTGACCGGGCGCTCCGGGTCGGGCAAGTCCACCTTGCTGCACCTGATGGCTGGCCTGGACACCCCGACCGGCGGCACGATCAACTGGCCGGGGCTGGGCGGCGTGCCTCGCGAGGAGCCAGGCTCGGTCGGGTTCATTTTCCAAGGACCGAGCCTGCTGCCCGAACTCACTGCTGTGCAGAACATCGCACTGCCGCGGCTGTTCGGCGGGCACAGCCCGGGGCATGCGGCGATCAGCGCGGCCGAGGCGCTGAGTCGGCTCGGCATCGAAGACCTGAGCGACGCCCTGCCCGACCAACTCTCCAGTGGCCAAGCCCAGCGGGTGGCCATCGCCCGGGCGCTGGCCAGCCGGCCGCGTCTCATCCTGGCCGACGAACCCACCGGACGCCTCGACGCCGCCACCGGAGCGCAGGTGATCACCACGCTGCTCGACGTCGCCGACGAGATCGACGCCGGCCTGGTGGTGGCCACCCACGACCCGGCGGTGGCCGTGCGGCTCGCCGAGTCCTGGCAGATGAACGACGGCCGGCTCGCGGTCTCCACCCGGCGCCCGGGCCAGTCAGAGGAGCGGTCATGACGTTGAGCTGGTTGTCCGGTCTGCTGCGTCGCCGGGGCGCTCGGCTGCTGCTCAATGCCATCGGCATCGCGGTCGCCGTCGCGCTGCTGGGCAGCCTCGGATCCTTCCTCGCGGCCTCCCGCTCGACGATGACCGACCGGGCCGCCCGGACGGTCGCGGTGGACTGGCAGGTACAGCTACAGCCTGGCGGATCCCCCTCGGCTTTGCTCGAGGCCACCCGTGCGGCGGCGGGCACCCGCGCCGCGCTGCCGGTCGGGTTCGCGCACAGCACCGGTCTCGCGGTGACCAGCGCCGCCGACGGGGCCACCGGGGCGACCAGTACCCAGACCACCGGCCCCGCCGAGGTGCTGGGCCTGCCGGCGGACTACCGCACGGTATTCCCCGACGCGATCCGTAGCCTGGAGGGCTCCTCGACCGGGGTGTTGGTGGCCCAGCAGACCGCCGCAAACCTGCACGCCCGCCCCGGAGACTCGGTCACGATCGGCAGGGCCGGGTTGCCTCCGGTCGTGGTGCGGGTCGACGGAATCGTCGCGCTGCCCCAGGCCGATTCGTTGTTCCAGCGGGTCGGCGCACCGGTCGGAGCACAGCCGAGCGCACCACCGGACAACGTCCTGCTGCTGCCCGACCAGCAGTGGCACGCCGTGTTCGACCCGCTGGCCGGACGCGGCGCGGACGCGCCCACCGTGCAGATCCACGCCGCGCGCTCGCACCAGCTTCCGCCCGACCCGGCCGCCGCCTACACCGCCGCGACGGCCGCGGCGCACAACCTGGAGGCGCGCACGGCGGGCGCGGGCATCGTGGGTGACAACCTCGGTGCCGCACTGGATCGCGCCCGGGCGGACGCCGCCTACGCCCAGGTGCTGTTCCTGTTCCTGGGCGCACCCGGCGCGGTACTGGCGGCGCTGCTCACCGCGATGGTCACCGCCACCGGCTCCGGGCGGCGGCGGCGGGAGTTCGCGCTGCTGCGCGCCCGAGGCATGGGCAGCGCGCGGTTGGTCGGCCTCGCGGCGATCGAGGCAGGGCTCGTCGGGTCAATCGGCACGCTGGCCGGGTTGGCGGTGGTCGCGGTGCTCACCCGGGCGGCCTTCGGTATCGCCGGGGTCGGCGGCACGGCGGCGATCCTGTCCGCCGCCGGTGGTCTGCTGATCGCCGTGGCGACCGTGCTCGGTCCGGCTTACCGCGATCTCCGCCAGGTGAGTGTCGCGGCCGGGCGGATGGCGGTCGGCCCGACCACGGCGCCGAGGTGGACCCGCTGGGGGCTCGACCTTGTGTTGCTCGCCGGGGCCGGTGTGATCTTCTGGCTGACCGGACGCAACGGCTACCAGCTGGTCCTCGCTCCGGAGGGGGTGCCAGGCATCTCGGTGTCCTACTGGGCGTTCGCCGGGCCGGCGTTGCTGTGGATCGGGGCCGGGCTGTTCGCCTGGCGCCTGGTCGATCTGGCCCTCGGGCGCGGCCGGGACCTGGTCGGACGGGGGCTGCGCCCGGTGGCCGGCAACCTGGCCGCCACCGCGTCGGCGATGATGAGTCGGCGGCGCCATTCGCTGGCCGGTGCCACGGTGGTGCTCGGCCTGGCGCTCGCTTTTGCCGCGTCCACCGCGACGTTCAACTCGACGTACCGCGCCCAGGCCGAGGTGGATGCCCAGCTGACCAACGGGGCCGACGTCACGGTGGCCGAACCGCCAGGCGCACCGGTAGGTCCAGCGGCCTCGGCCCAGTTCGCCGGGCCGGGCGTGCGCTCGGTGGAACCGCTGCAGCACCGGTTCGCCTACGTCGGGGCTGACCTGCAGGACCTCTACGGCGTCAACCCCGCGACCATCACCAATGCCACCGCGCTGCGCGACCAGTACTTCCAGGGCGGCACCGCGCGGCAGCTGCTGGATCGGCTGGCCGCCGCGCCCGACTCTGTGCTGGTCAGCTCGGAGACAGTCGCCGACTTCCAGCTTCAACCGGGTGACCTGATCAACCTGCGGCTGCGGGACGCCCGCACCGGGGCGCTGAACACCGTGCCGTTCCACTACGTCGGCGTCGTCAACGAATTCCCGACCGCGCCCAAGGACAGCTTCCTGGTGGCCAACGCCGCCTACGTCGCCGCACACACCGGCAGCGACGCCGTCGCGACCTTCCTCGTCGACACCGGCGGCCAGAACGTCAACACTGTGTCCGGGCGTATCCGCCAGCAGGTCGCCGGCTCTGCCACGGTCACCGACATCACCTCCACCCGGGCCGTCATCGGGTCCAGCCTCACCGCTGTCGACCTCGCCGGCCTGACCCGCATCGAGCTGGGCTTCGCGCTGGCGCTCGCGGCCGCGGCGGCGGGTCTGGTGCTGTCTCTCGGGCTGGCCGAGCGCCGCCGGGGCTTCGCCATCGCCACGGCAATCGGGGCGAGTGGTGGCCAGCTGCGCAGGCTGATCGCCAGCGAGGCCGCCGTGCTCGCGGTCGGCGGGCTCCTCGCCGGCGCCACGCTGGGCTGGGTGCTCTCCGAGATGCTGGTCGCGGTACTCACCGGGGTGTTCGACCCGCCGCCTTCGGCGCTGTCCGTGCCGTGGGGGTACCTGGTCGGCGCCGGGGCACTCACCCTGGCCTCGCTGGCTGTGGCAACAACGCTGACCGCGGGTAATGCCCGACGATCCTCGATCACGCTGCTGCGTGAGCTGTGACGCTCGTGGATGTGCCCGCTCACATCCGACATTCATCACCCTCACATCGCATCTTCGCCACGATCACGTCGTGAACAACGTCTCGAGCACCACGGCCCAGGGGTGCCCGAGGTGACGGAACTGATCGCCCTCCTGACCAGCGTCGGGGGTGGTTGGGCCTATCCCGCCGTGGCGTTCTTCGCGTTCCTCGAATCAGCGGCGTTCGTCGGCCTGGTGATTCCCGGCGAGACCGCCATGCTGCTCGGCGGGGTGCTCGCCGCGACCAGCCAGGTGAGCCTGTTCGGCATGATCGCCGGTGGGGTGACCGGTGCCGTCCTCGGCGACCTCGCGGGCTACGGGCTGGGCCGCCTCGCCGGGCCCTCGGTTCAGTCAGGCCGAATGGGCCGGTGGGTGGGGGGCGATCGCTGGGACCGCGCGGAACGGCTGCTGGAGCGACGAGGTGGGCCCGCGGTTTTCCTCGGGCGCTGGGTCGGGGTGCTGCGCGCGGTCATTCCCGTCGCTGCTGGAGCCGTCAACATGCCGGCCAGGAAGTTCATGATCTGGAACGGCTTCGGCGGCTTGATGTGGGCGAGCACGGTCATCGTCCTCGGCTACCTGGCAGGTTCGTCGTGGCAGCGTGTCCAGAACTGGCTCGGGGCAGCGGCACTGCTGGTAGGGCTGGGCGGGGCCGTCGCGGCGGTGGTCGCGCTGGGGTTCACTCGGTCACGCAAGCACGAGACGACAGAGCCAGCCAGCCAGGACTCCGACGCACGGCCGGCACCGAGGCCGCACCGAGCGATCGTCGTCAGGTCGATGATCATCACGGTGTTCGCCCTGGTCATCGGTGAACTCTCGGACAACGTGACCGACGGCAAGGGCATCACCGCCATCGACGGGCCGGTGCTGAACTGGATGCTGGGCCACCGCACCGCCGACCTGACCGGCGTCATGGTCATCGTCACCGATGTCGGCGGCACCGCCGTGGTATCCGCGGTGGCCACCGTGGTGGCCGGGTGGCTCGCCTGGCGGCACCGCTGGCACGACGCCCTGCTCGTGGCCGGCACCACCCTCGGCGCCGGCCTCCTCATCGGAGTGCTCAAGCCGCTGGTCGGCCGGTCACGCCCGCCGATGGTCGACCAGCTCGTGATCGAGACCAACCAGTCCTATCCGTCCGGGCACGCGCTCGCCGCGGCCGCCGTGCTGGGCGTGCTCACGGTCGTGCTGATCCGCCATCTGGCGGGTCGAGTACCCCGGCTCCTGCTCACCATCGCGGCGGCGACGGTCACCGCCGCGATCGGCGTGAGCCGCCTGTACCTCGGTGTGCACTGGGCCAGCGACGTCATCGCGGGCTGGCTCATCGGCACGTTCTGGTTGATCATCTGCCTCACCACGGCGAAAGTGGTGACAGCGCGGCTGCCCGTCCGCGCGCATCAGTACCCCATTACCTGATCTTTCGGTCCTCGAGGACTACCCCATTTGACATGCGAAATCTCCCAGAAATACACGATCCCTTTTTGCCATCCCCTTGCCGTGAGCTAGTCCGCCCCTACTCCTTGCCGATTAGCGTCAGAAGCATGTTGATGCGATCCGGCCCCCCGATGTCACCGGCGGATTATCGCAGGCATTCACCGCACGTACCTATTCGCTTCTTGACCATTCTTCGCCGGCTGCTGGCCGCGATTCTCGCGGCCGCACTGCTGGCGCTGGGGGTGTCCTACGGCCGCGCGCTGACCTACCCCGGCGAGGCGCCGCTCGACGTCCGGACGGTGGATTGGATACGAGACAACGGCGGGGCGCCGCTGGTCAACGCGGTGGAGAACTGGTGGTACACGCGTCAGGCGCCACCCACCTCAGCGCCTGATCCCACACTTGGGCAGCAACCCCGCGCGTCGACGGCACCTGGCACGCCGGCTCCGCTCCCGGCGATCGGGCCTCGCGCCGCGCCGGGTGAGGGCAGCTGGATCGCCGGTCCGACGAGCAAGAACGGAACTCCGGCCATGTTCGCCACGTTCGTCCGCCCCGACCCGATCCACCCCGGCGTGGTGGCTGCCGTCGCCCGGTTCGATCAGAACCTGATCAAGGCACAACTGATCGCCGGCACCAGGGAACCCAACAAGCAGATGTGGCCGGAGGGGGGCCAAGTTCCGCCCGATCAACGCGCCGGCCTCGTCGCGACGTTCAACTCAGGGTTCAAACAGGCCGAGGCACAGGGCGGGTTCTACGCCGACTCGCGTAGTGCTCAGCCGCTGAGGGACGGGGCGGCGTCGCTGGTGATCGATCGCGCCGGGCGCATTTCGGTGGACGCGTGGGGTCGCGACGTGCGGATGAGCCCGGACGTGGTCGCGGTGCGACAGAACCTGGCCCTGATCGTCGACAACGGAGCCCCGGTGCCCGGCTTGGACGTCAACAGCGACCACCGGTGGGGCAGCGCCAAAAACCAGCTGCAGTACACCTGGCGGTCCGCTGTCGGTGTCGACGCTCGCGGCAACCTCTTCTACGTCGGGGGCAACCAGCTCACCCTGGTCAGCCTGGCCCGAGCCCTGGCCGACACGGGAGCGGTGCGAGGGATGGAACTGGACATTCATCCCCGGATGGTCCACCTGTACGCCTATCAGCACATCAACGGTCAGCCGCAGCCCTTGGCCAACCCGCTGCTGCCGACCATGCAGGGACCCCTGGACCGCTACCTGCAGCCCGACCAACGCGACTTCGTCGCGGTGACCCTGCGATAGCCGGAACCGCCCGCCTAATCCTCGGGTGGCTCGAACCGGAACCCGCGCCCGCGCAACGTCACGATCCGCGGCACCGCCCGCGTGGGGGAGGCTTCGGTGAGCTTGCGCCGCAGCGCCGCAACGTGCACATCCAGGGTCTTGGTCGAGCCGGCCCAGTGTTCGTCCCACACGTCGGCCATCAGGGTTTCCCGGCTCACCATCACGCCTGGATCAACGGCCAGCCGCGCGAGCAGGTCGAACTCCCTCGCTCGCAGCTCGACTTCGTGGCCGGCCAGGCTGACTCGCCGGGCCGCTGTGTCGACGCACAACTCTCCCAGGACGTAGGTCGTAGGACCACCTTCGGGGAGTAACGCGCCACGCCGCAGGTGCGCGCGGATCCGCGCGTGCAGCTCGGCCAGTCGGATCGGTTTCGTCAGATAGTCGTCGGCCCCTGCTTCCAGGCCGACGACGATGTCCATCTCCTCGGCCCGCGCGGTCAACATGACCAAGACCGACCATGGCAGGCGTCCGCGCAGCTGGCGGCAGACCTCGACGCCGTCCAGGTCGGGAAGACCGAGATCGAGCAGTACCAGGTTGAACTCGCCGGTCTCGGCCTCCCGCAGGGCGCCACTCCCGGTTCGCTGCCACACCACCTCGTGGCCATGTCCGCGCAGACTCGATTCGAGATAACCGCCGATGGTCTCGTCGTCTTCCACCACCAGCAACTGTGCCATGCGGTCATTCTAGAGATGCAATGCCGCGGATCGTCTGAGTTCGCTGGAGCCAATTGCTAACGGAGGGCAATCACTTCGCAAGCGCGAGGCAAACCACGGCCGCCGGAGTGATGCTCGCTACCCCGGTGCACCTGAGATCAACGGACCGGGCAAAATCGTGGGGTGCGCAAACGCATAGTCGGACTGGCTACCTTGGTGGCGTTACTGGCCATCGTATTGTTCGGCTTGCCGCTGGCGATCCTCGTCTCGAAGTACCTCCTCGACGACGAGCGTGCCGAGCTCGAGCGAATCGCCGACGTCGCCGCGGTCGCGTCCTCGATCAACCTCGCCAGAGGCGAACCGCCAGGCGCGATGCCCGAGACCGAGAACGACACCATGCTGGGGCTCTACGACGCAACCGGCCGGCGGGTCTCCGGCGAGGGCCCACTCGCGGCTGACCAGCTGGTACAGCGGGCGATGACCGGCAACGAAGTCGCCGATGACAGCCCCAATGAGATCATGCTCGCCCTGCCGATCTCCTCGCACGGATCCGTCCTCGGCGTCATCCGCGCGGCCACGCCCTTCGACGAGGCCTACCAACGCATCGCCGAAGCCTGGCTACTCATGGTCAGCCTCGGCATCGTCGCTCTGCTGCTCGTCTGGCTGGTGGCTCGAGCACTGGCCGCTCGATTGATCCGCCCCCTCGAACGACTTTCCACCGCCGCCAGAACTCTCGGGCAGGGCGACTTCAGCGTGCGTGCCGACACCTCCGGCATCGCCGAGATCGATTCCTGCGCCAGCGACCTCAACAGCACCGCCGCGCGGCTCGACGAGCTGATTACTCGAGAGCGAGCGTTCTCCGCCGATGCATCACACCAGCTGCGTACCCCGCTGACCAGCCTTCGGCTTGGCTTGGAAATAGCCCTCGACGACGCGGGCCAAGATCTCCGCGGCGCGGTTGTCACGGCGATCGAGGACACCGACCGCTTACAGCGCACCATCGAGGACCTGCTGAGACTGGCCCGCGACTCCACCCGGGTCACCGACCCGCTCGATCTCGCCCCACTGCTCGACGAGATCGAAGACACCTGGCTTCGCCGGCTCGCCGGGCAGGGGCGCGCCCTGCGCATCGTCAGCTCCGCTCAGCTGCCCACCGCCCGCGCCTCGGCGGCCGCGGTGCGCCAGGTGCTGTCGGTGCTCCTGGACAACGCTGCCAGCCACGGCTCGGGCACCGTCACCGTGGCCGTCCGTGACGCCGGCGACGCCGTGGCCATTGACGTGTCCGACCAGGGCAAGGGCATCAGCAATCCGCCCAGCCAACTGTTCACCCGCCGGTCCAACGGCGCCACCGGCCACGGGATCGGACTCGCCTTGGCCCGCAGCCTCGCCGAAGCCGAGGGCGGCCGGCTCAGCCTCAGCAGGCCCTCGCCACCGACGTTCACCCTTCACATCCCCGCCGACAGCACCCAGCCCGTGTCCGACAACCACACCGTCGTCAGCTGCCGGTAGGCGCTGTCCTCGGTCGGCCCCCGGGTTTGCCCCGGGGGGCGTCAGCTCGTTCGGCGGTCACGCGAGGGCTTTGAGCCTCTGGCCGCGCGGCTGAGCCCGATCGGCGGCAGCCGGCTGGGCAGTCCGCGACCATCCGCGACCATCCGAGACCGGCCAGCCCGGCGAACGGCCCAACCACGTCAGTGAATGGGTGGCGAGCCTGGGCGACACCCGGCACGCCGAGTAGCTTCGGCTGCCGCTCCCTCAGCGATGTGTCGGAGGGACCATGTCCAGGATTCGGGCAACCCAGGCCGCGGCCACCGGCGGCTTGGCCGGTGGCCGAATGCCGCCGGAGGCGCGGCGGATCAGCGGGCTCCTCCGGATGAGTGCGGTGTCCGGTATCGGTTTCGCGGTGCTGTTCGGCGCGGCGCTGGTGTTGCTGCGCGAGGCGCCGGGGCTCGGCGTGCCGGACAGTGCCTACACCGCGTTCTACCGCGATGGCGGCGGCGGGGTGCTGGTCACCGTCGGGCTGTACCTGGTGCCCTTCGCCGGGATCGCCTTCCTCTGGCAGCTGGCGGCTACTCGGGCGTTGCTCAACGCGAGCGCGGGGGCCCACCAGTTACCGTCGGAGATCCCCCGGCTGCTGCAGCTGACGTCAGGCGTGCTGTTCGTCGCCATGCTGTTCGCCGGCTCGGCGGCGGTAGGCGCGGTCGCCCTACTCGGCAGCTTCTCGGTGGATCCGCTGCCCTCGCCGGAGGTGGCCCGTGCGCTGGCCGCCACCGGCTACGGGCTGCTGTTCGTATTCGGCGTGCGGGCCGCCGGCATGTACATGATCACCACCACCACGCTGGGCCGCGCGGTCGGCCTGTTCCCCCGCTGGGTCGCCGTCGTCGGCTACCTCGCGGCGGCGTTCCTGCTGGTCAGCACCACGTTCCACCCGGCGATCCTGCTGGTGTTCCCGATCTGGACGGTGCTGGTGAGCGGCGTCCTGCTGGTCCGCGCCGGCTACCCGAACGGACCGTCCCCGCACTGAACCCTCCACTGGAACCCTCTCCAGGCCACCTCCGACGGAAGCGAGCTGTCATGACGGAACCGGTGCGCATCGAGGACATCCCTGGCCCGCGCGGGCTACCCGTAGTCGGGAACATCTTCGACATCGACAGCGCCAGCCCGTTCGAGAGCTTGATGGGGATGGCCAGGGAGTACGGGCCGATCTTCCGGTTGTCCACCCCAGCCGGCGCCCGGCTGATCGTCAGCGGTGCGGAGCTGGTCGAGGAGATCTGCGACGACAGCCGGTTCGACAAGCTGGTCGGCGGCGGGCTGGCCAACCTGCGCGAGGGCGGAGCCGGCTCCGGTCTGTTCACCGCCGACACGACCGACCCGTTGTGGCGGCGGGCGCACAACATCCTGCTCTCGCCGTTCAGCCTGCAGTCGATGCAGGACTACATGCCGATGATGCTGGACCTCGCCGAGCAGCTGATGGCCAAGTGGGAACGGCTGAACCCGGACGAGGAGGTGGACGTCCCGGCCGACATGACCCGGCTGACGCTGGACACCATCGCGCTGTGCGGCTTCGGATACCGGTTCAACTCGTTCTACCGCGACACCCTCCACCCATTCGTCTCGGCGATGGTGCGCACGCTGTCGGAGTCGCAGCGACGCGTCCGACAGCTGCCGATCCAGACCAGGCTGCGCATCCGAGCCCAACGTCAGGTGGAGGAGGACCAGGCGTTCATGAACGACCTGGTGGACCAGCTGATCGCCGAGCGGCGGGCGCAAGGTGCCGAGGGTGAGACGCGCGACCTGCTCGGGCGCATGCTGGGCGGCGTGGACCGGGAGACCGGGGAGGGGCTGCCCGACGAGAACATCCGCGCGCAGTGCATCACCTTCCTCATCGCCGGGCACGAGACCACCAGCGGGCTGCTGTCGTTCGCGCTGTACTACCTGCTCAACGATCCCGAGGTGATGCAACGGGCCCGGGCCGAGGTCGACGAGGTGCTTGGCGCCACCGCCCTGCCCAGCTTCGAGCAGGTGCACCGGCTGCGCTACGTCACCCAGATCCTCAACGAGGCGCTGCGGCTGTGGCCCACCGCGCCCGGGTTCAACCGGACACCGCTGCGGGACACCGTGATCGGCGAGCGCTACGCGATTCCGCGGGGCACCCCGTTGACGGTGCTGTCCCCGATGCTGCACCGGGACCGGAGCGTCTGGGGACCGGACGCTGAGGAGTTCAACCCCGACCACGTCGCCCCGGAGGCGCTCGCCGCCCTCAGCCCGAATGTGTTCAAGCCGTTCGGCACCGGCCAGCGGGCCTGCATCGGCCGTCAGTTCGCCCTGCAGGAGGCCGTGCTGGTGCTCGGCATGCTGTTGCAGCGCTTCGAGTTCGTCGACCACGAGAACTACCAACTGAAGATCAAGACGACGCTGACCATGAAGCCGGACGACTTCCGGATCCAGGTGCGGCGCCGCGCCGACCGCCCCATCGACCACCCGGTCGCGGCTCCGGCGCACGGGGACGGTCAGGTGGCCGCGGCAGCCACCGAGGCGCCGGCCGTGCTGGCGGTGGAGCGGCACGGCACCCCGCTGTTCGTGCTGTACGGCTCCAACCTGGGCACCGCCGAGGGCATCGCCGCGAAGCTGGCCCGGGAGGGCACCGAGCGCGGCTTCGCGGTGACCGTGGGCGCGCTGGACGACCACGTGGGCGGGCTGCCGACCGACGGCGCGACGATCCTGGTGTGCGCCTCCTACAACGGCATGCCACCGGAGAACGCCGCCCGGTTCTCCGCCTGGCTGCGTGACCCGGCGACCGCGTCGGACGCCTGCGCCGGCGCCGGCTACACGGTGTTCGGCTGCGGCAACAGTGAGTGGGCCACCACCTACCAGGCCGTGCCGACCACCCTGGACGCCCAACTTGAGGCCCACGGCGGGCGACGGCTGCACCCGCGCGGCGAGGGTGACGCCCGTGGGGACTTCGACGCCCAGTACCGGACCTGGTACGCCGGCCTGTGGTCGGACCTGGCCACCGCGTTGAACCTGCCGGCGACCGTGGCCGCCACCGCCGGGACCGGGCCGAGGCTGTCGGTTTCCATGATCAATCGCCAGCTGGCCAACCCGGTGATCATGTCCTACCGAGCGCGGCCCTCGGTGATCACGGTGAACCGGGAGCTGTGCGGGATGGGCGGGAGGCGGCCGGTCAGCCGGTCCACCCGGCACATCGAGGTAGCACTCCCGGCCGGCACCAGCTACCGCACCGGTGACCACCTCGGCGTGCTGCCGCGCAACAACATCGAGCTGATCCAGCGGGTGATGCGCAGGTTCACCTTGGATGCCGGCATGTACCTGACGATCATCCCGACCAGCGGCTCGCACACCCACCTGCCGATCGACGAGCCGGCGCCGCTGATCGGTGTGCTGGGCAGCTGTGTGGAGCTGCAGGACGTGGCGAGCCGCTCGGACATCGAGGCCATGACCGGCTACACCGAGGACCCGGCACAGCGGGCCGAGCTGCTCTCGCTGGTCGGCGACGACGAGGAGTCCCACCGCCGCTACCGGCAGCGGGTGTTCACCCCGTACCGCTCGCAGCTGGACCTGCTCGAGGAGTTCCCGGCCTGCCGGCTGCCGTTTGGGGAGTACCTGGACATGCTGCCTCCACTGCGGCCCCGGTACTATTCGATCTCCTCCTCGCCGCTGGTCGACGCGGACGTCTGCAGCGTCACGACCGGCGTACTGCGGGTGCCGGCCCGGGGCGGTGACGGCGAGTTCCGCGGCATCTGTTCCAACCACCTGGCGTTGATGGCGCCGAACAGCACGGTGTTCACCTTCGTCCGCGAGCCCACCATCGCCTTCCGTCCGCCGGCCGACGCCTCGGTCCCAATGATCATGGTGGGAGCCGGTACCGGGCTGGCGCCGTTCCGGGGATTCCTGCAGGACCGGGCGGCGACCGCGGAGCGCGGCACGCCCGTCGGCCCCTCGCTGCTGTTCTTCGGCTGCCGGGAGCAGGAGCTGGACGAGCTCTACGGCGACGAGCTGCGCGAGCTGGCCAAGCTGGCCGGCACCGGGCTGCGCACGGTGTTCTCCAACCGGCCCGAGGACGGGCGGCGCTACGTGCAGCACGAGATGCTCGCCCGGCACGACGAGCTGTGGGACCTCATCGAACGCGGCGCGGCGACCTTCGTGTGCGGCAACGCCAACACCATGGCGCCGGGGGTGCGCGCCGCGCTGGCCGACATCTACCGCCAGCACACCGGCCGCTCGTCGGCGCAGGCCCAAGAGTGGCTGACCGAGATGCGGGCCGCCGACCGGTTCCTGGAGGACATCTGGGGCGGGTGAACCGCGGGTTTGCCGCTTAGGCCACGGCGAACCTGATGCCCGGCCAGCCGGCGGCGCCATCCGGGATGGGCGGGGCCGGGTCGGCGGTTTGGGTGGCGCCGGTCGCGTCGGTGGCGCGGCACTGGATGTAGTGGCTGCCGGGTGGCAGTGCCACGTCGAGTCGCCACATTCGCCAGGTCTGCAGGTTGATCTGAGGGGTCAATCGGGCGGGTCGCCAGGGGCCGTCCTCGTCGAGGCGGACTTCTACCTTGTTGATGCCGCGTTGCTGGGCCCAGGCGATGCCGGCCAGGGCAACGGTGCCGTCCGGACCGGGGGTGAGCGTCTCGAACGGTCGCGGGCGGTCGATCCGGGACTGGGTCTTGATCGGCGCCCGCTGGGCCCAGCCGCGTTGTGGCCAGTAGGCCTGCCTGGCATCGAAGGTGGTCAGCTCCAAATCGGTCAGCCACTTGGTGGCCGAGACGAACCCGTAGAGCCCGGGCACCACCATCCGCACCGGGAACCCGTGCTCGGGCGGCAGGGGCTCACCGTTCATCCCGACAGCCAGCAGCGCTCCGCTGTCTGGCCGAAGCACCACGTCGGTGGGGGTCCCGGCGGTCCAGCCGTCGGTGCTGGTGCTGAACAGCTGCTCGGCGCGCGGTGCCACCCCGGCTTCCAGCAGCAGGTCGCGCAGCGAGACGCCGGTGAAGTTCGCGGTCGAGATGAGGTTGCCGTTGACCTCGTTGGACACGCAGGTCAACGTGATCGCCTGCTCCAGCAGCGGGCGGGCGAGCAGGTCGTCGTAGGTCAGCCGCAGTTCCCTCTCGACCATGCCGTGGATGCGCAGCGCCCAGTCCTCGGCGGTGATCTCCGGGATCCGCAGCGCGGTGTCGATCCGGTAGAAGTCCCGGTTCGCGGTGAGGAACGTCGGCGAACCGACCGAGGCGAAGTCCGCGCCCGGCGGCAGCGCGGGTGCCGGCTGGAGTGGCCTGATCCGGGCGAACAGCGCGTTGCGCGAGCGCGCGGCGGCACCGCCGAGCGAGGAACCGGCCACCGCCGCACCGATCCCGACGATCCCGACGGCGACGGCGCCCAGCAGCACCCGCCGGCGGGACACGCCGCCGGACCGGTCCGGCGGCGCCGTCTCGGCCCGGGTGGCCAGGGCGTACAGCCCGTCGAAGGCGGCCAGCCCCGCGATCAGCGCGACCAGCGGGGCCACCAGGTTCAGCGGCGCGAACACCGGGGAGAAGATCACCGCCGCCAGCCCGGCGACACCGAGTACCGCGATCACCGCCCGCCCCGGCAGCGCGCGGCGCCGCGACGCGAGGCCGGCGAGCACCGCGACCAGCAGGATGACCGCGCCGATGCTCACCAGCAGAGCCAGCTTGTCCGCGACGCCCTTGCCGATGCCGAGCGCGGGGAACTCGAGGGACTTGCCGAACTCGGTCAGCCCCTCCGGGGACAACCGCACCACCGTGTCGGCGACCGCCTGGAACGGCGCGGACCCCGGTGCAACCAACCCGGCCGCGAGTTGACTCAGGCCCAGCGCGACCGTGATCGAGGCGACCTCGACCAGGGCGGCGACCTGCCTGGACAGGACGACAGAGCGGGGCGGGGTGGCTGGCGGTGTCTCGGTGCTGGTCACCTGACTGGTTCGCGGCACCCGGCCACACCGGATTGGTCTTGCCGGAATTGGTCACGGCCCTGCTCAGGCGGGTAGGTCGAACAGCACGACCGGGGTGGTGGTGGGCGCCGGCGAACCACCGGCCGGCTCGATGGTCAACCCGACCTTGGCCGCCCCAGCCAGCCCGCCGAACTCCAACGGGGGCGCCGTCGCCGACACTCCCGGCTGCATGAGCCCGACCGAGCGCGGCTGGCCCTGCCCGATGAGCCAGGCTTGGTAAATGCGCCCATCCGGCGGCGTGGGCAGGTCCGAGGCCACCATCACCGCCTTGTTCAGCTCGCGGGAGGCGAGCACGAACACCGTGCCGCCGCCCACTCCGGCCCCGGTGCCGCCCCGCGCGTCCGGTGCGGCGGCCAGCTGGGTCAGCGGTTGATACTCGGCCCGCAGTTGAGCGAGCTCGGCCTGGGCGAAGTCGCGTTGCGCCGCGGTACGCGCGGTGACCACGCCGAGCACCACCGCGGCGGCCGTCGCAATCGCCGCGGCGGCCGCGGTAAGCCGCATTGCCCAGCCGGAGCGCCGGTCCCCTGCCCGGCCCCGAGGTTCGGTGTTGACCGGTCTACCCGCCGGTGGTTCCTGGCGGGTAGTGGCCACCTGGGCCAGCACCCGGTGCCGCAACGAATCTGGCGGCTGCTCGGCCACGGCCATCGCCAGCCTGGCCGCCGTCGCGCGCAGCTCATCGACCTCACGCGCGCAATCCGGGCATCGGGCCAGATGCGCCTCGAACTGGCGGCGCTCGAACTCATCGAGGGCGTCCAGCGCGTAGGCGCCGGTGAGGGTGTGGATATCCGGGCTGCTCATCAGGCCACTCCCAGGCAATCGCGGAGCCGAATCAACCCGTCGCGCAGCCGGGTCTTGACCGTGCCCAACGGTGAGCTGAGCAGCTCGGCCACCTCCACATAGGTATGCCCCCCGTAGTAGGCCAGCACCACCGACTCCCGCTGCAACGTGGTCAGCGAACCAAGACAGCGACGAACCTGTTCGCGTTCCAGATTGGCGGTCACCGCCTCGGCCACCTCGTCGTAATCCCGGTCGATCGACTCGGCCGCCACCCGATCTTCCCGCTCGGCGGCCGCCTGGGCGTGACGAACCCGGTCCACCGCCCGCCGATGGGCAAGGGTGAGCGCCCAAGTCAGCACGCTGCCCCTGGCCGGGTCGTAACGCGGCGCGGTCCACCACAGCTGCACGAGAACTTCCTGGGCGACTTCCTCGGACTGGGCCGGGTCGCGCACCACCCGGCGCACCACACCCAGCACCGCACCCGCAACCAGCGGGTAGAGCCGTTCAAACGCGCCCCGGTCACCCTTGGCCACCTCGACCATCAGCTGCTCAGCCGTCGCCGGACAGATCCCACCCCGCTCGTCCCCTCGCTCGTCACGCCGGCGCGGCGGCCACACCGAATCTCGCATCGCAGACGCCTCCCGCCGTTGGTACCTACTCCACCATTCGCGGCCGCCGCGCTCCCGGATTGGTCCAATCCCGGACCGGATGAAAGTCGCTCGAGACCAAGCCGGCGCCGGGACAGCTCCGAAACAACCACGTGAGCCCGTCCGGCGCTCCGCCGGGACGAACCGCCCAATCAGCACCATCTCCGAGAGGCCCGACCATGCGCATCAAACGAATTGTCGTAGCTTTGAGCATCACCGCGGCCGCCGGGGGCTTGAGCGCCTGCGGCACCAGCGCACCCAGCCCGGCGCCCAACGCGGCGGCCGCCAGCGCCACCGCCGACGCCGCCCCAACCGCCCCGGCCGCGACCCAGTTCGGCTCCGCCTGCAGCGCGGTGCCGACCAGCGGCCCGGGCAGCTTCTCCGGCATGGCCACCGACCCGGTCGCCACCGCCGCCAGCCACAACCCGGTGCTGTCCACCCTGGTCACCGCGGTCAAGAAGGCGAACCTCGTCGATACGCTCAACAGCGCCCAGAACGTCACCGTGTTCGCCCCGGCCAACGCCGCCTTCGACAAGATCCCACCGGCCACCCTGAACAAGGTGCTCGCCGACAAGACCACGCTGACCAAGATCCTCACCTACCACGTGGTCGGCCAAAAGATTACCCCGGCCGAGCTGGCCTCCGGTGAGTTCAAAACCCTCGAAGGCGCCAGCCTCAAAACCTCAGGCTCCGGGCAGGACTTCACCATCAATGGGGTCAGCCACGTGATCTGCGGCAACGTCCAGACCGCCAACGCCACCGTGTACATCATCGACAGCGTGCTCATGCCGCCGGCGGCAACCCCGGCCAGCTGACCGCTCAGCCCGCGGTGGTGGGCGCCTCGATCCGGCGCCCACCGCCGCCGTTCGGCGTTATCGCGCCGGGAGCTGTTCTGGTGAACTGCCCCGCTGGCTCCTCGCCAGGTACCCGACCAGGCCGATGATCATGATCGTCATGACCAGGGTGACCCACCCGAAGCCCAGTCCGAGGCCGCCGTCGTGGTGGGAGGCCCCGAACCAGTCGGCGAAGGATGCGCCCAGCGGACGAGTCACGACGTAGGCGAACCAGAAGGCCACGATCGCGTTCAGACCGAACCGCCAGTGGGCGATCGCCGGGACCGCAATGAGGGCAGCGAACATGATGCCCGACACGAGGAAGCCCAATTTCCAGGTCACCGCGGTCAGATCACCCAGGGCCGTACCGAGCGCAAAGGTGAGGAACACGGTGATCCAGTAAAACGTCTCGCGGCGCCGGGTGTGAATGCTATGAATGGATAGCGTCTTCTCGCTCACGTACCAAATCGCAAAGTTCACCGTCAGGGCGCCCGCGTAGAACGTGGTGGACGCCCAGAGCGGGACACCTATAATAAACGCGATATCCGCGGCGATCGTACCGAAGAGGCTCACCGCGACGACAGCAAACCAGTACACCCCAGCCACATAGCGGCGGGTCGAGAACTGCAAGATGAGCGCCACCACAAAGATCGCGACATCGAGGCCGAGCGAGACCGTAATACCAATCCCAGCGACACCGGCCCCCCTGTTGAGCAGCCAATCCGAGGCGGCCTCACCCATGCCGGTGGTCAGCACCTTGATGATCCAGAAGAGGACAGTTACTTCTGGCACCTTGCTCTGGGCGAGCCGGGCGAGGGCCGAGTGGGCGTCCTGGGTGCGATCAGCTGTCGGCATATATTGAGGCTTGCACAGCGTGAGTGCCGCGCTACGCCGATAATCTCAGGAACTCAAGGCGGCAATCCCGCCAAACTACGCGGTGGGGGGCTGGAAAACGCCCCAGATGAACCTGAGAGTCCAGTGTTGAAGCGGTCTGAAATACCGCGAGGGCAGTAGACCAGCAGTACTGCGTGTGCGGTATGAGTACTCTTTGAGTGGTACTCCCGGCGACTCAGGCGCCCCCGGCGGTCACCACCATGTCGGTGACGAAACCGAGCGCGAGGCCGGTCAAGACACCCCAGTACAACTGCGAGCGCGACACTGAACGCAGGGCGATCCCGATCAACTGAATGATCACAAACAGTATCGAGCCGGCCGCGAGGGTGAGAAACACGATGCTGAGCGCATCGCTGGTGAACTGCCGGCCGATCACCGTTCCCACGAACGTCGGCCCTCCGCCGATCAGCCCCAATCCCAACAGCAGCGGCCAGCCGGGCCGGTCCCCCTCGGCGGCCATCGGCGCGACGATGCCGAACCCCTCCGTCGCATTGTGCAGGGCAAAGCCGACCACGAGCAGGGTGGCCATGGCGACCTCGCCACGTGCCGCACTCCCCCCGATCGCCAGTCCTTCGCCGAAGTTGTGCAACCCGATTCCCACCGCGATCAGCAGCGCGAGCCGGCGTGCGGTGGACCAGCCACCAGCGCGGTGAACCAACTCGTCGGCTTGCATGGCTCCCGGCCCTGGCCGCGACCGCGGCCGCGGGTGCTGACGCTGCTCGAGCCACCGCTCGTAGCCCGCCAGGCTGAGCAACCCCACCGCCAGCCCGCCCAGGAACAGGGCCCCGGTGCCAAGAACCGGACCGAGGCCACCCGAGCCGTCCCGGACCGCGCCCAGCGCGGCATCGATGGGCTCCCATGCGTGCGCGAGCACATCCCAGAACAGGAACAGCAGGACGCCGATGGCGGTGGCGTTGAGGAATACCCGCAAGCCAGGGGCCGGGGCGCGCAGCCGCCCCAACGGCATGCCGAGCAGGATCGTCAACCCGGCGATGAAGCCAAGTACCAGGGTTTGGGTCGCGCCCACCGGCATCCGCCCTCCGAAGTCAGCGCCCCCACAGAGTGAGGACATGCTTTCCAAAGTTAGGCAAGGTTAGCTAGGCGGCCGACACGTCGCAATCCTACCGGTAGGATATCTACCCGTGGCCGTACGACCGCGACCCTCTGTGCTCAGCCTCAGCGTCCTGGTTGCCAGTGGTGGGTTGTTCGGGGCCGCGCTTCAAGGCGTTGTGACCCACGGTGGCCTCACCTCGGCCGATCCAACGTTGTTCGGCGACGTGGCGGCCCGGCGGGCGGGGTGGCTCAGCACAGTGGCCCTGGCGACGACCGAGCTCGGGTACGGCCCACTCGTCTACGCGCTCCTGCTTGCCACCGGTTTCCTCCTCTGGCACCGGCGCAGGGACTGGCGTACGCCCCTCATCGCGCTCGCGGTTCTCGCTACCGGTCAGCTCGTCCGGCTCGCTGTGATGCGGGCGGTTCGCCGTATGCGACCACCTCAGCAGTTCTGGCTTGCGCAACCGGACGGCTTCTCATTCCCGTCCGGGCACACGACCACCGCCACCATGGGATACATCTTGATCGCGTGGCTGCTCGCCCAGCTGTGGCCGGCGAGGCGGATCCCCCTCTTTATCGGCGCGGCGGTGGTGGCCGCGGCCGTCGGCCTCTCCCGGGTGTATCTGGGCGTGCACTGGCCGAGCGACGTCCTGGCCGGCTGGGCCCTCGGCTTGGCCTGGCTCTCCCTCGCCGCGCTCGCCATGGCGATCTGGCACTTCCAGCGGGTGCACGTGCACAACCGCGCGAGATAGCCGCCGACCATTTCAAGCCCGCTGCAAGGTCTCGCCCTAACCATGGAGCGGTTGCTGAGAGTTCTGTCCCGGTTCGCAGGAACGCGAGCCACCGTTTCGTGCGCTGCCCGGCGAGCAGTTGCGGGATCGCCTGGTCCTCGAGGCGGGCCGGTTCGAGCGCGCGGACGCGGACCTGGTCGCTTCACCACCCGACCGGTGCGGTTGCGCAGCGCGGGCCAGCCCGACGTGCTGGTCGATCCAGGCTCGGGTCTCTCCCTGCTCGCCCCGGCGGACGGCGACCTGGTCATCCACCTCGACCCCGATGACCGGCTTTTGATCCTCTGGGGACGCTGCCCCTCAGCGCTGCGCTCGCCAACCGCCAACGCGGAAACAGTGGACGACTTACTCGTCCGACTCCGCGGCTGACACGTACCAGCCGCAGAGCTGCAGTACCCGGGCCACCATCGGGCGGAGTCCATTGCTGAGCAGTACGTCGCAGCCGAGCCGTTCACCGGTGTGGCGAGCCACCAGCAACGCGCTCAGCCCGGCCGCGGCGAGGAACTCCACCTCACTCAGGTCGAGCACCAACATGGTCGGCGCCATGAGCAACTGCAGGCGTAGGCATTCCAGCAGGGCGGGTGCTGTGAGGATGTCCAATTCGCCTTTGACCTGCACTATCCGCAGTCCAGGGCGCCGGTGCACGATCAGGCACAGCCGTACCGGTGACCGGTCGTCCGCACCGTCAACATCGGCGAAACCGAGGTCCAAGGCCGGAGGCGCGATGCCGAGTGCGTTCCGCACGGTTCCTCCCTCGCGGTCGTTCGGTGTTCGCTACACCCTCGCCGTTGGAAAACGACACGGCATGGGCCTGAGCGTTTGAATTGGCGTGCGACCGCTGACCACTGTGGAGCGATTTCTGGGACGCCCAGCACGCCGTCGAGCACCTGCGCCGCGTGCTGCCCGCCACCGCACACGCACAGAGCGCCGAGATCCGCGCACCCCGTCGCGGAGCGAAATTGGCGGCTGCTCATGGACAGAGTTTGCGGTCCGCTTGCCCTTGTATGACCGGTCGATAACTTGCGGTTCGCTAGCGTCCGAGAAGTAGTCACAGGTGGATCCCCCGTCCACCTTGCCACCGTGGCGAAACGGACCCAGAGAGAACCTATGACTTCACAACGCGTCCTCACCCCGACCCGCCAACTCCTCAACAAAGTCCCAGAAGTCACCATCTACTTCTGGATAGTCAAAGTGCTCTGCACGACGGTCGGTGAATCAGCCGCTGACTTTCTTAACGTCAACCTGAACTTCGGGCTGACCGGTACCTCCGTGGTCACCGGCGCCCTGCTCGTCGTCACGCTGATCTTCCAGTTCCGCGCGAACCGGTACGTACCCAGCAGGTACTGGCTGACGGTGGCGCTGGTGAGCGTCTTCGGCACATTGGTGACCGACAACCTCACGGACAGCGTCGGCCTGCCACTCGAGGCGAGCACCCTGATATTCGGCGTACTGCTCGCTGTCACCTTCCTGCTGTGGTACCGGTCGGAGAAGACGCTCTCGATCCATTCCATCATCACCACCCGGCGGGAGTCGTTCTACTGGCTCGCGATCCTCTTCACCTTTGCGCTCGGCACGGCAACCGGTGACCTCATGGCCGAGGTGCTCGGGCTCGGCTACCTGGTGACCGGAGCCATCGTGGGAACGCTGATCGCGATCACGGCGGTCGCGTGGCGATTCGGGCTCAACCCGGTTCTCTCCTTCTGGATCATCTATATCCTGACCCGCCCGCTCGGAGCCTCGATCGGCGATTACCTCTCGCAGCCGTCGGGCCAAGGCGGACTGGGCCTGGGTGCAACGGTGACCAGCCTGATCTTCGTGCTCGGCATTCTCGGCATCGTCACCTACCTCTCGGTGACGAAAGCCGATGTCATCCGGGCCACGTCCGCCGGCGCTCACACGGCGGCGGACGAGCGGGGCGGCCTGTGGCAGACAGCGATCGTCGTGGCGCTCGTCCTCATCGCCGGAGGCACCGGATACTCGTTGCGCAAGTCCTCGCTTCAACAGGACACGTCAGACTCGGCCGCCGCCGTGCAGTCGATCCCCGGCGGCACCCAGCCAGCCCCCGGAAGCCAGCCAGCTCCAGGCGGAGTGCAGGTCACACGGGTCTCCCCGCTCGGCAACCTCTCGCAGTTCAGCAAGATCACCCAGGACACCCTGGATCTGCTGAACACCGGCGACCAGTCTGGCGCTACGGCCCGCATCACTGATCTCGAGACCGCGTGGGACAACGGCGAAGCGCGTCTGAAGCCGAGGGACAACGCCACCTGGACCGACATCGACGGCAAGATCGACAAGGTGCTGCGCGAGCTCCGTTCAACGAGTCCCAACGCGAACAGCGAGAAGGCCGCGCTCACCACATTGCTCACCGCACTCGGTTGACCCTGCCGAGTCGTCAAGGGATTGAGGGCGAATAGCGACTGGACCG
>DASWST010000243.1:0-49987 GCA_036402515.1 Pseudonocardia sp.
GTCCAGCTCACGCAACGGCGGCCGCGCGGACATCTGATAGGCCATCGCGGACAACTCATCGGTCGACTTACCCATCGCCGACAGCACCGCCACCACACCCCGCCCGGAACGGCGCGCGGCCACCATCCGCTCGGCCACCACCCGCAGCCGGCCGTGATCCGCTACCGACGTCCCACCGAACTTCCACACCAGCGGCGCGGCCGAGTCACCAACCCCGGCCAGTACCCGCTCGCCGTTGTCCTGGTCATCCATCGTGCTCATGTCTCCTCTTCCTGCGTGCGGCATTTCCGCTCGGAAGACGGTCAGGCCCAGGCATTCAGCCGAGGCGAAGAAGATCGGTTCCGGCACTTCCAGCGACACCACACGTCCCACGCGGCTTCCGCGTTCGACGACGTGCGGGCGATCACACAGCTCGGCGCAGTCGACCGTCTGCCCCTGGCCGATGACACCTGAGTTGCTAAGCACCACACCAACGTAGCAATACAAATCCACAGCGAGCTCTCAGCTGTGACATAAGCTCAGTGAGCTGACACACGTCGGTACCTTGACAGGTACCTTGAAGTCACTATGCGAGCAGACGCGGCGCGTAATCTGAATGCGGTCCTGCAGACCGGCGCCCGGCTGCTGGCCGAGGACCCGACCACCACCATCGCCACCATCGCCGCCGAAGCGGGGGTCGACCGGCGAACCGTTTACCGGCGTTTCGCCAGCAGGGAGGCGCTCTTCGCAGCCGTGTTCGGCGCACGGCTGGACGCCGCTGACCAGGTCTTTGCCGAGTCCAGATTGGACGAAGCGCCGGTCGCGGTGGCCCTGCACCGGTTTATAGAAGGAATCGTCCCAGTGATCCGCAGGTATCCACTAGATGTCGAGCTGATGCGCAGCGAGGTCGAGGCGTACGACCGGCTGACGGCGCACCGCGAGCGGTTCCGGGTGTTCGTCCAGCGCGCCGTCGACGAAGGCTTCTTCCGAGATGATCTTCCAGACGGCCTGGCCAGGCTGATGCTGTTCCAGATCGTGGACATCGTGGCCCGCGAGTTCCCTGAGATCGAACCGGCCGAGGCGGCCGATCTCATCGTCCATTCCATAGTCTCCGGATTAGGCCGGCCCTGATTCGGGCCGACTCCATTCCCCAACCGCGGGCCCGCCGGCACTGACCGGGGCACCACCGGGCCCGCGCCGAACGACCCTTGCCATACCTCACCGCGGCTGCGCCGCCACGTTTCGACGTGCGCCTGACCACGGACTCGTCGCGGTGCTCGGAAGCGCACCCAGCGGGCCGGCACCGAGGTTTCCATCGCTGTAGAAAGGATCACAATGCGGCCATCGGCAAGCATGGTGGGAGTAGTAGCGGCCGTTTCGGCCATGGTTCTGACCGCGTGCGCCACGCCGAGCCAGTCGGCGGGTGGCAGCGGTTCGCCCAGCGCACTGGACGGGGTGTGGCGCACCGACGGGTACGGCTGGGTCATCTCCGTCAAAGGCGGGCAGGCGCAGACCTACGACACCACCGCGATCAGCTGCCTACCCAGCCAGACCACCGCCCAGATCGGCCAGCCCGGCCCAGACGGCACCGTGCAGTACGCCCGGAAGGGCGTCGCGGTGGAGACCCTGCGCCCGACCGCCAACGGCCAGGGCGAGCTGCGCCTGCTGGGTACCGCCGCCGACATCGACCTCACTCGCCTCCCGGCCCTGCCCGCCGCCTGCGGCCGCCCGGTGACCAACGACCCGCTCACCAACTTCGACATCTTCTGCCAGACCTTCAAGGAGAACTACAACTCCACGGTCAGCAAGAACATCGACTGGAACGCGGTGCGGGACAAGTACCGGCCGATGGTGACCGCCAGCACCACCCCGGACCAGCTGTACCAAATCTTCGTCGACATGATCACGCCACTGGGCGACGCACACGCCTTCATTCAGGGACCGGGCAACAACTCGTTCTCTCCGAAGCGGCCGGGCACCCGTGACGAGGGCGACGTCTCTCGCAAGGACGCGACCACCGACGTGAACCAGCACCTGACCCAAGACCTCGGCGTGACCAACATCCAGAACTTCGCCAACGGCAAGATCTCCTATGCGGACCTGCCCGGCGGGATCGGATACCTGCGGATCAACGCGTTCGAAAGTTACGGCGGCGACCACAACGTGTTTGCCGACAACAGCCCCATTCTGGCCAACGCGCTCGACCAGATCTTCACCCCAGCCCGGGTGAAGGCATGGCGCGGCCTCGACATCGACGTCAGCTTCAACACCGGCGGCGACGACGAGCTCGGGCTGCAGGTCGCGTCCCGGCTGACCAACACCGCGTACACCGCCTACTCCAAGCAAGCCCGCAACGACCCCAACGACCCGACCAAGTACGGCCGGCTCCGGCCGGTCACGGTCACGCCCTTCAACGGCCCTCGCTACACCGGCCCGGTCCGGGTGCTGATCAGCGACCTCACGGTGAGCGCCGGCGAGACCTTCACCGAGGCGATGATGGCCCGCACTCCCGCGCCGACCCTGGTCGGGCAGACAACCCAGGGCGTGTTCGCCGACGATATGACACGGCAGCTGCCCAACGGTTGGACGTTCACCCTCGGCAACGAGCAGTATTACGCCGCCAACGGCCACGACTACGAGGGCGCCGGCATCCCGCCCAACATCCAGGCCCCGGTGTTCAGCAAAGCCGAACTTGCGCAACATGCCGACGCAGCTCTGGACACGCCGTGGTGACACACCGCATTGTGAGTCCGCACCACACGAACCACGTGTCGGTGCAGGCTTGCGGCGCGCCCGCACTGGATAGTGAGCAAGCACTCGTTCGCCAGGATTAACCTTCACACAACAGTGGCAGTATCATGGAGACATAAAACCACCGTGTGACAAAAAGCCCAGTGAGCTGCCACACCCCAGTCCTGTGAGATGACATGCGAGCAGATGCGATCCGCAACCTCGACGCGGTCCTGGAGACCGGCGCTCGGCTACTTGCCGAGGACCCGAGTACCAGCATCGCGACCATTGCCGCTGAGGCCGGAGTGGACCGGCGCACGGTGTACCGGCGCTTCGCCACCCGGGAAGCTCTGCTGGCCGCGGTGCTGCACAAGAAACTCGACGCGGTGGACGAGGCAATTGCCGACGCCCGGCTCGAGTCGGCGCCGCCCGCCGTGGCACTGCACCGGTGGGTCGAAGGAATCATCCCGGTGATCCGCCGGTATCCGATCGACATCCCGAGGATGTGCTGCGAGAACGACGAGGACACCCGCGTCTACGACCGGATGCAGGAGCAGCGCGACCAGTTCCAGGCGTTCGTCCAGCGGGCCATCGACCAGGGAGTCCTGCGCAGCGGTCTACCCGAGGGACTGCCCAGTGCGCTGTTGCACCAGATGGTCGGCCTGATGGCCCGCCAGTTCCCGGACATCGAGCCGGCGCCGGCCGCGGACATCGTGGTGGACGCCATGCTCGGGGGAATCGGCCAGCCCTGAGACCCGCCACGCTTGCGCCGCCGTACATACGCCGCCGCCGCCGTGCTCACGGCGGCGGCGGTGTGCTTACGGCGGCGGCGGTGTGCTTACGGCGGCGGCGGTTGTGCATACGGCGGCGGCGGTTGTGCTTACGGCGGCGGCGGTTGTGCTTACGGCGGCGGCAGCCCGATCGAGCGGCACACAGCCCGGGTAAGGGTGGCCGCCGCGATGTCCGCCACCCGGGGCGTCCATGGCGGCCGGAAGGGTTGAAGTCCATGTCGATGTCGACTTAGCTTGTTACCCGGCTCACCGCACACTGGTCGCCGCTCGAGGCCGCTGAACTGGGAGAACGCGCTCCGGTAACGGGTGTCTCCCTGCGCCCATCGACGAGGAGGACCGCCAGTGACGGACACGGTCAACGGCGCCGGGCCGGGCCACGCCGACCGTGCCGATCCCGGCGAGCCCACCGATTGGAACCGGGTGTTCCGGCCCCGGACGGTGGCCTTGCTCGGCGCCACCGGCCGAGCGGACGCACCGATGGCACGACCGCTGCGCTGGCTGACCGAGCGGGGCTACGCCGGGAACGTCTATCCGATCAACCCGAAATACGCCGAGCTGAGCGGCGTGCCCTGCTACCCGAGCCTGGACGCGGTGCCCGAGCCGATCGACCTGGTACTCGCCCTGGTGCCGGCCGCCCAGACCGTGGACGCGGTGTACGCGGCCGCCGCGGTGGGCGCCGCCGCCGTGGTGGTGTTCGCCTCCGGCTTCGCCGAGATGGGCCCGGCCGGCGCCGCCCGGCAACGACGGCTCGCCGAGGCCGCCCGGCAGACCGGGGTGCGGGTGCTCGGGCCGAATTGCCAGGGCATCTTCTATGCCCCGTCCCGGCTGTTCGCCACCTTCTCCGCGGCGGCGGAGCGCCCGTTGAGCGGCAGCTGCGGGATCGCCTACGTCGGGCAGAGCGGCGCGGTCGGCGGCTCGGTGCTGGACCTGGCCGCCGAGCGCGGGCTGGACCTGACCGCCTGGGTCAGCACCGGCAACCAGGCCGACGTGGACCTCACCGAAATCGCCCGCTACCTGATCCGGGACCCCGAGGTGTCGGTGCTCACCAGCTACGCGGAGTCCATCGCTGACGGCGCCGGGTACCAACGGCTGGCCGCCGAGGCGGCGGCCAGCGGGACCGCGCTGGTCGTGCTGCGCTCCGGGCGCTCGGCGGCGGGGCGGCGGGCGGCCATCTCACACACCGGCGCCATGCTCGGCGACGACACCGCGTTCACCCTGGTCTCCCGCCGCTACGGGGTGGTCCTGGTGGACGACGTGGAGGAACTGCTGGCCGCCGCGACCGCGCTGCGCGGGCAGCCCCGGCCGGCCGGCAACCGGATCGCGGCGGTGAGCACCTCCGGCGGCGCCGGCATCCTGGCCGCCGACCAGTGCGAGAACCACGGCCTCACGCTGCCCGAGCTCGCCCCGGACACCCAGCGGCGGCTCGCCCAGCTGGTGCCGGACTTCGGCGCGCTGGCCAATCCGGTCGACGTCACCGCGCAACTGTTCAACCGGGAGGGACGCGTGTTCGGCGAGGTCTGCTCCATCGTGACCGCCGATCCCTCGGTGGACGCCCTGCTCGTCCTGCTCACCATGGTCACCGGGGAGGCCGCCGCCGACCTCGCCGAGGATCTGGTTGAGGCCGTCTCCACCACAACCGGGCGGCAGGTGCCGTGCTCGGTGGTGTGGCTGGCCGGGCAGGACCAGACCCAGAAGGCCCGCGCCGTCCTGACCGCCGCCGGCATCCCGGTGTTCTCCTCGATCTCGGTGGCCGCCCGGGTAGCCGGTGCGCTGGCTGCCGCCCAGGGCGAGTCGAGCTACCCGGCGGCGGAGCGCGTCGGCTCGGCGTTGCCCCCGGCTCCGCCGGAGGACGGCTGGGCACTGCTGGACACTCTCGCCGTGCCGCACCCGGAGAGTCGGCTGGCCGGTACGCCGGAGCAGGCCGCCTCCGCCGCCGCCCAGCTCGGCGGCCAGGTGGTGCTGAAAGCCGTAGCGCCCGGACTCGACCACAAGTCCGACGCCGGCGGCGTCCGCCTCGGGGTCTCCTCGGACCGGGCCGGCGCCGTGTTCGCCGAGCTGGCCGCCTCGGTCCCCCGGCTGAGCGGTGTCCTGGTACAGCGCATGGCCGCACCCGGCCTCGAGCTGCTGGTGGGTGCCAGCGGCGGTCGGGACGGCTGGCCACCGCTGGTCACCGTCGGCCTGGGCGGCACCGCCGCCGAGGTGTACCGCGATGTGGCCACCGCGCTCGCCCCGGTGACCCCGGAACAGGCCCGCACGCTGCTGCGCGAGCTGCGCTGCTGGCCGCTGCTCGCCGGCCACCGCGGCGCCCCGGCGCTGGACATCGAGGCCGCCGCCGGCGCCATCGCGCGGATCAGCCAGGCGATCGCGCACTGGCCCGACCTGGCCGAGCTGGAGATCAACCCGCTCATCGTGGGCCCCGCCGGGGCCGGCGTGGCCGCGGTGGACGTACTGGTGAACATCCGACGGACAGAGGAGCTGTAGTGAGCGGCATCAACCTGGAGCGCGCCGGTGGGACCGCGATCCTGACTGTCGATTCACCGGAGGTGAAGAACGGGCTGACCCCGCAGATGGGCCGCGACCTGGTGGCCGCCTGCGAGGAGATCGATGCCGACCCGGCGATCGGGGCGGCCGTGGTGCGCGGGGCCGCCGGCACATTCTGCTCCGGAGCCGACCGCCGCACCTGGAACCCCGGCGCGGACCAGGCCGAGGACCAGACGTTCCGGGACACCAGCGCGGTGTACCAGTCGTTCGTCCGGGTCGGCCGCCTGGCCGTGCCGACCATCGCCGCGGTCCGGGGTGCGGCGGTCGGTGCCGGCATCAACCTGATGTTTGCCACCGACCTGCGGGTGGTGGCCGAGAACGTCCGGTTGCTGGCCGGCTTCCTGCGCATCGGGCTGCACCCCGGCGGCGGGTTCTTCACCATCGCCGCGCGCACCGCGGGGCGGGAGGCGACCGCGGCGATGGGGCTGTTCAGCCAGGAGATCGACGGGGTGCGCGCCGCCGAGATCGGCCTCGCCTGGGCCGCGGTGCCCAACGACGAGGTGGAGGACACCGCGCTGGCACTCGCCGCCGAACCGGCCAAGGACCCGGCGCTGGCCAGGGAGGCAACCCGGTCGTTCCGCACCGAGCTCGGGCCGCCCGGGAAGGGGTGGGACGCCGCCGTCGAGTTCGAGCGGGCCACCCAGATGTGGTCACAGCGCCGCCGATCCCGCCGGTAAGCTGCGAACGGCTCAGGAACGCGGGTAACCCGCTATTGAAGCCGACTGTTCGACTGTCGCGGTACTGTTGGAGGATGATTCTCCGTCATCCAGAGCCTGATCAGATCCGGATCGACGGCGTGCTGTCCGCACTGGGCAACCCGGTGCGACTGGCCGCGGTGGCGGTACTTGACGCCGGCGGGAAGCACAACTGCTCCAGCGTGCTCACCGTGCTGGGCGTGACGTCCAAGTCGACCATGACACACCACTGGCGGGTGCTTCGGGAGAGCGGCGTCATCTGGCAATGGCCCTCCGGTCGGGAAAATCTGCTCTCGCTGCGCCGCGAGGACCTCGACGCCCGCTACCCCGGGCTGCTGGACGCCATCCTGGCCGGCACGAGACGTGATCAAGAAGCGGCGCGCGACCACGAACCGCAACCCGCCGGCCGCTAGCCTGGTGCGCGGCAGGCTCAGGGCGAACTCACGAACGTGCCCGGCAGTCACGACGGCAGCCCCGCTCACCAGCCGGCGACCACGTCACGCCCCTGTGGGATGGCGAGGTCGAGCAGGCCGGGGAATCGGGCGTCGAGATCGTCTCGGCGTAGCCGGTTCAATCGCCTGGTTCCCTCGTCTCGCTGGCGGATCACGCCGGCTTCGCGGAGGACCTTGAAGTGACCGCTCTGAGTGGACTTGCTGACCGGTAGCGCGAACGTCGTGCAGGCCAGTTCGCCGTCGGGCTCGACGTCGGCGAGCCGGGCGACGATGGCCAGTCGGACCGGGTCGCTCAGGGCAGCCAGCACGGTGGCGAACTCCAGTTCGGGGCGAGCGGGGTGGACAAGCTCTGTCGCGGTACGGCTGGCCATGGTCCCAGGATAACCGGATATGTTCGGCCTCCCCGAACATCTGTTATGTTCGAGAAATCCGAACATAACGCTGTGGAGGAAACCCATGCGCTGGCGGTTCTGGGGTACGGCTTACGCATTGCTGATCTTGCTCACCGGCACGAACCTGCCGACGCCGTTGTATCGGGGCTGCGCGGCGAGATTCGGCTTCTCGCCACTGATCGTCACGCTGATCTTCGCCAGCTACGTGGCCGTGCTGATTCCCTCCCTGCTGGTGGCCGGCCCGTTGTCGGACGCGGTGGGCCGCCGCCGGGTGTTGCTGCCGGCGGTTGCTCTTGCCGTGCTGGGATCGCTGATGTTCGCTCTCGCCACGAGCACCGCGTGGCTGTTCGCCGCACGCATCCTGCAGGGCCTGGCTCTCGGCGCGGCCTCGGGGCCGTTGACCGCGGCACTGGCCGAACTGGAACCCGCCGGCAACCGCCGGAGGGCGGCGCTGGTGTCCACCGTGGCTTCCGTGGGCGGCCTCGGCCTCGGGCCCCTGCTGGCTGGCCTGCTCGCCCAATACGCGCCGCGGCCGAATGTCCTGCCGTTCGCGGTGGAGATCGTCCTGCTGGCGCCGGCAGCGGCGGCGATCATCGCGCTGCCAGCGCCGGGCTTGCCGACCAGGTGGCGTCCCCGCCGGCCGGAGATCCCCGCCGCGATGCGGTCACTGTTCGCAACCAGCGGCACAGCCAGCTTCCTGGCGTTCGCGGTGATTGGACTGTTCCTCACCCTCATCCCCACCTACGTCGCCAGCGTTTCGGGCATCCAGAACCTGCTGCTGACTGGTGCGGCGGTGGCACTGCTGCTGGTCTGCTCCGCGCTCGCCCAACTCGTTGGCTACGGCAAACAAGCCCGCGAACTGGAGCTTGCGGGTCTTCCGCTGCTGGCCACCGGGCTGTTGCTGCTCGCCCTCGCCGGAAGCCTCTCCTCGCTGATACTGCTACTCATCGCGACGGTGAGCGCCGGCATCGGCCAGGGACTGGCGTTTCTCGGCGGCCTCACCGCGGTCAACCAAGCAGCCCCCGCCGACCGCCACGCCGAGGTGCTGTCCAGCTACTACGTGATCATCTACCTCGGCGCCGGCCTGCCCGTCGTCGGAGTCGGATTCCTCGCCGCCGCGGCCGGGCTGCTTGCCGCCGTGCAGGACTTCGCCGGCGTCGTCGCAATCCTGTGCGTGGCGGTGTTGCTTGTCCTCGCCCGAGCGCCGAGGCTTTCGCGGCGGCCCGGCGCGGAGTATCAAGAGATGATCCGACCGCGACGAGGGGGACGGCATGGCGGCGCATGACATGGTGGTGCGGGGCGGCGTGGTGATCGACGGGAACGGTGGGCCGGCGCGCACGGCGGACGTCGCGGTGGACGGGGATCGGATCACCGAGGTGGGCCGGGTGAGCGGCTCCGGGCGCCGGGAGATCGATGCCGACGGCGCAATCGTGGCGCCGGGTTTCGTCGACATCCACACCCACTACGACGGCCAGGCCACCTGGGATTCCCGCTTGCAGCCCTCCTCCTGGCACGGGGTGACCACCGTGGTGATGGGCAACTGCGGGGTCGGCTTCGCCCCGGCGCTGCCGGAACACCACGACCGGCTGATCGAGCTGATGGAGGGCGTGGAGGACATCCCGGGCATCGCGCTGCACGAGGGCCTGGCGTGGAACTGGCTGGACTTCGACCAGTACCTCGATGCGCTCGACGCTCTCCCGCACGACGTGGACTTCGGCACCCAGGTCCCGCACGCCGCGCTGCGGGTGCACGCCATGGGCCAGCGGGCGGCGGCGCACGAGGAGGCCACCGCCGAGGAGATCGAGCTGATGGCCGCCCTGGCCAAGGCGGCGGTCCAGGCGGGTGCACTCGGGTTCTCCACCTCGCGCACGCTGAACCACAAGAGCATCGGCGGCGAGCTCACCCCGTCCTACGCGGCCGGCGCGGACGAGTTGGTGGCCATCGCGACGGCGATCGGCGAGACCGGAACCGGCGTGCTGCAGCTGGTGTCCGATTTCCCGGAGCCGGTCGAGGAGTTCGCGCTGCTGCGCCGGATGGTGGCGGAGTCGGGGCGCCCGCTCTCGGTCACTCTGCTGCAGTTCCCCCACGATGTCCGGTTGCATCGGCGGATTCTGCGGATGCTCGAGCAGGCATGGGCAGACGGATTGCCGATTCGGGGCCAGGTCGCCGCCCGCTCCGTCGGGCTGATCCTCGGGCTGGCCAACACGCTGAACCCGTTCATGACCAACCCGGTCTGGCAGCGCATCGGGCACCTGCCGGCGGCGGAACAGGCGGCCAGGATGGCCGACCCGACGTTGCGGAGCGAGATCCTGGCCGCGCACACCCGGGAGAAGGACCGGAGCCGGCTGGGCGGCAACTTCATCCAGCGGTACCAGCTGATGTATGAGCTGACCGACCCGCCGGACTACGAGCCGCCGACGTCGGAGTCCGTCGCGGCGCGGGCCGCGCGAGATGGGATCGACCCGGCCGAGCTGGCCTACGACATCCTCGCCGACGGCGGCATGCTGTACCTGACCAGCATGAACTACGCCGACGGCAACCTCGACGAGGTGCACGACATGCTGGTGCACCCACACACCGTGCCCGGCCTGTCCGACGGCGGCGCGCACGTCGGCACCATCTGCGACGGCAGCTTCCCCACCACGCTGATCCAGCACTGGACCCGGGACCGGGCGGGCGCCAAGTTGGAGCTGCCGTTCGTGGTGCGCCGGCAGTCCCGGGACACCGCCCGGGCGGTCGGCCTGCTCGACCGCGGCGTGCTCGAGCCGGGCTACCGTGCGGACCTCAACGTGATCGACGTGGACCGGATGCGACTGCACCGCCCGGAGGTGTGGCACGACCTGCCGGCGGGCGGACGGCGAATGGTCCAGCGGGCGGACGGATACCTGCACACCGTGGTCGCCGGCCAGGAGACCTATACCGACGGCAAACCCACCGACGCGCTGCCCGGCCGGCTGATCCGGGGACCCCAGCCCGCGCCCTGACCCGTGCCGTCGGTCCGCGAACCGCCGCGGCGCGGGACAGTCGGACAGCTCGATGCCATCGGCTGCTCGGCGCCTCGGTCAGCTCAGCGCGCCTCCTTCTTCTGCAGGGCGAACAGGCTGGTGTAGCCGCCGGACCAGTCCGGCGGGATCAGGCACGGCCGAGGGTCGTGCACCGCCCAGCGGGCCGGCTCGCCGCGCACCACCTCGCCGGCGTGGCTGCTGTTCAGCGGGTTGGCGGTATAGGGCATCGCGTTCGCCGCGCTGTACACGTTGAGCAGCAGCGGTCGGCCCAGGTCTGACTCGTTGCGCGCGGAGCAGTGCGCCGTCCGGCAGTTGTGGATGGTCACCGAGCCGGCCGGGCCGGGCAGGTAGGCGGTCTGCTCCGCGGGCAGGGCGGCGGCGTCCTGGTCGGACAGCGATCCGGTCCAGCTGCCGTCGGCGTCGTAGAGGTTGTAGAGCTCGCCCTCGTGGCTGCCCGGCAGCACTCCGAGTGGGGCCTGCGCCATCGAGCAGTCGTAGAGGTAGGTGCCGAAGGTGAGCGGGCTGTAGTTGGTGTGCGGCCAGTACTGGATGTCCTGGTGCCACTTGACCTCGGCGCCGCCCCGCGCCCACTTGAAGTTGAGCTTCGAGTGGTGGAACTTCACATCCGGCCCGACCAGATCGGCGGCGATGTCGGCGAGCAGCGAATCGCGGGCGTACCGCCAATACTCCGGGTGCTGGTCCACCGGACTGGTCACCCGGCGCAGCCTGGGGTCCGCCCCGGTGTGGTCCGGCTCGAGGTCGAACACCGCGTCGGACTGGGTGAGCGGCCGGCTGCGTTCGACCATCTCGTCGGTGGCCGCGCGCAACCGCCGCAGCCAGTCCACCGGCACGACCGACTCCAGCAGTAGGTATCCGTTGCGGAAGTAGAACTCCCGCTGCTCCTCGGAAATGACCTTCGGAGCGGTCCGCCGGACCTCGTCGACCAGCATCGCCCCTCCTCCTTTCTCGGCGCGACCACGACGTCGAGCCGATCCGCTCACAACTCAACTGACTCTTCGTAACCTAGGTCACCTAGCGGTACCTGCGCTGCCTACCGACGCCATCAGCTGGCCGTGCGTCGAGGGCTCCCGCCCAACTCGAGGGACAGCGCCTCCGCGGCGGCCAGGGCGGCCCGGGTGAGCCGCGCGCGCACCTGGGGATCGGCGACCCGAGAGCCCGGCGCGGTGATCGTCACGCTGGAGCTGACCCGGTCGTCGCCGTCCCAGATGGGCGCGGCCACCGCCCACGCGTTCGGGTCCAGCTCGTTGTCGCACACCGCGTAGCCGCGCGAGCGCACCTCCTTGAGCAGGTGCATGACCTCGTCGACCTCACGCGGGGTCACCGACGTGTAGCCGGTCAGCGGGGCCGCGTCGGCCAGCAGGGCGCGAGCCACCGCCTCGTCCAGGTGGGCCAGGATCGCCCGGCTGGAGGAGGCGGCGTGCAGCGGCATCTCCTGGCCGATGCGCACGAACAGCCGCAGCGCGTGCGCCGCCTCGACGATCGCGACGCATACCGGTACGTCGCCGACCAGCTCGGTGAGGAACACCGTCTCCCCGGTCTCGGCGGCGGCCCGCAGCAGCGCCGGCGGCGGCTGGACCAGCCGGGCGCCGGCCGAACCGGTGGGCCCGTGCAGCGCCCGGGCCGCGCGGCCGAGGAAGTAGCGCTTGGTGGCCGGCGAGCGGCGCAGGTACTCGCTGTGGCTGAGCGTGCCGAGGATCCGGTGCAGGCTGCCGATCGGGATGTCCAGCTCGTCGCGCAGTTCCTGGAAGCTGCGCCCGGAGTGGGCCGAGGCGACCGCGTTGAGCACCTCCATGGCGCGCACCACCACCTCGATCGGTTTGGTCGGGCCCATCGCCGAGTTCCTCCCGCTTGACAACCTGGCGCCATACTTCCATGCTCCAAGGCACAGAGTGGAAGTGCGTTTCCAATTTCACCCTCTGCCGCTCTACCCGGTCGCAGCCGCCCATTTGCCCTGCCAGGCGCGGCGTGACGCGAGGAGGAACTGTGCGGCTGCTGGTTACCAACGGCGAGCTCATCACGCCGTCCGGGCCGCTGCGGGCCGACCTGCTCTGCGCCGACGGCGTGATCACCGGAGTGCTGGACACCGGCACCCGGGTGGACGCCGACGAGCGCTACGACGCGGCCGGCAAGCTGGTCTTCCCCGGGTTCATCGACCCGCACGTGCACTCCCGCGACCCTGGTCTGAGCCACAAGGAGGACTTCGACCACTCCACCCGCGGCGCACTCACCGGCGGGGTGACCACCGTGCTGGAGATGCCCAACGCGGTGCCGCCGGTGGACTCGGCCGAGGTGTTCGAGCAGCGCCGCGCCCAGCACGAGCGCTCCGCGTGGACCGACTTCGGGCTGTGGGGGCTGGCGCTGGGCGAGCCGAACCTGGACCAGATCGGCCCGATGTTCGCCGCCGGAGCGGTCGGGGTGAAGCTGTTCTGGGGCTACGCGCTGCACCGGGAGACTCGCGTGCTGGTCTACAACCTGGGCGACGAGTCGCCGGACAAGCTGCTCATGCCACCGCCCAACGGTCAGGTCCTGCGGCTGTTCGCCGAGGTCGCCCGGCACGGCGGCCTGCTCGCCGCGCACTGCGAGGACAAGGATGTGCTGGCCACCAGCCAGGAGCTGCTCGGCCACCCCATCGAGAGCTACCAGGACCTGCTGGACGCCCGCCCGGCCGCCGCCGAGGCCACAACCATCTCCATCGCCACCGAGTTCGCCAAGGCCACCGGGTGCCGGTTCCACGTGGTGCACCTGGCCTCGGCCGCCGGGCTGGACGCGGTGCGCTGGGCCCGCCGCCGGGGCGTCGCGGTCAGCGCGGAGACCTGCCCGCAGTACCTGACGCTGACCGACCGGGACTACCCCCGGGTCGGCCCGGTGATGAAGGTCTACCCGCCGATCCGCGGCCAGGCCGACCAGGACGCGCTGTGGGAGGGGCTCGCCGAGGACAGCATCGTCTCGGTCGGCTCGGACCACGCCCCGCACACGGTCGAGGAGAAGAGTCGAGGCTTCGCCACCCAGCCGGCCGGTGCGGTGGGCTGCGAGACGTTCGGCCCGGTGCTGATCGACGCGATGCTGCGCGGCAAGATCACGCCGGCCCGGCTCGCCGAGGTTGCCGCGACCGCCACCGCCGAGCTCTACGGCCTCTACCCGGGCAAGGGCGTGATCCGCCCGGGCAGCGATGCCGACCTGGTGATCGTCGATCCGGAGGCGCGGCGGACCGTGCGCAATGAGGAGCTGATCGCCAAGCAGCCGGTCAGCCCGTGGCACGGCGTCGAGCTGCGCGGAGCACCGGTGGCGACCGTGCTGCGCGGCGAGGTGGTGGTCCGGGACCGGCAGATCGTCGCGCCCCGGCGGGGCCGGTTCGTCCGGGCGGAGCACGCCGCACGCAGCACCGCCTCGGCACAGGGATGACCGGACTGCGCCTCGAGCCGGCCGTGCACGAGGCGATCGAGCGAGCCACCGAGCTGTTCCGTGCGCCGCTGGCCGAGCCGGTGCGGGCGCACACGATCCACGTGGTGGCCGACGTCATCGGGGTGAGCATCGCCGGCGGCCGCACCGAGGAGATGACCCGGCTGCGCGGGGACGACAACGCCCTCGAGCCACCGGCTCCCTCGGCGGACGCCACCGCCCGCGCGACCGTGTGGGCGGCGGGCGCCGCGCCCACCGACGCCGAGCAGGCCGCGTTTCTGAACGCCTCGGCCGGCTCGTTCCTGGAGTTGGACGAGGGGATCCGTCCCACCGGCCACCCGGGCATGCACGTGGTGCCCGCGGCGCTGGCCGCCGCCGAGGTCGGGCACCGATCCGGCGGCGAGCTGCTCGCCGCGGTGGTGGCCGGCTACGAGGTGGCCGCCCGGCTGTTGAGCGCGTTCCGGCTGGTCCCGCCGACCCACCCGCACGGGCACCTGGCCGGGGTCGGCGCGGCGGTCGCGGTGGCGCTGCTGCTCAACGCGGACCCAGCCGCGGTCGCCGGGATCGCCGCCACCACACCCACCGTGCCGGTCTGGGACGCCTGCTACGCCGGCGCCACCGCGCGCAATATCGCGATGGGGCTGGCCGCGCAGAACGCGCTGCGCGCGGCCCGGCTGCACCGAGCCGGATTCCGGGGCTCGCTGGCGTCGGTGGGCGCGCTGTTCAGCCAGGTCGCCGGCGTGCCGGCGGATCTCGGGGTACTCACCGAGCCGGCCGACCCGGCGCAGCCAGCGATCCTGCGTAACTACTTCAAGCGGCACAGCGCGTGCGCGCTCACCCACGCTGCTATCGACGCGGTGCTCGCGCTGCCCCCGCTGCCGGTCGACACGGTGCGGGCGGTGGAGGTGCACACCGTGTCCAACAACCTCAAGCTCGACCGGCAACCGGCGCCGAACGACCTGTCCGCGCGCTTCTCCCTGCCCTACGCCGTCGCCGCCGCGCTGACCAGCCGTACCGCCGAGCCCACCGCCTTCGACTACTCCCCCGCCGTGGCGCGGCTGGCCAGGCGGGTGACCGTCACCGCCGATCCGGAGCTGGAGGCGCGCTGGCCCGAACACTCCCCGGCCAGGGTGGTGGTGCACGCCGGCCGGCGCCTGGAATCGTCCGTGGACGACCCGCGCGGGCACCACCACGACCCGATGACCCCGGACGAGCTGCGCGCAAAGTTCCTCTCCCTGGCCGGTTCCCCGGGCCCGGCGTTGTGGCGGCGGTTGCTGGAGTTGCCCGGGTTGACCGACTGCGCGCGCCTGCTGGCGCCGCTGCGCGCTCCCGCCACCCACCGAAATGAAGGCTTAACGCGGGCATAACTGGCGGCCCTTTTTCGACGCCGGACACAATGGAAAGCTATTTCCACAATGGCCGGGAGAGGCAACCGTTCCACCGTGGATTGGCAGGCGAGCCATAGATGAACCGCGACGAGACCGCGCCGGACCAGCCGATCGCGCCGGATACCGGCCAGGTCGCCACGCTGCCCGACGACGGACAAGTCACCCCGTACGGGCGCAAAGCGGTCTTCGCGGCCACCCTCGGCTACGCCATGGACGGCTTTGACCTGCAGATACTCAGCTTTGCGCTGCCCGCGATCGTGCTCAGCCTTGGTCTCTCGACCACCGAGGCCGGCTGGCTGGCCACCATTCCGCTGCTCGGCACGGTCACCGGCGCGCTGATCTTCGGGGCGCTCGCGGACCGCTACGGCCGGGTCCGGGTGATGGCCTATTCGATCATCCTGTTCGCCGTGTTCACCGGGCTGACCGCGCTGTCCCAGGGCTTCGTCGAGATGGCCATCTTCCGGTTCGTCGCCGGCGTCGGCATCGGCGGGGAGTTCGGCGTCGGCATGGCGCTGGCGGCCGAGGCGTTCCCGGTGCTCAAGCGGGCCAGGGCCACCTCGTGTGTCGGGGTCGGGTTCCAGCTCGGCGTGCTGCTCGCCGCGTTGCTGTCCGCCCCGGTGATCAGCACGTGGGGCTGGCGCGGCCTGTTCGTGATCGGCATCTTCCCGGCCATCGTCGCGGCGGTCTTCCGCTCCCGGCTGCGCGAGCCGGAGGCCTTCCTCGAGCATCGGGCGCGGGTGGCGGTGCGCAAGGAACGGCGCAGCTCCTACGCGTACCTGGTGGCCGACCCGGTGATGCGCAGGACCAGCCTGGGCATCGTGCTCATCTGCGCGATCCAGAACTTCGGCTACTACGGCATCATGACCTGGCTGCCCACCTACCTGTCCAAGAACATCGGGCTCAGCCTCACCAAGTCCTCGCTGTGGACCGCGGTCACCGTGGCCGGCATGGTGTTCGGCATCCTGGTGTTCGGCCAGCTCGCGGACCGGATCGGCCGGCGGAAGGCGTTCTGGATCTTCCAGGCCGGCGCGTGCCTGAGCCTGTTCGGCTACAGCCAGCTCACCGCGCCGCTGGCCGTGCTGGTCGGCGGCGCGATCATGGGTGTCTTCGCCAATGGCATGCTCGGCGGCTACGGCGCGGTGATCGCGGACAACTACCCCACCGCCGCCAGGGCCACCGCGCAGAACGTGTTGTTCGGCCTTGGCCGGGGCATCGGCGGTTTCGCCCCGCTGGTCGTCGCGCTTGTTGCCGGCTCGTACGGCTTCGCCACCGCGCTGGCCTTCCTCGCGCTGATCTACATCGTGGACATGTTCGCCCTGCTGCTGATCCCGGACCGGCGTAGCCGGCTCGACCCGGGCGGCGTCCACCTCGATACCGCGCTGAGCTAGAGCGTTTCTCGGTGGCGACGGGCGTGCGCGGCCACTCGGGCCCGGTTGCCGCAGATCCGACTGTCACACCAGCGCCGGCCCGCTCGCCGGGCGAGGAACACCCGCTCGCATCCCACGCCATGACACCGGTGCAGCTCGCCCGGTCGCAGGTTCAGCACCAGGTCGACCAGGGCGCGACCGACGAGGTGCCGGACTGTCGCCAGCGGTTCCCCGGCCAGAGTGGCTCCCCCACCCGGAACGGCCACCAGCTGGAACGGGGCGGCGGCGAGGCCCGGTCGCATCGCCCGCTCCCACACATCCTCAGGCAGCCGATCCGCTCCGACCAGACGGTGCAGCACGGTCTGCGTGGTATCGCGTTGGCTCAGCACCTCGGCCAGCTCATCCTCGCCCAGCTCGGCGGCGAGGGCGGCGAGCGCCGGCCATCCGCCGGCCCAACCGCGGAACTGTTCAAGGGTGGCGATGCGGTCCCGGCCGGCGGAGGAACGCGTGTTGGCGAACTCAATCGCGAGTGGGTCAGCAACCGACGGCACCTGAGCGAGACTACCTGACTAATGTGTTGTCCCATTAGCCGAAGGACAGCCACACTCCCCCAATGGTCACCATCTCCCGCGAAGCGGGCGCCCAGACCGAGGCCCGGCTCCGCGCCGTGTTCCGGCGATCCGCGATCTCCTGGCTACCCGGTTCGTGGTCGTTCGTGGAGCAGGACGACGCGGCCGATCGCGCCGACTGGATCGCGCTGGTCCGCGATGAAGGCCAGCTCAGCGCCCTCTGCCCAGCTTCGGAGACCAACGTCGGAGACCACCGAGGAGCGGTTCGGCGTGTTTCGCGTGGTGCTCCCGCCCGGCGCCGACGACAGCGGCTTCGTGGGGTGGCTGGCGTCGCGGATCAAGGCCGCGACCGGCAGCGGCCTGTTCGTTGTCTGCGGCCAGAACCGGGAGCGCGGCGGGATCTTTGACTTCTACGGAGTTCCCGAGGAAACCGTCCCGGAGATCGCCGCGGTCTTGGAACGGCTGGGCGCCAACCAAGTCCTGGACAGCGCTCTCATGCGCACGGTCCTCGCCGCGACCACCGCACCGATCGGCTTGGACACCGTGTTCTGCTTCGACTTGGAGGGTGCCACGGTCACCGCCCACTACGGCGGCGGCCCGGTGACGAACGGATGGCTCATAGGCACGATCGAGCCCCCGGACCACCCTCAGGCGGCCGTGCTCCGGTTCCGCTACCTGCAGGTCAACCTGGACGGTGGCGTCGACAGCGGAGACTCCACCGCCGACCTCGCACGCCTCCCGGACGGTGGCTGGCGGATCGCCGCCGCACCGCACACAGCTTCGGCCCTCCGCACATAGGTTCCAACATGTGTGCCGCGCGCCGACGGCGTGTGCGGTGGAAATCGACAGCGGTGCCGCGCATGTCGGCGCTTGACCTCAGCGCTCCCTCGGATCCCCCTTGGGCAGGGTCTCCGGCGCCACGGCGGCGGTGGTCACCTCCGACGGAGTGGGGCGGTGCCGGGACATGCGCGCCTCGGTCCGGAAGCGCTCGACCAGGTGCGGGTAGTGCAGCTCGAAAGCCGGGCGCTCGGAGCGGATCCGGGGTAGTTCGGTGAAGTTGTGCCGGGGCGGCGGGCAGCTGGTGGCCCACTCCAGCGAGTTGCCGTAACCCCACGGGTCGTCCACGGTGACCACCCGGCCGTAGCGGTAGCCGCGGAAGACGTTCCAGATGAACGGCAGCGTGGAGGCGCCCAACACGAAGGAGAAGATGGACGACAGCGTGTTCAGCCCCGTGAACCCGTCCGTGGGCAAATAGTCGGCGTAGCGACGCGGCATGCCCTCGTTCCCCAGCCAGTGGTGCACCAAGAAGGTGCCATGGAAGCCGATGAAGGTCAGCCAGAAGTGCACTTTGCCCAGCGTCTCATCCATCATCCGGCCGGTCATTTTCGGGAACCAGAAATAGATGCCCGCGTAGGTGGCAAACACGATTGTGCCGAACAGCACATAGTGGAAGTGCGCCACTACAAAATAGGTGTCATGGACATGGAAGTCCGCCGGCGGGGAGGCAAGGATGATGCCGGTCAGGCCGCCCAGTAGGAAGGTGACCAGGAAACCGATCGCGAACAGCATCGGCGCCTCGACGGTGATCTTGCCCTTCCACATGGTGCCGATCCAGTTGAAGTACTTGATACCGGTCGGGATGGCAATCAGGAACGTGGTCAAGGAGAAGAAGGGTAACAGCACGGCGCCGGTGGCGAACATGTGATGCGCCCATACCGCGGCGGAGAGCCCGCCTATCGAAATCGTCGCATAGACCATCGCTTTGTAACCGAAAAGGGGCTTACGCGAGAACACCGGTATTACCTCGGTCACGATGCCGAAGAACGGCAATGCCACGATGTACACCTCGGGGTGGCCGAAGAACCAGAACATGTGCTGCCACAAAATCGCGCCGCCATTGGCCGGGTCGAACACGTGGGAGCCCAGGTGGCGGTCGGCCTCCAAGCCGAGGAGGGCGGCGGTGAGCACCGGGAACGCGATCAGGATCAGGATCGTGGTGATGAAGATGTTCCAGGTGAAGATAGGCATCCGAAACATGGTCATACCGGGCGCGCGCAGGCAGATCACCGTGGTCAGCATGTTCACGCCGCCCAGGATGGTGCCCAACCCCGCCACCACCAGGCCCATCGCCCACAAATCGGCGCCCACGCCGGGGCTGTGCGCATTCCCGGAGAGCGGGGTGTACGCGGTCCAGCCGAAATCGGCAGCGCCGCCCGGGGTCAGGAACCCGGCCATCACAGTCAGCCCACCGAACAGGAACAACCAGTAGGAAAACGCGTTCAACCTAGGGAATGCCACATCCGGGGAGCCGATCTGCAGCGGCAAGATGTAGTTAGCGAAACCGAACAGAATCGGCGTCGCATACAGCAGCAACATGATTGTGCCGTGCATGGTGAACAGCTGGTTGTACTGCTCCGGGGAAAGGAACTGCAGGCCGGGGCGGGCCAGCTCGGCCCGCATCAACATCGCCATCGCCCCGCCGGCCATAAAGAATCCGAACGAAGTCGTCAAATACAGGATCCCGATGTCCTTCGGATCCGTGGTGTGCAGGAACCGCACCAATGACGCGCCCTTGACCCCCGGCCGCGCGGGGTAGGGTCGGGTGCCGATCGGCGCCGGTGATCGAACGTCAGTCATGGAACCTCCATCACCCGATTCGACCGCTCCCAGCGAGCACCCCGCCCGCACGGGCAGCGCCAGGCCCACCTACCGCTGGCGCTGCCCCTCGGTAGACCAGCCAACCGTGGCCGGCTGCCCCGTGCAGCGACCCGGGCGCGCAGTCCAGCCGTGCGGCGTTGACCCCGCTGGGGCGAGGACGGCGCGGGCACGGCCAGCGCCAGCTGCCGGCTCAGGCCCGACAGGCGAACCCCCGTGGTGCACCGGGCGGGGTGGGACCGACATGCTGGACCGGTGGGAAGCAGCGAAGTAGACCGAGCAGGAACCGACCAGGTGCACGTGATTGCGGCCGGCGAGCTGGAGTCGACCGTGCGGGACATCTTCGCCGCCGCTGGATGCGACGGCGACGAGGCCGCGCGGATCGCCAAGCAGCTGGTCGAGGCCAACTTGACCGGGCACGACAGCCACGGCGTGGTCCGCGTGCCGCTGTACATCGACTGGCTGCGATCCGGCTTCGTGGTGCCGGGGCAGACAGTGGAGGTGGTGACCGACGGCGGGTCGTTCGCCGTGCTGGACGGGAAATTCGGGTTCGGCCAGACCGTCGCGCCGCAGGCGGTGGCGCTGGGCATCGAGCGCGCCCGGCAGCACGGCACCTGCGTGGTGGCCTTGCGCAACGCCGGGCACATCGGGCGGGTCGGCTCCTACTCCGAAGCCGCCGTCGACGCCGGGCTGATCGCGATCCACTTCGTGAACGTCGCCGGGTCCGCGCTGGTGGCCCCGTTCGGCGGGGTCGACCGGCGCTTCTCCACTGCGCCGTTCTCGGTCGGCATACCGCTGCCGGACCGGCCGGTGATCCTCGACTTCGCCACCTCGCTGGTCGCCGAGGGCAAGGTGCAGGTGGCCTCGTTCGGCGGCAAACCGCTGCCGCCGGACGCGCTGATCAGCGAGGACGGTCGGCGTTCCGGCGACCCCAGGGTGCTGTACGGCGACTACCAGAGCACCGACCTGCGCCGTCCGTCCGGCGGGACCGGAGCGCTGCGGGCCTTCGGCGAGCACAAGGGATCCGGCCTCGCGCTGATGTGCGAGCTGCTCGGCGGCGCGCTCACCGGTGGCGGCGGCGCCGGACCGGGCGGTACCGCGGGCGGTGGCATCGCCAACGGAATGCTCTCGATCTACCTGTCGCCCTCGCTGCTCGGTACCCAGGAGGAGTTCGAGCGGATCGGGCTGGAGTACCTGGAATGGGTACTCTCCGCCCGGCCGGTCGACCCGACGTCGCCCGTGCTGCTGCCCGGCGATGCCGAGCAGCTGGCCCGGTCGAGACGGTTGGCCGAGGGCATTCCGCTGCCGGTGGACACCTGGTCGGCGATCCTGCGCACCGCCGAAACTGTCGGGGCGCGAACGCCCTGACGCCGGTGCCGGCGTGTTGACCGAATATCGACACCGTCGGGCCAGTATGACTTGATGGTGCCCGAACAGCTCACGCTCCGATGAGTTCAGGCCTGGGCGACATCGGTGGGGGGCGGGCATCTCCCGGACATCTTCTGGACGCGGCGGCTAAATTGGCGCCCGTCCTGCGGGAGAACGCCGAGCGAGCCGAGTGGGCAAGCCGGCTGACCGAGGAAAGCACCGCCGCGCTGCGGGGCGCCGGGCTTTTCCGGCTCGGGGTGCCGCGCGCGTACCGGGGCCACGAAGCCAGCCTGGCCACCTGCCTGGAAATCGCCGCCGAGTTGGCGCGGGCCTGTCCGTCCAGCTCCTGGATCGTGGCCATTTCTTACGGCGCGCAACACATTGCCGCATCGTTCGGTGCCGATGTGCGGCGCGAACTCTGGGGCAACAGTCCGGACATACCGCTGTGCGGATCGTTCAACGGCGTGGGCCTCACCGCCACGCGGGTGGACGGCGGACAACTGGTCAGCGGACGGTGGTCGTGGGCGTCGGGTTCGTACCAGGCACGGTGGGCGGCGCTCGGCATCCCGGTAGTGAACGACAGCGGCGAGGTGATCGACCAGGCGATGGCGATCGTGCCCATGGACGACCTGGCGATCCGGGACACCTGGGATATGGCCGGCATGCGGGGTACCGGCAGCCATACCCTGATCGGCGAGCGATTCTTTGTGCCGCACCATCGAATGCGGCCATTCGCCTCCCTGATCGCCGGCCCCACCGGCCCGATCGAGCCGCTCTACCGCATTCCGGTCGGTTCCCTGGCGCTCACCCTGGCCGGCCCGATGCTGGGCATGGCGCGGGCCGTCTTCGATCAGACAATGGAGGTCATAACCTCCGGTAAGCCCATGGCGGGTTCGACCTATTCGCACCTCGCGGATTCGCCGAGCATCCAGGCAAACCTGGCGGACGCGGCCAATCTCATCGACTCAGCTCAGCTGCACCTCTTCCGCTCCGCCGATTACCTGGACCGGGCCGCCGCCGGGCAGACGCCGCTGGAGCCCACCGCGCGGGCCCGGGTGCGGATGGACATCGGCCACGCCACGGCGTGCCTGCGTCAGGCGGTACATCTCTTGCTCAATGTGGCCGGGGGCAGCGCCTTCGCCAGCGTTAACCCGATTCAGCGGTTCTGGCGCGATCTTGAGACGGCGGCGCGCCACCCGAGCCTGGGTACGGAGCTCAGCCGGGAGATCTACGGGCGCGCGCTGGTGGGCAACCAGGAGCAGGTCAGCTTCCTGATCTGACCCGGATCGACCCGGCCGAGGCCGTGCCACGTCCCCGCCGGCGGGTGGCGCACCGCGGAATCCTCGACGCGACACGCGGCTCAGCCGATTTCGCCGTTCTGCCCCGGTCCGAGGGGTGGCTGCCGCAGGATGGAGATCCACACGCGGCCAGCAGCCGCGCGCCGGAGAGCGAGGACAGCGAGAGCAGGGGAAGACAAGTGTTCATGGATGACGCCCGGATCACCCGCATGGCCAAGCCATGACCGGTCCGCTGGCCGGCGCCCTCTCCGTGATCATTATCGTGTTACCGGGCGCACCCAACTCCCAGGACAGCGCCAACCCCCAGGACGGCCAGTCACCCCCCTCGACGAGCGCGACGGGCCCCTGGTTCCCCTCGCCCCAGCCGGGCGCGCCCCAGTCGGGCGCGCCATGGTCCGGCATGCCCCAGCCTCCGGTTCCCCCGCCAAGCGTGCCTCAGCCTCCCGTTCCACCGCCAAGCCCTCCCCAGCCCCCCGCCATGCCCCCGCCCGCGATGCCCGAGCCCGGCATCGCAGAGCCCGACGCGCCCCAGTCGGGCGGGCCATGGCCCGGCATGCCCCAGCCCGGCGTACCTCAGCCGCTGCTGGAGCTCGGCCAGGTCGGGCCGGTGAACCTTGCCGGCTGGAAGTTGACCCTCCCCCAGGCCAGCGAGAAGGGCACCGCGGCCAGTGTCGAGCCGGCGGACAGCGTGCCGCCGTGGCTGGTCCGCGCCGTCGACGGCAGTCTCAACTTCTGGGCCCCGGTGGACGGCGTGACCACGCCGAACTCCACCCACCCGCGTACCGAGCTGGTCAGCCTCAACCACTTCAAGGCCGGCACCAGCCCGCGCATCCTGCGGGCGTCGCTGGCGGTGGCGCAGGCGCCCCGGGAGAACCAGGACGTCATCATCGGCCAGATCCACGGCGCCGACGACATCAGCTCGGTCTCGTTCGTCATGCTGCACTACACGGCGGGAGGGCTCCGGGTGGTGGTGAAGAAGGGCCAGAGCGGCTCCGCCTCGGACAACTACCCGCTGCTGACCGGCCTGCCACTCGGTGCCCGGTTCGACTACACGATCAGCGACACCGGCGACGGCAACGTCACCGTCTCCGCGAGCTACGGTCCGCGGCACCCCAAGATCACCGCCCCGATCCCGACGGTGTTCCGGAACGCCACGGTCCGTTTCCAGGCCGGCGCCTACCAGCAGGGCGAGAAAAGCAGCGGCGCGGATGACGGCGCGCGGATCATTTTCTACTCGCTCACCGAGAGCTCCGAACCCGCCGCGCGGCCGAGCCCGCCGCCGAGCCCGCCGCCGAGCCCGGGGCGCCCCTGAACCAGGTCGTGTCCGGACATCGGCGAGCCCGCCCCGCCGCTGGCCCGGCCTCAGCCCGGCACCTCCAGCACCGCCTTGCCCAGCACCCGCCGGCCGCGCAGCGCCTCGATCGCCTCGTCGGCCCGCTCCCACCCGCCGCGCCAGCCGACCTGCGCATCCAGTTCACCGGCGGACAGCAGGTCGGCCAGGTACGCCAGGTCGGCGCCGAGACTCGAGCCGGCCACGAATGCCTCCACCCGGCTGCCCGGGTTACTCAACCGGGCCCGCTCAAAGTTGATCGTGGTGGGTGCCAGCGAGGCCATCCCCACGCTCAATGCCAACCCGCCCGGCTCGAGCAGCTCGTACGCCTCGGAGAGCAGCGCACCACCGACGTTGTCGATCACGCCGTAGAACGGGGGCGCCTGGTCGAGACCCACGGTCACCTCGGCCGCGCCCAACTCAGCCAGGCCCTCGCCCCGCTCTGGACGCCCGACCGAGGCCACCACGTGCGCACCGGCCCGGGCGGCCAGCTGCACCGCGTACCGGCCGACTCCACCGGACGCGCCGGTGATCAGCACCCGGCGGCCTACCACCGCACCCAGCCGACGCACCGCCCGCAGCGCGGTCACCCCGGCGACCGGCAGCGCGGCCGCCGACACGTCATCCACGCCGTCCGGCAGCACGGCCAGCTCGCCGGTATCTACCGCGCGCCGCTGAGCCCACCCACCGCCCCAGCCGAACGTCACCACCCGGGCACCCGGCGGAGGACCGGACCCGTCTTCCGCGCCGGCCAGCACCACACCGGCCGCGTCCCAGCCGGCGACCTCGCCGGGCTTGCGGTGATCGGCCAGGAAAGCCACCTCGCCGAAGTTGAGCGAGGTCGCGGTCACCTGGATCAGCGCCTGCCGGGGACCAGGCGTGGGTTCATTGGTGTCGCCGAGCCGCACACCGCGTGGTGCGGCGGGATCATGTAGCAGAGCTCGCATACCTGCATCGTCGGCCGGTGCCCAGCGGATCGCCAATATCCATTGCCATAGCCGCCGGTTATCGCGGGTGCGGCCCGCGGCACCAGCCGGGGCCGGCGTCTAGTCGGCGTCCTGGGCCCACCGGTTGTTGATGAGTGCCCACACGCTCTTCAGGGTGTCGCTGACCGATTCCTTGGTGATCCCGTCGGCGCGACCCCCATGTTCCAAGACCGCCAGCGCGATTGTCAGCGCGGTGAATTCCTGTTGCGCGCCCGGCATTACCTCCCGGGCATCATCGGCTATTACCTCGTGCGACAGTTTGAATGCCTCGTTCGCGATCTCGTCGGATGATGGAAGCTCCTCGAAATGGATTCCTCCTTCGGCTTCGCTCATCGCGAGAGCGAAACCTCCGTAGATCCCCCTGAAGACCCTGACGCTGTCGACCTCAGCCATGGCTGCAACCTTCTACGGCGGCCAGATCAACGTCAACACAAAGTCACCCGAGCTGGTCTCACCGGTAGTGGCGGCTCTGCCGGCGACGGCGGTGGCCGGGAGGCCCCGCGTGAGGGTCAAGCCGGGAATTGTCGGCGCCCGCCTCTAGCCTGTCTGGGAACGAGTCGACGCGGCTCGGCACACTCCGAGGGAGGGCGATGAATAGCGCGGCGCTGCTGGCGGACGCCTTTGGCCGGGTCCGGGAGATCGTGCACCGCACGGTCACCGGGCTGACGCCGGAGGAATTGGCGGTACGCCTGGACGAGGAAGCCAACTCGATCGGTTGGCTGGTCTGGCACCTCACCCGGGTTCAGGATGACCACGTCGCCGGGGTGGCGGGAACCGAGCAGGCCTGGACTGCCGGTGGCTGGGCCGACCGGTTTGGGCTGCCGTTCCCGCCCGGCGAGCTCGGCTACGGGCAGAGCAGCGCCCAGGTGGCCCAGGTGCGGGTGGAAAGCGCCGACTTGCTCACCGGTTACTACGACGCGGTGCACGAGCAGACACTCCGCTTCGTGCGAGGCCTGCGGGACGAGGACCTGGACACCGTGGTGGACGGGTCGTGGGATCCCCCGGTGACCATGGGTGTCCGGCTGGTCAGCGTGTTGTCCGACGATCTCCAGCACGCCGGGCAGGCGGCGTTCATCCAGGGAATCCTGGCCAGGCGCTGACCCGTCCGAAGGCGCGCGCGGGCTCGGCCGAGTCGGATTCTCGGGTCAGGCGCCTTCGGTGGCCCGGTGGAAGGTCAGCTGATCGTCGGCCAGCCCGATGCGCACCTGGTCACCGCGCTGCAGTTGGCCGTCCAGCAACATCCCGGACAGCCGGTTGCCGATCTCGCGCTGGATGGCCCGGCGCAGCGGCCGCGCCCCGAACTCGGGTTGCCGGCCGCGTTTCGCCAGCCAGCGCAGCGCATCCGGCTCGGCGTGCACCCGGACGCCCAGCTTTTCCACCCGGGCGCGCAGCTCGCCCAGCAGCAGGTCGGTGATCACCCGCAGCTCGTCGTCCTCCAGCCGGCGGAACAGCACGATCTCGTCCACCCGGTTCAGGAACTCCGGCCGGAAGGTCTCCCGCAGCCGGCCCATGATCTTGGCGCGGACCGCTTCCTCGTCGCTGTTGCCGGCGCCGAACCCGAGAGGCGCGGTGCTGGCCAGCGCATCCGACCCGACGTTGCTGGTCATGATGATCACGGTGTTCCGGAAGTTGACGGTACGGCCGTGGCCGTCGGTCAACCGGCCGTCGTCGAGTACCTGCAGCAAGGTGTGGAACACCTCGGGGTGGGCCTTCTCCATCTCGTCCAGGAGCACCACCGAGTACGGCCTCCGGCGGATCTGCTCGGTGAGCTGCCCGGAGTCGTCATAGCCCAGGTAACCGGGCGGGGCGCCGAGCAACCGGTTGACCGTATGCCGCTCGGTGTACTCGCTCATGTCCACCCGGACCAGCCGGTGCTCATCGCCGAACAGGCTCGCGGCCAGCGCCTTGGCCAGCTCGGTCTTTCCCACTCCGGTGGGGCCCAGGAACAGGAAGCTGCCCACCGGGCGGTTCGGCTCGGCCACGCCGGCGCGGGAGCGGCGCAGCGCCTCGGCGACCACCCGGACCGCCTCGTCCTGGCCGACCACTCGCTGCCGTAGTTGGTCCTCCAGCCGCACCAGCCGGTCCCGCTCGGCTTCGGTAAGCCGGGCCGCCGGGATACCGGTCGCCCTGGCCACCACGTCGGCGATGTCCCCCTCGCCCACCTCGGGAACCCCGCCGGTTCCGCCGTCGCGCGCCGCGTGCAGCGCGCGGTCGAGCTCGGCCAGCTGGTCACGCAGGGCGGAGGCCTCCTCGAAGTTCTCCGCCGCGACCGCCTCGTCCTTGGCCCGCTTGAGCCTTTCGGCGCGCTGTTCCAGCTCCCGCAGCTCTTTGGCCGGGGTCCTGGTGCGCAGCCGGGCCCGCGCGCCGGACTGGTCGATCAGGTCGACGGCCTTGTCCGGCAGGAAGCGGTCGGGCAGGTAACGGTCGGACAGCTCGGCGGCGGCCCGCACTGCCTCATCGGTGTAGCGCACCTGGTGGTGGGCCTCGTAGCGGTCCCGCAGCCCGCGCAACGCCCGAACGGTGTCGGCCACCGACGGCTCGGGGACCAGGATCTGCTGGAAGCGCCGCTCCAACGCCGCGTCCCGCTCCACGTGCCGCCGGTACTCCTCCAGCGTCGCCGCCCCGATGACGTGCAGCTCGCCCCTGGCCAGGGCCGGCTTGAGGATGTTGGCCGCGTCCATCCCGCCGCCCTCGTTGCCGGTGCCCGCGCCCACCACGGTGTGCAGCTCGTCGATGAACACGATCAGCTGGTCGGCGTGCGCCCGCACCTCGTCGATGACCTTGCTGATCCGTTCCTCGAAGTCGCCCCGGTACCGCGTCCCGGCGACCATGCTGGACAGTTCCAGCTGCACCACCCGGCAGCCGGCCAGCGTCTCGGGGACCTCCGCGTCGGCGATGCGCTGGGCGATCCCCTCCACGATGGCGGTCTTGCCCACCCCCGCCTCGCCGATCAGCACGGGGTTGTTCTTGGTGCGCCGGGACAGCACCTCGATGGTCTGCTCGATCTCCTCGACCCGGCCGATCACCGGGTCCAGCCGCCCCTGCCGGGCGGCCTCGGTCAGGTCCACCGAGAAGGCGTCCAGGGTTGGCGTCGTCGATCCGCCGGGGGGCGGGCGGCCGTACCCGGCCGGGCTCTGCTCACCGAACTGCTCACCGAACTGCTCACCGAACTGCTCACCGAACTGCTCACCGAGCTGCTCACCGAGCTCGGACGCGACGGCGGCGCGTTGCAGCGAGTCCGGAGTGACCCGCGCGGCATGCAGCAGGCGCCCGGCCGGGGACTCGGCGTTGGCGCACAGCGCGAGCAGGACATGAGCGGGATCGACGTAGCCGGTGCCGGTCGCCTGTGCGATGTGGTAGGCGTCCAGCAGCGCCCGTTTTGCCGACGGGGCCAGCGCCGGCGGCTGGTGCATCAGCGGGCCGGTCGGGGACAGCTCGGAAATCTGTCGGGCCAGCTCGTCGGGATCGGCACCGGCCGCCCGGAGCAAGTTCGCGAGCACGCCGATCCGGGTGGCGGACCAGAGTAGGTGCTCGGCACCCAGGTCGTCGCAGCCGCGCTCGGCGACATACTCGGCGGCCGAGGTCACCATGGCTTTGGTCGGCCCGGTCATCAAGTCGGAGAGGTCCACCCGGTAGGTCGGACCGGGCGGATCGCCGGCGCCGCCGAACACCTGGGCGAGAAAGTCGTCGAAGGATCCCGGATCAGATCCGAAACCCTCATTCATCGCCACCGCTCCCGCCCCGCCTATCCCGCGTCATCTCGCTCCCTCCAGTCCTGACCGGCATTTATCCAGTACCCCGGGCGCGCCGGGGGCAACCCGAGGGTGGCCAGAGCGCCGGCCGCGGGGGCCGGAGGCGTGGCGCAAAGCCAGTCCAGAACCGCGCCCCTTCCGATCCCGAATTGTTCCGCGACCTGGGGTTTCACCCTCGCGCACGGGGGAAGAACCCCTGCGATGCCGTTATCGGAACAAGGGACTTCGATGAACAGACAGGAATGGCGGCGGCCCGCGCCAACGTCGTCTTCGCCGGGATGGCGCACATGACCCCGCGACATGTCGACTGGACGGCGGCCGCGTGCCGAGACCAGGACCCGGAGCTGTTCTTCCCACTGGGCGACGGGAAGTTCAGCAAAGATCAGGTGGCCCGGGCCAAGGCGATCTGTGCCCGCTGCGCGCTGGTCGAGCAGTGCCGTGACTGGGCGCTCGAGTCCGGGATCGCCGAGGGTGTCTGGGGTGGATACACCGAGCAGGAACGCCGCTCGCTGCGCCGGTTGACCCGCACCGTCCAGAGCTAGGACCTCGGTAGATGGGGCAGGCGACGCCGGCGCCGGCGCGGAAGTCCCGGCTGGTGTGCGGTCGGTGCACCAGGGGTACAACCGCGCCATGAGCACCGCTGATTCTGCGAGCACCCAGACCGCGGCCAGCGAGACGGCGGCCGGCGAGACGGCGGCCACCGAGACCGCGGCGGATCTTGCTTCGGACCCGGAGCCCGCCTCGTCGCCCTCGCTGGTCGTCGGGGTCGACGGGTCGCCACCTTCCCGCGCGGCCCTGCGCTGGGCGATCGACCAAGCCGGCGGGCAGCGCCGGGTTCTGGCGGTCGCGGTGTGGCAGGAGCTGGTGCAGTTCGGCCCGGTGCCGGTGTTCCCCAGCGAGGAGTTCGAAGCGCGGGCCCGGGAGTGGATGGACGAGGCGCTCGAGGAGCTACCGAACGGCAGCCTGGTGGGCAATGTGAGCGCCGAGGTGGCCAGCGGTGACCCCGCCAGCGTGCTGGTGGAGCTGGCCAAGGGCGCCGACCTGCTGGTGCTGGGCAACCGAGGGCGCAGCGCGCTGGCCAGCGCCCTGGTCGGCTCGGTGGCGCTGCGCTGCGCTCACCACGCGACCTGCCCGGTGGTCCTGGTGCCCGGGCCCGACGACGACCAGGATCCACCTCGAAGCGGATCCTCCGGCGGCCTGGACCGTTGACAGCACGCCGACAGCAAACGACCATGCGGCATGCCTATGGCGGTCACGGACTCGATGTTTCTGCTCGGCGAGTCGCGAGAGCATCCGACGCACGTAGCCGGGTTGCAGTTGTTCCGGTTGCCGGACGGTTGCGGACCGGAGTACGTCTCCGACTTCTACCGGCGGCTGCTCATCGAGTCCGAGGTCTCCCCGGCGATGCGGCGTCGGCCGCACCGCTCGCCGGCGACGCTGGGCCAGTGGGCGTGGGCGGACGATCTGGACATCGAGCTGGATTACCACGTCCGGCTCTCCGCGCTGCCCCGGCCGGGACGGGTGCGGGAACTGTTGGCCCTGGTGTCCCGGCTGCACGGATCGCTGCTCGACCGGCACCGCCCGCTGTGGGAGTTCCACCTGGTCGAAGGCCTGTCGGAGAACCGCTTCGCCGCGTACACCAAGGTGCACCACGCGCTGATGGACGGCGTGTCCGCGATGCGGGTGCTGACCCGGGGGTTGCCCACCGACCCGGACGCCCACGCCGCTCCCCCGTGGGCACCCAGGCCACGGACGTCCACCCGGCGCGGCGAGACCAATGGCTCCGCCAGCGTCCTCGGGGCCGCCTTGGACGCGGTGCGGGACGCGGCGCGGGTCGCCACCGAGGTGGTCAGCACCCCGCCCACGGTCGCCCAGGCATTGCTGAGCATGGCGAGGGACAGCGCCGCGGCGCGCCCGTTCGACGCGCCGGCGACGATGTTCAACGTCCCGATCGGCGGGGCTCGCCGATTCGTCGGGCAGTCCTGGCCCCTGCAGCGGGTCCAGGCGATCGGCAGGGCCGCCGACGCCACGGTGAACGACGTGGCGGTGGCCATGACCTCCGGAGCGCTGCGGCGGTACCTGCTGGATCACGATGCGCTCCCGGCCCAGCCGCTGGTGGCCATGCTCCCGGTCTCCCTGCGCGGCACCGGAGCGGAGTCGAAATCCGGAGGCTCCCCCGCTGGCGGTGCGAGAGCCGGCGGGGCGGGCAACGCGGTCGGCGCGATCCTGTGCGACCTGGCCACCGAGGAGAGCGACCCGGCAACCCGGCTCTCCCGAATCCGGGCCTCCACCCGGGCCGGCAAGGCGATGCTGCGCGGGATGACCCCCGCGCAAGTCCTGGCGTTGAGCTCGCTGCTGGTCGGCGGGGTGATCCTGGCCCCGATCCCCGGGGTGGGCCGGCACACCCCGCCGCCGTTCAACTTGATCATCTCGAACGTGCCGGGCAGCCGGGAGGTGCGGTACTGGGACGGTGCCGAGCTGCTGGAGACCTACCCGCTGTCCATCCCGATGGACGGCCAGGCGGTGAACATCACGCTCACCAGCTACGTGGACAAGCTCGCCTTCGGCATTGTCGGCTGCCGGCGCAGCGTGCCCGGCCTGCAGCGGCTGATCGACCACCTGGACGCCGAGCTGAGCGCACTGGAGCGGGCCGTCGGCTGACCGCCGTCGACCGACCCGCTACACGTGGCCGAATCTCTCCAGGCATTCGGCGAGCGTGCTGCCCTCGCCCAACGCCGTGCGGATCCGCGCCTCAACCTCGGTCAACTCCTCCGCCCTGGTGAGCACCGGCTCCACCTCCTCGGCCGGGACGATGAGCGCTCCGTCGGCGTCGGCCAGCACGAAGTCGCCGGGGCGCACCGGCACCCACCGGCTCGTCGCCCCGGGCAGTCGGACCGGCCGCTGCCAGCCGGTGACCCGCCATCGGCCGATCGACTGGATCGGTGTGCGGTACCGGGCGAAGACCGGAAACCCGTGTTCGCGCAACCAACGCACATCCCGCGCGCCGGCGTCCAGCAGCGCGCCGACGCAGCCCCGCTCGGCCATCCCGAGCGCGATCAACTCGCCGAAGTAGCAGATGCCCTCGCCGCCACCCGCCCACACCGAAACCTCGTCCTGGCCGATCTCGCCGCAGGCCCGCATCTTGGCCGGATCGCCGGAGCCCGAGTACGCGACGGACTCCCCCTCGATCGTGTAGGCCCAGCCGGCCAGCCGTTCCCCGGACAGCGGCCCGATATCGGAGCGTAACCCCTGGTGCGGCAGGCCGCGCTCGTCGAGCGCATCGGCGACGTTGGACGTGTCCACGGCGAGGAACCGGGTGCGCACCGCGCGCCGACTCGCGCTCATTTCGGAGCCATCAGACATGGCCCGATCATCCCGGCCGGAGCGGCGGTGGGCCAGCGGCTCCCAGCGGAGCCCTGGTGACCGTTGAGCAAATTCGCCGCCCCGTCAGGTATACCCCTTTGTCTCGCGGGTACATCCCCGGCCATGTACGCGTTCCGGCACCCCTCGGGCGAGATCTGCGACTCGGTCCCGACGCGGCTGCAGATGCCCGCGCGGCGGCATCGGGGGCAGGACAGCGGCGCACCGCGGCAGCGCGCGTCACCGAGCAACACCCCGGCGCGGGACGCGGAGTACGCGCACCTGAGCCCGCTGCTGGCGGAGTACGCCGCGCTGGCGCCGACCGATCCACGCCGGTACCAGCTGCGCGACGAGCTGGTCAGCGGATACCTTCCGGTGGCCCGGCACATCGCGCGGCGCTTCGTGAACCGGGGCGAGCCGTTGGACGACCTGATCCAGGTCGCCACCCTCGGCCTGATCTTCGCGATCGACCGGTTCCGCACCGATTTCGGCAGCGACTTCCTGGCCTTCGCGGTGCCCACCATGCAGGGCGAGGTACGCCGGTACTTCCGGGACCGGGGTTGGTCGATGCGGGTTCCCCGCCGGCTCAAGGATCTGCATGTCTCGATCAACGCGGCGATCTCCGAGCTGTCCCAGCGCTTCGGGCACGCCCCCCGCCCCAGTGAGATCGCCGAGCTGCTGGGCATCTCCATGGCCGAGGTGCTGGAGGGTCTGGAGGCGTCCGGCGCCTACCGGGCCTGCTCGCTGGACGAGCAAATCTCGCCCGAGGCGGACGGCAGCGCGAGCGTCGGTGACCAGCTCGGTGAGCTCGACCCGGAGCTGGAATTCGTGGAGGACCAGCACGCGCTGCGTCCGCTGCTCGAAGCCCTGCCCGAGCGGGAGCGCGGCATCCTGATGATGCGCTTCTACGGCAACATGAGCCAGACACAGATCGCCACGCGGATTGGCATCTCCCAGATGCACGTCTCCCGGCTGCTCGCGCAGACCCTCACCCAGTTACGCACGCAGATGCGGGATGAGAGCTGAGCCCGAGCCGGCAACCCGCGTTTGTCCCCCGAGCCCAAAGGGCACCCGACCCCATGGCTACCGCAACGAACGTCGATGATGATCTCTGGAACGACTTTCACCGGCTGGTGAACATGTCGTCGCGGGAGCTGCGGGACTGGTTGCGTACCCGCTCCGCGGAGCCCGACCACGAAGAGCTCCCCGATCAGTCGGGAAGTGATACCGGCCAACACGTGCTGCGGCTGCTCGGCAAGCGCCGCTCGGATGTGACCGCCGAGGACGCCGCGCTGATGCGCCGTGTGGTGCGCCGGATCGAGCGGGAGCGGGGCACCGACCCGGAGCCCACGGCGGGCGACGCGCCGTGGCGGCGGCGCTTGATGACCCTGGGCCACGACCCGCTGAAACCGATCTGAGCGGCTCGGCTGGTAAGGCCGGCCCGGCTTACGGATCGCTGGCCAGCGCCGCGATCCAGATGCCGCACGACGCGGTGGCCCGGAGTTCGGGCAGGGTGAGGAGCCCCGACAGCGCGCGCCGCCCAGCGCTTGCACTCCTCCCCGTGCCCGGCCATGCTGGATTTGCCCGAGCCGAACCCGCTGCTCCGGGACGTGCCTGTCCCGCCTTCGCCAGCTCTTCGCTGGTCAGCGGCAGACGGCAATGCAGACGACCATGCCTACAGCGGGAGTGCGAAATGTCTGTCGGTAAAGCTGTCTCGCCAGGGGCACCGGAGTGGGCGACATTCCCGGGCGATCACCTCGGCCTTGATCACCACAAATCCACCGCCACCGGCAGTGGAGTGCAGGTATGAGGGTGGGTCTGGTGTCGTTCTCCGGCTCACCGGAATCCATTGAGCTGATCCGGCCGGACGGGCACGTGCCGGCCCTGGCCACGGCACTCGCCGAGCAGGGCGACCAGGTCGTGGTGTACGCCCGTCGGCAGGAGGGCGCACAGGGCCGACCGGGCGAGGCCGCCTACCGGACCGTCGAGCTGCCCGCCGGGCCGCCGACCGCACTCAGCGAAGCGGACGCGATCACACACCTGGGTGCCTTCGTGCACGAGCTCGGCCGGGAGCTGAGCCGATCGGCGCCGGACGTGGTGCACAGCCATACCTGGCTAGCCGGCCTGGCTACCCACCTCGCGGCCCGCTCCCACTCGGTGCCGATAGCGCACACGTGCCATCGGCTGCAGCTGGACAACCACGCGGCGCCCACACAGCGGCGCGTGCCGAACAGCCAGATCCGGGCCGAGCGTGCGGTCGCCCAGCACGCCGACCGGGTCATCGCACTGAGCCATGCCGAGCAGGACCTGCTGGCCCGGATCGGGGTGCCGTCGGAGCGGGTGACCGTCGTGCCGCCGGGGGTGGACACCGACCGGCTGAACCCCGACGGCCCCGCCGACGAACGGCGGATGGCCCATCGGCTGGTGCTGTTCGGCCCGCTCGGCGCGGCGGCGGCCACGATCGGTGCCCTCGCCGGGCTCACCGACACCGAGTTGGTGATCGTCGATGCCTCGGCAGAGCCCGGTGAGCCAGCACCGCGGGACACCGAGAAGCTGCGCCGGCTCGCGGCCGACCTGGATATGGCGGGTCGAATCCGGCTGGCCGGGCGGTCGGGGCTGGAGCAACGCGCTTCGCTGCTCCGCTCGGCGGACCTGGCTCTCTCGTTCGCCAGCGCCGACCGGTGCGAAACCGGGCACCTGGAGGCGATGGCGTGTGCTGTCCCGGTGGTCGCCTGTACGCCGGAGTCCGCGGACGCGGTGGTCGACGGGGTCAACGGCATTCATCTGATCGACGCGGAGCCACGGCGGCTCGCCCGGTCGTTGCGCGAGCTCCTGGACAGCCCCACCCAGCGCCAAGGCATGGGAATGGCCGCCCGCGACCGCGCTACCGGGCGCTACAGCTGGGAACGCATCGCTACCGAAACCGCCCAGGTCTACCGCGAGCTGGTCGGCGTGGACGCGGAGAGCGAGCCGGCGATCGAGGCCGAGGCGAACGACGGCTCGCTACCCCTGCCCCGCGCTGAGCACACCATCCAGGCCGCTCGGTAGGGGCGTCGGCGAACCGCGCTCACTCCGGTCGGCGGATCGAGGATTAGAACGACAGATCCGGGTTATATCCGTACCCATGTGGGCGGTCGCCATCGTGCCGTTAGCCGTTCTCGCCGTGCCGCTAGGCCTGCAGCTGATTGAGTCCCGCTGGGTAGAACCCGGTTACCGGGCAGCGGCGGCAGTGCCCAGCACCGTCGCCCCGGCGGATTCCGCCGGCCTCGGCGACCTACTGGTGGCCCCGCGTTCAGCCCCCTCGGCCGGCTCGAGAAAGCCGCCGTCGGTCGGCGGGGCGCAGTCGCCCGTGGCCCCGGCGCAACCGAGGCCCCGCGTCGCGTAGCCGAGGCACCTTGGCCCGGGCCGTAGCCCCGGGCTCCGGGGCCGCCGCCGCGCTGCTTCCGTCCGGCCGGCGGGGATTCGCGGCGCGCAACCGAGGGCAGGGCACCCGTCGGGGTGTCCCCCCCTCCTCCCGCTGGCGCAGGAAACGGACCGTCTCCACCAGCATGGACAGCGCCGGAACCGCGACAAGCGCGCCCAACACCCCCAGCAGCGTGGTGCCCACCGCAACCGACACGATCACCGCGAGGGCCGGCAGCTGGGTCGTCCGCGACATGATCAGCGGCTGGAGGAAGTGACCCTCCACGAACTCCACCCCGGCGACCACACCCAGCACGGCCAGCGCCAGTCCCAGGCCTCCGTGCGCCAGGCCGACGAGCACAGCCAGCGATCCGGACACGATCGCGCCCAGAAACGGGACCTGCGCCCCCACGAAGATCAGCATCGCCAGCGGCACGGCCAGCGGAACACCCAGGGCGAGCAGGCCGATGCCGATGAGCACCGCGTCCAGCAGCCCGACGAGCAGCTGAGCGCGGACGTAGGTACCCAGTGTGTGCCACAGCCGCGCGCCCAACACCAGCGCGCCTTCCCGATACCGGGCCGGCATCAGGCCCAGCGGCACGTCCGACACCGTGGCGCCCCGGTAGAGCAGAAAGAACACCGTCAGGATGGTCAGCACCACACCGGAGAGCACGTTCAGCGCGGTGGACGCAAGGCTCAGCGTGCCGGACACCGGATCGCCGCCGAGCAGCCAGCCGTACAGCTGCTGGGTCAGCGAGTTCACCCCGCCGAGCCGATCTCCGGCGTGACCGCCGGTTGCCCGGTCGAGCAACTGCTGGAGCTGCCCGGCCGCGGCACCGATGGACTGGACCAGCACCGGCAACTGCGCGGAGAGCAACGGGATCGGCCCGGCGATCACCCCGCCCACCAGGGCCAGCAGCCCGAGCAGCAGCGCCGACGCGGCCACCGCCCTTGGCCATCCCACGCTGACCAGCCAGCGTTGCGCCGGCGCCAGCGCGGCGGAGGGGAACAACGCGATGAGCAGCGGCACGACCACCACCATCACCTTGCTCAACATCCACAGCAGCACGGCGGCTAGCACGACCATGCCCAGGATGGCCCACGACAGCGCGCCGACCCGCAGCGGCCATGAGCGCGTAACCGTCCTGGGGACCTTAAATTCGCCGCCCCGCCGCACACCTCTGCGCTACCCGCGGCGGGCCGGAGGAAACCTAGTGTCTAGGCGGCCGACCGGAGAAGTCCCTCAGCCGTGCTCGTCGGGCATCCGCACCAGATCGCGCAGCCCGAGATGACGGTCCAGCAGGCGCAACGCCGGACCCGGGACGATGCGCAGCTCGATCCCCCGTTCCCGGGCGCGCATAGCGGCGTCGATCAGCACGGCGGCACCCCGGCAGTCGATGAACGCCAGATCTCGCAGGTCCAGTATCGCCAGCCCAACCGCGCCGTCCAGCAGGTGAGCTGCTATCTCCCCGGACAATCTGGGCGCGGTAAGTAGATCAATTTCCCCGGTCGCCCACATCAGGGTCCGGTCGCTGAGGAACTCCACCTCGACGGCGAAGTCCTCCAGATCCGGGCCGCCCCAGTCATCCGGACCACCCCGATCAGGACCGCGCTCGCCGAGACCGTGTTCGCCAGCGCCGTGCCCGCTAGCGCCGTGCTCGCTAGGCCCATGCCCGCGACGGCCGTGCGCGGGCTCGCGAGGGCCGTGCGTAGTTTGCCAGCGCGCGGGTCCCACGCGTCGACGGGCCGAACTCGAGTGAGGTGTCACGCAGCGGCTCCCGTCTCCTGGCCCTCGGGCTGGCCCACTGCTGGACCGAGTGGTGAGCGTACTCGCAGTTGCCGGTTGTGCAGCCAAAACGTTCCAATGCCCAGCCCATAGGTCAACCGCGGCCGGGCGCGTTGGACCCGGCGGGGTTATCGCGCCGGTGTCTCGTCGTCGTCCGTCCGGGCGCGCGCTTCCGCGCCGGTTTCCTCGGCGTATCCGGCGTCCTCGCCGGAGACGCGACCCACATAGCTGTCGTCCCGAGTGGTCCCGGTGGTGCTGTGCTTGTCCGGCTCGTCCTCCACCTCGCGACCGCCGGTGTCCCGGGCTCCGGCGACATGGGGGTCCTCGGGAACGTCGGATTCGCTGCGCCTGCTCACGTCTGCTCTCCCTCCGTAGCCGTCCGCTCCGTAGCCGTCCGTTCTCCGGTCGTCCGTTCCGTAGCCGTCCGCTCCGTGGCCGTCCGTTCTCCGGTCGTCCGTTCCCCAGTCGTCGCGGCTAGGCCCATTCGCACCTGGCCTGCGCCTCGGCGTGGTCGATCCGAGCGGCGGTGTCCGCCGCCGCCCAGGGCTCGACCCCGTCCTGGACCGGCCCGGCAGGCCCGGCCAGGCGGTCGTGATCCACATCCTGGCCAGGGACATCCTGGCCAGGGACAACGGTGCTCAGGGCGTCGCCGAGCCGGCCGGGGAGCAGCTGCGCAAGTGGCCTGAGCAGGGCAGATGGAAGCCGCGAGCCCAACACCGCGAGCGTCGCGCGGACCGCCCGCTCCGCCTCCTCCGGCGAGCCGAGGCCGCCGCGCGCCTGGACCTCCGCGAGGAACTCGTCCTCACGCATCCGCTACCTCCCGACCCGGCCCGCGCCGCTGCCGTTGCGCCGGACCACTCGGTCCGGCGTGGACGCAGGGTCTTTGATCACGTCAGTACCCCCTGCCGAGGCCGCATACACCCGCCTCCGGCTGGGTGCTTGGTCACACCGTGGGTGCTTGGTTATACCCGCGCATCCTCGCGGACTACCTGGTCAGCGGGCTTGTCCTCGCGCAACCCGAGGTAGCGGGGGTGGCGCAGGCGCCCATCACGGGTCCACTCGGTGAAGCCGACCTGGGCCACCAGCTCCGGCCGCAGCCAGTGCGCGCCCCGCTCCCGAACTCGGTCGGCGAACGGGGACTCGGAGGACCGCAGCGGGTCGAACTGGGTCCGCAGCCGCCGCAGCACCCGTTCGTCGAAGCCGGTGCCGACCTTGCCCGCGTAGCGCAGCGCGTCCCGCTCGTAATAGCCGATGAGCAACGCCCCGAAGCCGACCCGCGAGCCGGCCGGATCGGTGAATCCGGCGACCACGAACTCCTGTTCACGCACGCACTTGAACTTCAGCCAGTCATCGGATCGGCGGCCCGGGCGGTACACCGAATCGGCGCGCTTGGCGATCAGGCCCTCCCAGCCCCAGGTGCAGGCCTCCCGCAGATACCGCTCGCCGTCGGTGTTGCGGTGCACGCTGAACCGCAGCGGGTCGGCGAACCGCACGGCAGCCCGTAGGATGCGCTTGCGATCGCGCAGCGCCAGCCCGGTGAGGTCGTAGCCGTCCAGCACGAGCAGGTCGAACAGGTAGAGGTAGACCGCGATGCCGGTGGCGCGGGCGCGCCGAGGGTCGGTGAGGCCGAGGCGTCCCTGGAGCCGGGAGAAGCTGGTCTGGTTGCCGTCGAACGCGACGATCTCGCCGTCGGCCACCATGCCCTCCGGCGCGCTGGCGTCCAGCGCCTCGACCAGCTCCGGGTAGGTCTTGGTCATCGGATTGTGGTTGCGCGAGTGCAGCGCGGTGCCGAGGGGGCCGCGCACCGCCACCGCGCGCACCCCATCCAGTTTGCGCTCGAACAGCCAGTCCGGGTCGGAGAAGTAGTCGGTGGTCAGGGTGGCCAACATGGGGCGCAGGAAGTCCGGCTTCGCCGGTCGCAGCAACGCCTGGGCCTCCGGCTCCAACAGCTCGTCGACCGTCACCGGCAGCCACCTCCTCGATGCGCCACGCACCGGGCTATACCCCACGGCGAGGGTGGGAAACCGGCGACCGCGGGACGCGCCACCCCGACGGTTAGCGCGGGGAGCAATGGGTATCGCACGAGGGTGGCGGTAAGCGTTTCCGCGGAGGTGACGGCCCGGTACCGGCGGGCGTGTGACTACCTGGCCCTGGCGATGATCTACCTACGGGACAACGTGTCCCTCGCCGAGCCGTTGACCTCGGCGCATCTGAAGCCCAGGGTGCTCGGCCACTGGGGCACCTGCCCTGGGCTGAACCTGGTCTACGCCGGGCTCAACGGTCTGGTGCGCCGGACCGGGCAACGCACCTTGCTGGTCATCGGCCCCGGCCACGGCGCTCCGGCCATCCACGCCAACCTCTGGCTGGAGGGAAGCCACGCCGACCGGGACGAGGCGCTGCGCCAGGACGGCGCGGGCATGCTCGAGCTGGTCCGCCGGTTCTCCTGGCCGGGCGGGTTCCCCAGCCACCTCTCGCCGCAGGTCCCCGGGGTGATCCACGAGGGCGGCGAGCTGGGTTACGCGCTGGCCACCGCCGCCGGCGCGGTGCTGGACAACCCCGACCTGATGGCCGCATGCGTGGTGGGCGACGGCGAAGCGGAGACCGGTCCGACGGCCGGGTCGTGGCAGAGCTCCAAGTTCCTGGACCCGACAACCGACGGCATCGTGCTGCCGATTCTGCACCTCAACGGGGCGAAGATCTCCTCACCGACGGTGTTCTCGGCCATGCCGGACGAGGACCTGCGCGACTACTTCAGCGGCGCCGGCTGGTCGCCGATCCTGGTCCGGGCCGCCGGGGCCGGCGCGGCGGACGACCAGGCGCTGGGCGACGCGTTGCAGGTCGCGCACCGGGAGATCACCGCGCGGCGGGCCGAGCACCCCGTCGGTGGGCGGCCGGATCGGGTGAAGCCACCGATGATCGTATTGCGCAGCCCGAAGGGCATGGGCGCCCCCGAGCGCGCGCCGGACGGCACTCCGATCGCCGGCACCTTCCACGCCCACCAGGTGCCGCTCGAGGAGGTGCACTCCGACCCGGCCCAGCTGCGCGCGCTGGAGGATTGGCTGCGCTCCTATCGGCCGGAGGAGCTGTTCGACTCCGACGGCCGCCCCTGGCCGGACCTGCTCGAAGTGCCCCCGAACGGCGATCTGCGGCTTGGCTCGGTGCCCGAAGCCAACGGCGGGGCGCTGCGCCGTCCGCTGCCGCTGCCGCCGGTGGCCGATCACCAGGTCAAGGTGTCGGAGCACGGCGCGACCCAGGCCAGCGCCATGCAGACGGCCGGTGGCTGGCTCGCCGAGCTGGTCCGCGGCACCGAGGCGAGCCGAAACTTCCGCATCGTCTGCCCGGACGAGCTGGCGTCCAACAAGCTGGACGCGGTGCTGAGCGCGACCGACCGGGTGTTCACCTGGCCGCTGGAGCAGTACGCCGAGGACGTCGCCCCCGGCGGCCGGGTGATGGAGGTGCTGTCCGAGCATCTCTGCCAGGGCTGGCTGCAGGGCTACGTGCTGACCGGGCGCCACGGCCTGTTCCCCTGCTACGAGGCGTTCGCCGCGATCGTGGACAGCATGGCCAACCAGTACGCCAAGTTCCTCACCATGGCGCGCTGGGTGCCCTGGCGGGCGCCGGTGTCCGCGTTCACCTACCTGCTCACCTCCGACGGCTGGCGCCAGGAACACAACGGCTACTCCCACCAGGGGCCCGGGTTCCTGTCCAATCTGCTCACCAAGCGTCCCGAGGTCACCAGGGTGTACCTCCCGCCGGACGCGAACACCGTGCTCCTGGTGTTGGCCGATGCCCTCGCCGCGACCGGCCGGATCAACCTCATCGTCGCCGGCAAGCAGCCCGGCCCGCAGTGGCTGGACCTGGATTCGGCCCGCGAGCACTGGCGGCGCGGCGCCGGGGTGTGGGAGTGGGCGGGGCATCGCGACGACCCTGAGGACGGCGCGCCTGACCTGGTGCTGGCCTGCGCGGGCACCACTCCGACGGTGGAGACGCTGGCGGCGGCCGAGCTGCTGCGTGAACACGCTCCCGAACTGCGGGTGCGGGTCACCAACGTGGTCGACCTGCGGGCGCTCAGCGCTACCGACCGGTACCCCGGCGGGCTGTCCGAGCAGGCGTTCGACACCTGCTTCGGCGGCCCGGACACCCCGGTGGTGTTCGGGTTCCACGGCTACCCGTCCGACGTGCACGAGCTGCTGCACGGCCGGCCCGAGCCGAACCGGTTCCACGTGCACGGCTACCTCGAGGAAGGCACCACCACGACGCCGTACGTGCTGCTGTCCTGCAACCGGATGACCCGCCACGACCTGGCCGCCGACGCGGTGCGCCGGGTACGCGGCGCCGACGACCGGATCGCCCGCCGGCTGGAGACCGACCGGGACAACCTGGTCGCCTACGCGCACCGGGAAGGCCGGGACGCCGAGGAGATCACCGGCTGGAAGTGGGCCGGCTGATGCGGGTGCTGACGGTGAACCCCGGTTCGAACAGCCTGCAGCTGCACCTGGTGGACACCGACCGCGCTGAGCCTGTGGTGCTCGACCAGCGCAAGTTCGAGCACCGCCCGGACGATGCGACCGCCCGCGACGAGCTGCGCTCCCTGCTCAAAGGCGACCGTCCGCCGGACGCGGTTGCCCATCGGCTGGTGCACGGCGGCCCCGAGCTGCGTCGACCCACCCGGGTCGGGGAAGGCGCGCTGGCCGCGGTGCGCGCCGCGGAGCCACTCGCCCCCGGGCACGTGCCGGCCACCCTGCGGATGATCGAGGCGGTCTCCGAGCTGATCGGCGAGATGGGGTCCGAGCCGGCGCAGGTGCTGTGCCCAGATACCGCCTTCCACGCCGGGCTGCCCGAGCCGGCCGCGCAGTACGCACTGCCGGCCGAGTGGCGGGAGCGGTACGGGCTGCGCCGGTACGGGTTCCACGGCCTGTCCTGCGGCTGGGCGCTGCGCCAGGCGGTTAAGCAACTGGACCGGCCCGCCGAGCGGCTTCGGCTGGTCATCGCACACCTGGGCGGCGGCTGCTCGGCCACGGCGGTGGACCGGGGGCGCAGCGTGGACACCTCAATGGGCTTCACCCCGCTCGAGGGCATGTCGATGAGCACACGGTCGGGCAGCGTGGACCCCGGAATGCTGCTCTGGCTGATCGAGCACGCGGGGCTCAGCCCCGCCGAGGTCCGGGAGGGCATCAGCACCAGCTCCGGATTGCTCGGCCTGTCCGGTCGCTCCGGGGACACCCGAGAACTCGTGCCGGCCGCCCAGAACGGGGACCGGGAGGCTGCCCTCGCCCTGGCGGTGTTCGCCCACCGCGCCCGGCGGGAGATCGCCGCCGTGGCCGCTAGCCTGCCCTCGGTGGACGCGCTGGTGTTCACCGGCGAGATCGGGTTCGACCAACCGGAGGTGCGCGACCAGATCACCGACGGCCTGTCCCTGCTCGGCCCGGACTGTCGGGTCCTGGTCGTCGAGCCGAGGGAAGAGCTCGAGCTGGCCCGGCTCACCGCCGAGCTGCTGGCCGGCGAACGCGGCACATCCGTCCAACACGGGGAGGGAACATGACAAGCAGCGAGCTACCCGAGGCCGATGCGCTGGAGCAGCAGCAGCCGGTCTACCCGGAAGACGCGGAACAGGCTGATGAGCTGCCCCCCGAGCTGGGCGTGGAGGTCCCGGAAGCCGACGCGGTCGAGCAGCTGCGGGTCGCCGACATCGCCGAGGACGACGACGACTACCCGGCCGACGCGTAGCAGCTCAGCGCTCGTAGTCGCGGTAGTCGGCCACGGCCGGATCGTCGAGGGCCTCGTCCGGACCGACATCGCCGGCCAGGTCCTGGTCCTCGTCCACAAGGTGCACAGCCGCTTCCTCCGCCGAGGCGGCACCGCCGGCCAGGCCGACGCCTGTCGCCTCCAGCGGCTCGGTGTAGAGCGTGTCCGGGGTGGTCTCGGCGGCTACCAGGCGCGGCGCCCGGTCCGGCTCCCGGTCGGCCACGCTGGCGTCCTCGTCGGCCCACACCTCTGGGCGCTCCCGAGCCAACCGCCGGGCCTGGTCGTCGCCGTACAGCGCCTGGTCGTCGCCGGAGACGTAGGGCCGGTCCGGTGGGACGTATCCGGCGTCCAGCGGGTCACTGTCCGGCGGACCCACCAGTGTCTCCCCCGGATCCTCCTGGACCACCTGGGCCAGGTCGGGCGCCTCGGGCTGTTCCTCGTAGTCTCGTTGGCTCACCGTCAGGCGCTACCCGCGATCTCCACCGGTTAACCCCCGTCGCGGCGGTCGATCATCCGCCGGTACCCGGGCAGCGCGAACCACAGCGCGACGAAGAATCCGGCCACCGCGACGGTCAGCGTGATCGCGATCGGCGCCCTGAGCACGACGTCCAGCACCAGCATCATCGCGCCGACCATGGTGAGCAGCAGCGTCACCAGCCCGGCCAACAGACACCGGTGCACCAGCCGCACCAGCTGGCGTTTGCGGCCGCTCTGGAACAGCACCCGGTGCGCCGCCACCGGGGCAATGAGCAATCCGGTGGTCACCGCCGAGGACACCAGGGTGATCACGTACACGTCCCGCTGGAAATCGGTCACCGAGGCGAACCGAGGCGTGAAGGAGAGCCCGAGCAGGAACGCGAAGAGGATCTGCACGCCGGTCTGCGTGACCCGAAGCTCCTGGAGCAACTCGTTGTAGTTCCGGTCGGCGCGCTGCATCGGGCGCTCTCCCCGGTGCTCGGTGTTCCAGCGGTCGCCGCCGCGCCGGCGCCGACCGCCGTGCGAGGCACCGGCGGAGTCTGGGGCCGCGCCGCCCTTGGATGAAGAGGCGCCGAGAGAGGTGTCCGCGTGCCCGACGGTCCGGTCCATCCCCGCACCTCCCACGCGCCCCACCGGCGGGGCCGCCGGTCGCTCCGGGTACCCGTCCGGGTGAACCAGAAACCCATCCAATCCGCCAACTTGCACCGCCCCACATGCGGTTTTCGCCGACCGGCGGACGGGTAGGCCATAGACGGACCCACTCGACAATGTGAGGAGTTCCAACCCGTGAAGAGCATCCAGGACAGCATCGACGTCGCCGTCCCGGTCACCACCGCCTACAACCAATGGACTCAGTTCGAGAGCTTCCCGGCCTTCATGTCCGGGGTAGAGCGGGTGCACCAGATCAGCGACACGAAGACGCACTGGAAGACGAACGTGGCGGGCGTCCAGCGGGAGTTCGACGCTGAGATCACCGAGCAGCACCCGGACGAGCGAATCGCCTGGCGCACGGTGGACGGGCCGCATCACGCCGGCGTGGTCACCTTCCACCGGCTGGACGACCGGCACACCAGGGTGACCCTGCAGATGGAGTTCGAGCCCGAGGGCCTCGCCGAGAAGGCCGGAGCCGCCCTCGGCGTGGTCGGCTATCAGGCCAAGAGTGACCTGTCCCGGTTCAAGGAGTTCATCGAGCGCGAAGGCACGCCGACCGGGGCGTGGCGCGGCGATGTACCCCGCGCGCCGCAGGCCGGGTCGGGCGAGACCGGGGCCCCGAGCACCACCGACCCAGCAAGCCGCGGCACAGCCGGCCCAGCGAGCCAGGGCACGACCGACTCAGCGAGCCAGGGCGGCACATCCGGGCCGGCCGGCTCGCAACCTCCGACCGGGCAACCGCCGCTGCGCTGAGTCGCTCAGGACCGAGGCTCAGCAGAGAGCACCGAGACCGGCCGCACCCCACGGGGTGCGGCCGGTCCGCTCACCGGGCCCGGCGAAGTCTGGTTTCGTCCAGGTCCAGCTCCTGGCTGATGGCGATCTGGGTTCGCCTGCCGATATCCCCGCGCCTGGCCAGGTCGCGCAGCGCCTTGCGCTCGGCGGCGAGCATGCGCAGCTGCAGGTCACGCTCGTCGGGGCCGGCGTCGCCATCGGGCGCCTCCGACTCAAGCTGCCGGTGCAGCCGGTCGCGGCGCAGCTCGAGCACCTGGCGCATGGCCTCGAGGCCCTCTGTCTCCTGTTCCTCCTGGGCGGCAAGGTCCTCCACCTCGCGCAGCGCGGCGTCCACCATCGCCCGGTGCGCGCGCAGGCCCTCGGTGCGTTCCTGCTCGCTCGGGCTCAGCCGCAGGCGGCGTAGCAGGGCGGGCAACGGCAGCACCTGACCCACCAGCGTGGCCAGCACCACGACGACGGTGAGGAACAGCAGCAGGTCCCGACGGACGAATGGCGCGCCGTCCGGCATGGTCAACGGCAGGGAGAGCGCCACCGCCAGCGACACCGCGCCGCGCGGCCCGCACCAGCCGAGCACCAGCCGCTCCTTCCGGGACAGCGCGCTGATCTCGTCATCCCCCACCCTCAGCCGCCTGACCAGCGGGGGCACCAGCAGCGCCCAGGCCATCCGCACCACCACAACGACCGCGACCAGCGAAGCCGAGGCGAGCAGCAGCGTGCCGACCGGGTAGTCCGCGACCACCGCCACGATCCCGGGGATCTGGAACCCGAGCAGCACAAACAGGAACGCGACCAGCAGCAGGTTCAGTACCCGCCAAAAAGTCTCGGTCTGCAACCGAGCACTCGGGGCGACCAGCCCGCGCCCATGGGTGCCCAACCACACCGCCGCGGTGACCGTGGCCAACACCCCCGACGCGTGCATCAGGTGGGCCGGCACGAACGCCAGGAACGGGGTGACCAGCGACCACACCGCCTGGCTGAGCGGATCCCGGGTCCGCTCCCGCAGCCGGGCCACCGCGATGCCCACGATCAGCCCGAACAAGATCCCACCGGCCACCTGCACCACGATCCGGACGAGTACCTCCGGCACCGACGGGCTGGCGCCCAGATTGGCCACCGCGACCGCGAACAGGGTCAACGCCACCGCGTCGTTGATCAGCCCCTCCCCCTCGAGCACGGTGACCAGGCGCCCCGGCACACCGAGCCGCTGCAGCACCGTGGTGGCGGCGACCGGGTCGGGAGGAGCGATCGCCGCCGCGAACGCCAGCGCCGCCGCCCAGCCGATGTCCGGGAAGATCAGCAGCAGCGTCCAGGCCACCGCGAACGCCGTGGCCAGCACCAGGCCGACGGACTGTCCCACCACCGCCCCGATGTGCTCCATCGTTTCTCTGGGGTCGCTGAAGAACGCGGCGTAGTACACCAGCGGAGGGAGGAACGCGAGCAGCACGACGTCCGGCGACACCTGCACCCGGGGAAGCCCCGGAACCAGCCCGGCGGCGACACCGATCAGCACATAGGCGGCGGCGTCCGGCACCCCGATCCGCCCGGCCAGCAACCGGCCGAGGAGCACCGCGACCGCAAGGGCCGCCCCGATCAGAAAAACCTCAGTGGGCACCCCTCCCGGCTACCCACTGGTGATCGCCGCAAGCACATCCCGCTTAGCTAGTGGCGCCCTCGTGGTGTACTCGGTGCTTGCCCTCGGCGAACTCCTCCACGATCTTGGCGCAGAACGCCGGCAGATCGTCAGGGTTACGGCTGGACACCAGGCCCTTGTCGTTGACCACTTCCTCGTCCACCACGTTGCCGCCGGCGTTGCGGATGTCGGTGCGCAGGCTCGGATACGAGGTGAGTGTGCGGCCTCGGACCAGGTCGGCCTCCACCAGCGTCCACGGCGCGTGGCAGATCGCCCCGACCGGCTTCCCCGAGTTGAACATGTCCGTCACGAAGGACCGGACCTCGGGGCTCATCCGCAGCCGGTCGGCGTTGACCGTGCCGCCCGGCATGAGCAGTGCGTCGTAGTCGGATGCGCTGGCCGCCGACGCGACCCGATCGACCGGGTAGGTGTTCGTCGGCTGGAGATCGCCCTTCATGGCCTGGATCTCGCCGTCGGAGAGCGACACGATCTCGGTGATCGCGCCCTCGTCGGTCACCGCCCGACGCGGCTCGGTGAGCTCCACCTCTTCCACCCCGTCGGTGGCGAGGATCGCGATGCGCTTGCCATCGAGTTTGCCTGTCATGGTGGATGGTCCTCCCGACCGGTTGACGGTTGTTGCGCCTGTCCTCAAGGCGTACCGCGACCCTCGCGGGGCTAAACCCGCGCAGCGCAGAGTTCCCCCGCCCTGGCCGGCCACCACGCCCTACCTGCACAGATGCCGATCATGGAGAGAATCACCGGTTATGCCGACTGCCCCGGTCCGCGGCGCCTCGAAGATTTCCGGCCACACCTCGCGCGAGCTCCCCGGGGCGTCGACTAGGTTTAGCCACTGGTCAAGCAGACGGCCACTCGAACAAGCCCCCCAAACCGGACCTGGGCGACGCATGCCTTGCGGCTGCTTGGTCCGTGTTGCGCACCCTCGGTGTGGGCTTGGTTGGCAGCCTGACGCGCGACTGGAGTAGTTATGGGAACGCCCCCGTCCATCCCCTCCGATGGCTCCGCCGTCCCGGAGAGCGACGGAGACGCCGACGGGAACGCCACGGCGGCCGCGACCGGGACGGCCTGGTCCGAGCGGCTGCGCTCGATCGCCGCGACGTTCGAGCGGCTGGGCCACGAACTCGCCGGCGCGCAGGCCGCAACGGTGATGGAGGCAGTCACCCAGGTCGCCGTGCAGCGGGTCGGCGGAACCCGCTGGGCCAGCATCACGCTCTACCAGAACAAGCTGCTCACCACGGCCGCCGCCTCGGACGACCGGGCCCGGCGCGCGGACGCGATCCAGTACGAGGTGGGCTCCGGACCGTGCCTGGACGCCGCCGTCGACGACACCGTCTATGCGCCGAGCGACCTGCCCGCCGACACCCGCTGGCCGGAGTACGGCAAGCTGGTCTTCGACGAGCTGGGGGTGGCCAGCATGCTGTCCTACCGGCTCGCCCTGGACACCGACAACATGATCGGCAGTCTCAACCTGTACTCCGACCAACCGAGCGCTTTCGATGAGGAGGCGCTCGCGCTCGGCATGCTGCTGGCCACCCACGGCGCGCTGGCGGTCATCGCGGCGAGCAACCGGGAGCGGGCCGACCAGCTGCAACGCGCACTGGAAACCAGCCGGGACATCGGGGTGGCCATCGGAATCCTGATGCACCAGCACAAGCTCAGCCGCTCGCAGGCGTTCGACCTGCTGCGGATCGCCAGCCAGAACAGCAACCGCAAGGTGCACGAGATCGCGGTGGACGTGGCGGACACCGGCATCCTGACCCTCCCCCGCCGCACCGACCCGGTCCGCCCCAAGGCGGTGCAGCGACCCGGTCCACGGGCCGCCGACCACCGTCCGCTGGACTCCGCGTGAGGCGGACCGGCGCGCGGGCTCACCGGGCCGGATGGGCACACCGGCCCGGGTAAACTCGGCCGGTGCCCTCGGGTGAGCTGGTCGACTCGGCCCCTCGGCTGACCCGCAAGGGCCAGGCGACGCGGGAGCGAATCCTCGCCGCCTCGGCCAGGCTGATGTTCGAGCACGGCGTGGCCGGCACCAGCACCGAGGATGTGCAGGCCGCCGCCGGGGTGAGTACCTCGCAGATCTACCACTACTTCGGCGACAAGCGAATGCTCGTTCGAGCGGTGATCGCCTACCAGACCGAGGCTGTGCTCGGCGTTCAGCAGCCGCTGCTGAGCCGGCTGGACAGCCTGGACGCGCTAGGTGCCTGGCGGGATTTTGTGGTCGAGCTGCAACGGAAGCACGGGTGCGCCGGCGGCTGCCCGATCGGTTCACTGGGCAGCGAACTCGCCGACTCCGATCCCGAGGCGCGGGCGGAGGTCGCCGCTGGTTTCGCCCGGTGGGAACAAGCCATCCGGGACGGGCTGCGGGCCATGCACAGCCGTGGCGAACTGCGCGCGGAGGTCGACCCGGACGTACTCGCCCTGGCCACCCTCGCCGCGCTGCAGGGCGGGCTGCTGCTCACCCAGATTCGCCGGGACACCCGCGCCCTGGAGGCCGCGCTGGACACGGTCATTGACCACATCGGATCGCTGACCAGCTGATCCCCGCTCAGAAGAACACGCTGGGTAACGAGGCGCCCTTGGGCGGCTGGTAGAACCCGACGGTCATCAGGGTGGACAGCGCGACGACCCGGAAGCCGTGGCTCAGGCACCAGGAGAAGAGCTCGGCGTTGCTGGTGGGCAGCAGAACTCCCGGCCCGTCGAACCGCTCGGCGGACAGCAGCAGCGCCTGGATGTCCTCGTCGGTCTCGCCGACGGCGTGGCCGAACAGCCCGAGGGACGTGGCGTACCCGGTGACCCGCCCCTGGTGCTCCACCACGACCGCACTGCCCCGGGCAACCGCGTCGGTGACCTCCCCGTGCCGGTCGTGGCCGTGCACATACCGGCAGGCCTCGTCGCACGCCGCCACATCCGAGGGCAACGCCGGCCGAGTGCGGTACCCGGGCAGCTCACCGCCAGGAGCCAGCCCGTTCACGCAGGCCAACAGGTCACGGACCTGGAAGCCCAGCTTCGCGTACAGCGACAGCGAGCGGGTGTGATACGTCGCCTGGACAAGCCGGATGCCCGGTGCGCCGAGGCGGCCGGCCCGCTCCATGACGTCCCGCATCAGCGCCCTACCCAGGCCACTGTCCTGCGCGTCGGGGGCCACCGTCACCGGACCCACCCCGACCACCGACGAGCGCTCGTCCAGGAAATTGCTGCCGACGATCCGACCGCCGGACTCCGCCACCACCGAGTAGAACTCCGGCAGTGAGGCCCGTCGGCAACGGGCCTGACCTCCTCGTTGATCAGCCGTAGACGACTTGTCTTAGCCTCGCCGTTCCTCTGCTCAGGCCGCTGTCAACCAGTGATCGGGCGCCTTGCCGTACTCGTCACGCAGCGCCGGCAGCAGCTCGTCGCGCGCGTACTCCA
>DASWST010000244.1:0-2914 GCA_036402515.1 Pseudonocardia sp.
GTCGCTGTAGCGACCATCGCCACTCACGACTTATCCGGCGAGGACGATCTTGCCGAGCTCGGCGGAGGAACTGAGCAGCTCGTGCTTGGGCAGCACCCGGACGGTGTAGCCGAGAAGGCCGGCGTGCGGCAGCGGCACCACGGCCTCGAACCGGTCGCCGTCGTGCTCCGCGCCGCCCACATGCGCCATCGCCACGATCACCGGCTCGGCCAGCTCGTCGGTCTCGTCCACCCGGCCGACCACGGCCTGTACCGCCACGTCGTCCGGCTTGAGCCCGGCCAGCTCGACGGTCGCGCGCACCGTCATCGGCGCGCCCACCACCGGGCTGTCCGGCACCCCGGAGGCGTCCACCCCACTGATCCGGACCCTGGGCCAGGAACTGTTCAGCCGCTGCCGGTACTCGGCCAGCCGGCGGGCGCCGGCGAAGTCCGCCTCGCCCACCTCGGCCGCCGCGCGGGCCGCCGGCAGGTACCAGTCCTTGACGTACTCGCTGACCATCCGGGTGGCCTGTACCCGAGGGCGGAGGTTCGCCAGGGTGTGCCGGACCATCTCCACCCACCGGGTCGGCACGCCGTGCGCGCCGCGCTGGTAGAACGCCGGGCCCACCTGGTTGGACAGCAGCTCGTAGAGCGCCGTGGCCTCCAGGTCGTCCCGGCGGGAGGGATCGGTCACCCCGTCGGCGGTGGGGATCGCCCAGCCGTTCTTGCCGTCGTACATCTCGTCCCACCAGCCGTCCCGCACCGAGAGGTTCAGGCCGCCGTTCAACGCGGACTTCATCCCGGACGTGCCGCACGCCTCCAGCGGGCGCAGCGGGTTGTTCAGCCACACGTCGCAGCCCCAGTACAGGTAGCGGGCCATGGACATGTCGTAGTCGGGCAGGAACACGATGCGGTGGCGTACCGCCGGGTCGTCGGAGTACCGCACGATCTGCTGGATCAGCGCCTTGCCGCCGTCGTCGGCGGGGTGCGACTTGCCGGCCACCACCAGCTGCACCGGCCGCTCCGCGTCGAGCAGCAGGGCGCGCAGCCTCGCCGGGTCGCGCAGCATCAGGGTGAGCCGCTTGTAGGTGGGCACCCGGCGGGCGAAGCCGATGGTGAGCACCTCGGGGTCGAACACCGAGTCGGTCCAGCCCAGTTCCGGGGCGGACGCGCCGCGCTCCAGCCAGGCCGCCCTGACCCGCCGGCGGACCTCCTCCACCAGCCGGGCGCGCAGGTCCCCGCGCAGCGCCCAGAGCTCCCGGTCGGACACCTCGGCGACGTTGCGCAGCGCCTCCGCGGCGGTCGCCCCCTCCAGGCCGGGCTCGCCGAGCAGCGCGGCGACCTCGCGGGCCGCCCAGGTGTGCCCGTGCACGCCGTTGGTGACCGAGCCGATCGGCACCTCGTCGGTGTCGAACCCGCTCCACAGCCCGCCGAACATCTCCCGGGACACCTGGCCGTGCAGCTTGGACACCCCGTTGGCGCGCTGGGCCAGCCGCAGCCCCATGTGCGCCATGTTGAACATGCCGGGGTTGTCCTCGGCGCCCAGCGCCAGCACCCGCTCCAGCGGCACGTCGGGCAGCAGCGAGTCGGTGAAGTAGTAGCGAACCAGGTCCAGCGGGAACCGGTCGATGCCTGCGGGGACCGGGGTGTGCGTGGTGAACACCGTGCCGGCCCGCACCGCCGCGACCGCCTCGTCGAAGTTCAGCCCGCGCCCGGCCATCAGTTCCCGGATCCGTTCCAGGCCCAGGTACCCGGCGTGCCCTTCGTTCGTGTGGAACACCGCCGGGGTGGGGTGGCCGGTGACGTCGCAGTAGGCCCGGACCGCGCGCACCCCGCCGATGCCGACCAGGATCTCCTGGCGGATCCGGTGGTCCTGGTCGCCGCCGTAGAGCCGGTCGGTGATGCCCCGCAGGTCCGGCTCGTTCTCCTCGATGTCGGAGTCCAGCAGCAGCAGCGGCACGCGGCCGACCACCGCCTGCCAGACTCTGACGTGCAGCGTGCGCCCGGCCGGCATGCCCACGGTGACCAGCACCGGTTCGCCGTCCGCCGAGGTGAGTAGGCGCAGCGGCAGGCCCTGCGGGTCCAGCGCCGGGTAATGCTCCTGCTGCCAGCCGTCCAGGGACAGCGACTGGCGGAAGTAGCCGGACCGGTAGAGCAGCCCGACCCCGATCAGCGGCACGCCCAGGTCGGAGGCCGCCTTCAGGTGGTCACCGGCCAGCACGCCGAGGCCGCCGGAGTAGTTCGGCAGGGCCTCGGTGACGCCGAACTCCATCGAGAAGTAGGCCACCGCCGGTGGCAGGTCCGCGTCGTCCCGCTGCTGGTACCAGCGCGGCTCGGACAGGTAGTTCTCCAGGTCCGCGGCGGCGACGCGGGCGCGTTCGAGGAAGTCTCCGTCGACCGCGAGCTCGTCCAGGCGGGCCGGCGACAGCTCGGTGAGCATCCGCAGCGGGTCGCGGACGGCGTTGAACAGCTCGGCGTCCATCGACGCGAACAGGTCGCGCGTCGGCGGGTGCCACGTCCAGCGCAGGTTGGTGGCGAGCGCACCGAGCCCCGACAGCGACTCCGGCAGGCTGGCGCGGACGGTGAACCGGCGGACTGCACGCATGGACAGCGACGATATCGGGCCGCCGCCGGCGCTGCTCGGGGAGTACTTCGGGGATTACGCGCACACGCCCCGTAAGCCCTGGGTATGGTCCTGCCCGTCGGGTACGGGCGTGGTGGGAGTGGAGCGAGTGAAGATGATCCGAGGGGGACGCGGGCTGGTCGCCCTGCTCGCCGTCGCGGCGGTCGCCGTGAGCGGATGCAGTGGCAAGAGCGGCGGCTCCGGGCCGGTCGCGGACACCGGCGCGGGGTCGGTCGCCGGGCTGCCGGTGACGCACTTCGAGAGCGGCCTCAAGTCCGGCGCGCCCACCCCGGGCCTCGACGTCCGCAACGCC
>DASWST010000245.1:0-41202 GCA_036402515.1 Pseudonocardia sp.
TAAGCGCCGCAGCGGCAGATGTTCCCGCTCATCCACTCCCGAATCTCACCCGGCGAGCCAGCGTGCTTCTCCGCGATACAACCAACCCCGGACACAATCTGACCCGACGTGCAATAGCCGCACTGAAACCCATCGTGGTCGATGAACGCCTGCTGCAAAGGATGCAACCGCTCCCCCGTGGCCAGGCCCTCAATCGTGGTGATCTCGGCACCCTCATGCATCACCGCCAAGGTCAGGCACGAATTGACCCGACGCCCGTTCAACAACACCGTGCACGCCCCGCAAGCCCCCTGATTGCAACCCTTCTTGGTGCCGGTCAAACCCGCCCGTTCCCGCAACAGGTCCAAAACAGACGTGCGGTTATCCACCGCCACCGTCCGCTTCTCGCCGTTGATCGTGAGCGTCACGGACGCCTCGGGTGCCGCCTCCGGCGCGGAGCAGGCGACCAGCGACCCGACCGCGGCAACCCCACCCACGACCGCCGAGGCCCCGACAAAACTGCGGCGAGTAAGCGTGAACGGCTTCGCAACATCCTCCGACATGCCGATGCCTCCTCGGCTCGTTCTCACCGCCACCGCCGCCATCCTCGAACCATTCAACGGGCTCCGTCCAATCCGCGCCCATCCTCATAACCCGCACACAGGATCGAAGCTGTGTGGGTAGCCGCGATGGTCCGGCCGGACTGGGCGCGCCGCGGGCGGCCGTCACTCGAACAGGCGATTGATGGCGCACGTCACAGCCGGCTGCACAGCAGCCTGACCAGCTCCGATCCCTGCGTTCACAACGGTCCCTCAGTAACTCAGCGGTAACAGTGATGACATTTTTAATTTATATAGGTACCTAATGGAAGTGCGAGGCGCGTGTCACCGAAGCCCGCGCCCCGGGTCAGCGGATCAGGCATCAGAACCGTGGAGGCGCACATGTGTGGAATCACCGGGTGGGTGTCGTTCGGGCGCGACCTGCGATCGGAACAGGCGACCGTGGACGCGATGACCGAGACGATGTCCTGCCGAGGCCCGGACGACCGGGGAATCTGGCTGTCCGAGCACGCCGCGCTGGGCCACCGGCGGCTGGCGATCATCGATCTACCCGGCGGCCGGCAGCCGATGGCCGTGCCGACGCCGGACGGGCCGGTGGCGATGGTCTACTCCGGCGAGACGTACAACTTCACCGAACTGCGGGCCGAGCTCGCCGGCCGGGGTCACCGGTTCGACACCGACTCCGACACCGAGGTCGTGCTGCACGGCTACCTGGAGTGGGGCGACGCGTTGGCCGAGCGGCTCAACGGGATGTACGCGTTCGCCATCTGGGATTCCCGGGTGAACAAGCTGGTGATGATCCGGGACCGGATGGGGATCAAGCCGTTCTACTACTACGAGACGCCGGACGGGGTGCTGTTCGGTTCCGAGCCCAAGGCGATCCTGGCCAACCCGGGCGCCGAGCACACCGTCACCCTGGACGGGCTGCGCGAGTTGTTCGCCTTCGTCAAGACGCCGGGGCACGCGGTGTGGGAGGGCATGCGCGAGGTCGAGCCGGGCACCGTGGTCACGGTCAGCACCCAGGGCGTGCGCACCACCCGGTACTGGACGCTGCGCACCCGGCGGCACACCGATGACCAGGCCAGCTCGGTGGCCCACGTCCGGGAGCTGCTCGACGACATCGTGCGCCGGCAGCTGGTCGCCGACGTGCCGCGGTGCACCCTGCTCTCCGGCGGGCTGGACTCCTCCGCGATGACCGGGATCGCCGCGGCGCAGCTCGCCGAGCACGGCGAGACGGTGCGCAGCTTCGCGGTGGACTTCGTCGGCCAGACCGAGAACTTCGTGCCCGACGAGCTGCGCGGCACGCCGGACACCCCCTATGTGCACGACGTGGCGGAGAAGGCCAAGACCGAGCACCAGGACATCGTGCTCAACTCGGACGAGCTGGCCGACCCGGAGGTGCGGTCCAAGGTCATCCGCGCGCGGGACCTGCCGATGGGGCTGGGCGACATGGACGCGTCGCTCTACCTGCTGTTCAAGGCCATCCGGGGGCACTCCACGGTGGCGCTGTCCGGCGAGTCGGCGGACGAGGTGTTCGGCGGCTACAAGCAGTTCTTCGACCCGGAGGCCCAGCGGGCCCGCACCTTCCCCTGGCTGGTGCAGCGCGCGCTGCACCTCGCCGACAACTCGGTCCTCAACCCGGAGCTGAGCCGCTCGCTGGACATACCCGGGTACATCCAGAACGCCTACGACACCTCGATCGCCACCATCGAGCGGCTGGACGGCGAGTCGGACTTCGAGTGGCGGATGCGCAAGATCTGCTACCTGCACCTGACCCACTTCGTCCGGATCCTGCTGGACCGCAAGGACCGAGCATCCATGGCGGTGGGGCTGGAAGTCCGGGTGCCGTTCTGCGACCACCGATTGGTGGAGTACGTCTACAACACGCCGTGGTCGCTGAAGACCTACGACGGCAGGGAGAAGTCGCTGCTGCGCGGCGCGACCAGCGACGTGCTGCCTCAGTCCGTGGTGGACCGGGTGAAGTCGCCCTACCCGTCCACCCAGGACCCGAAGTACGTGGTGAACCTGCGGCGCAACGCCCGCGAGTACCTGTCCAACCCGCACCACCAGGTGTTCGACATCATTAGCCGGGACTGGCTGGCCGCCGAGGTCGAGGTGGACTCGCCCGCGCTCAACCAGAACGGCCGCCGCGGCCTGGAGCGGACCCTGGACCTGGCGCTGTGGCTGGACATGTACAAGCCGACGCTGAAGCTGTCCTGACCGCCGGGTAACACGGGGCCCCGGCGCCTCGACCACCTGGCCGAGCACCGGGACCCCGCGCTCGCTCCTCACGATTCCGAGGTGATCACGAAGACCGGGTAGCCAGGCGCGATGCGCAGCAACTCGTCGTCGGCGGCGTCCGGCCCCACCCCGTCGAAGAACACGCCGACCTCGAACTTCCAGCGCTTCAGGTAGGCGCGCAGCACGGCGGGCTTGTCGGTGTCGGCCAGCTCGGTGGCCCGGAACCGTTCCACCCGCCGCCCGACCGCCAGCTCGCCGGTGCCGATCGCGCGTAGGTTGCGCACCCACTGGGTGGTGCCGCGCGGGGCCACCAGGTAGCGGACCCCGTCGATGGTCAGCAGATTGACCGGGGTGCTGCGCCACTCGCCGGTCTTGCGACCCCGCACACGCAGCACTCGGGATCCCCACACGCTGACGCCGAGCCGGGTGAGCCTGGCCACGACGTAGTTGAAGACGCGGGTGCCACGGCCGGGCTCGACGTAGCGGATGTCAGCGCTCATGGGAGCTGCCCTTTCAGGTTTGGAGAGCGGTGCTCTCGATACGGATCAGTGAACCGCATCGGCCGCTTCACGTCAAGAGCAGTGCTCTCTAATTTGATTGCTGCTCTCTGAACCGGCATACTGGCCGCCATGAACGCCGGCCGTACCGCCCGACAGCGCGCACGAGACGAGCTCACCCGCGAGATCACCGACGAGGCCCGCCGGCAGCTCGCCCACGCCGGAGCGGACGGCCTCTCGCTGCGCGCGGTGGCCCGCGAACTGGGCATGGTGTCCTCCGCGCTGTACCGCTACTTCCCCAGCCGGGACGAGCTGCTCACCGCGCTGATCACCGAGGCGTATGACGCGATCGGTACCGCCGCCGAAGCCGCCGACCGGCCGAGCGATCCCCCGGCGCGGCGGTGGTTGTCCGTCTGCGCCGCGGTCCGCGACTGGGCGCGCGCCCATCCACACGAGTACGCACTGATCTACGGCTCCCCCATCCCCGGGTACCAGGCGCCACGCAGCACCGTCCCGCCCGCCGCCCGGGTCCCCCTGGTGGTGCTGGGCGTGCTGCGCGACGCCTGGGCCGCCGGCACCCTTGTCCCTGCCCCGGTCACCCCGGAGCCGTCGGCACAGCTGGCCGAGCAGCTGCGCCAGCTGTCCGAGACCGTCGTCCCCGACCTGCCCGGTGCGACGGTGACCCGGGCCCTGATCGCCTGGACCCAGCTCTTCGGGATGATCAGTTTCGAACTCTTCGGGCAACTCGTGGGCAGCGTGGACCCGAGCGACGGGTTCTTCGCCAACGCCACGGAACAGATGGCGCAGTTCGTCGGGCTGTCTCCTGGATGACCAGCATCATCTCGAGTTAGGCCTGCTCAGCACGCCTGCACCGACTCGCGGCGAGGCGTTGACATCGATTGCACGGCCGGGAGAGGGTGAGCGGCGTGCGGCCTACCGAACCTTCCGGGGGCGACGACATCGACGTCTCCGCACGCGAGCCCGGGACAGCATCTCGGGCACCTTCCTGGGTCCCGCGAGCCCACCCGATCTCCTGGTGGACGCTGGTGGTTACCACCGGCGCCATCCTGATGACCTCGATCGACGGCGGCATCCTGCCCGCCGTACTGCCCTCGATCTCCAGCGAGTTCGGGCTCAACGCGGCGCAGGCCGGGCTGATCAACTCGGTGTTCTTCGCCGGGCTGATCGTCGGCGGGATCGCCTTCGGCTGGATATCGGACCGCATCGGCACCGGGTACCGCCGAACCTGGACCTGGAACGTGGCGATGCTGCTCGGCATCGTCGGCGGTGCGATGACGTTCGGGTTCGGCGGGAGTTTCCTGGCGTTCCTGCTGCTCCGGATCCCGATGGGGATGAGTCGGGGCGGCTCGGAACCGGTCAACGTCGCCCTGGTCGGCGAGTGGTGGCCGAAGGAGTACCGGGGATTTGCCGTCGGGGTCCACCACACCGGCTTCCCGCTGGGCCAGTTCGCCACCGGCGCGCTGATCGCCGCCGTGCTCGGGGTGGCCGGGTGGCGCGAGGCGTTCCTGCTGATCCCGCTGCTCGGGCTGCCGATCATCGTCCTGCAGGCCTTCGTGGGCACCCGGCGCAACCAGGAGAAGGTCTACCACTGGATCGACAACCATCACCTGACCCGGCCGCTGCCGGAGCTGTCCACCCGGCTGCCCAGCGGCATCATGGCGCCGGTGCGCGAAGCGCTGCGCAGCCGCAACGTCCGCTGGTCGGTGGTACTGGTGTTCCTGTTCCTGTGGGGCGAGTCCGGCGCGGTGACCTTCCTGACCACTCAGTTCGTCCAGAACGGCATGTCAGTGGGCGAGGCCGCGCTGATCGCCGGGGCCTCCGGTTTGACCGGCTGGGCCGGGCAGGTCCTGTGGGGCACCCTCTCCGACCGGACCGGACGGAAGTTCGCGATCGGCTTCCTGATCGCCGGCTGGGCAGCCTCACTGATCGCGATGATCTTCATCGCCGGTCCGACCAGCGCCTGGATCGTGCTGCTCGCCTGGGGGCTGTTCCGCAACGCCCCGTTCCCGGTGGTCTACGCATTGCTGATCGACTCGGTGCCCAAGGCGGCCGGCACCGCGATGGGCATCATGATCGGTATCGCGCTGGGCGTGTCCGGCCTGTTCGCCTCGGTGGTGGCCGGCTGGATCATCGACAGCTGGGGCTTCACCGCGCACTACCTGGTACTCGCCGCGGTCTGCCTGCTCGGCTACATCCCGCTGGCGAAGATCGCCGAGACGGTACCCAGACACCGCGCCACCGCGCCGGGCACCGCTGACTGAGCGGTGCCCGGGGTCGCTCAGTGCGTCAACCGATAGAGCACCCGGTCCAAGGCGGCCACGCCCCGCTGGAGTTCCTCGGCGGACACGGTGAGGGCCGGGCGCAGCCTTAGGCTGGACTCCCCGCAGCCGAGGATCATCACCTGCTCGTCCTCGCGCAGCCGGCTGACCACCTCGTCGCGCAGCCGCGCGGAGGGCAGCGTGAGCGCGCACATCAGGCCGCGCCCGCGCACCTCGGAGACGGCCGGGTGCCGGGACTCGAGGCCGCGCAATTCGCTCAGCAGCTGCGCCCCGAGCGTCGCGGCGCGCTCGATCAGGCCGTCCCGCTCGATCACCTCGAGGATGCGGCGGGCACGCACCATGTCGGTCAGGTTGCCGCCCCAGGTGGAGTTGATCCGGGACGACACGGCGAACACGTTGTCGGGCACCTCGTCTACCCGCCCGCCCGCCATCACGCCGCAGACCTGGGCCTTCTTGCCAAATGCGACGATGTCGGGCTGGACTCCCAGCTGCTGGTACGCCCATGCGGAACCGGTGAGCCCGACCCCGGTCTGCACCTCGTCCAGGATGAACAGCGCGTCGAACTCCCGGCACAGCGCCTGCATCGCGCGCAGGAACTCGGGGCGGAAATGGTTGTCCCCGCCCTCGCCCTGGATCGGCTCGGTGATGAAGCAGGCGACGTCGTGCGGGTTCGCCTGGAACGCGGCGCGGGCGGCCGCGAGGGCGTCCCGTTCGGCGGCGGCGACGTCGTCACGGCCGTTGATCGACGGGGACGGGATGCGTGGCCAGTCGAACTGGGGGAACCGGGCGACCTTGTTCGGATCGGTGTTGGTCAGCGACATGGTGTAGCCGCTGCGCCCATGGAAGGCCTTCTCCAGGTGCAGCACCTTCGTGCCCAGCTCCGGGGAGAGGCCGTGCGCCTCGTTCCATCGGCTCTTCCAGTCGAAGGCGATCTTCAAGGCGTTCTCCACGGCGAGCGCGCCGCCATCGATGAAGAACAGGTGCGGCAGCGCCGGGTCACCGAGCACCCGGGCGAAGGCCTCCACGAACCGGGCCATCGGGACCGTGTAGATGTCGGAGTTGCTCGGCTTGTTGACCGCGACATGAGCCAGCTCGCGGAGGAATGCCTCGTCGTCCGCGAGATCGGGATGGTTCATGCCGAGCGCGGAGGAGGCGAAGAAGGTGAACAGGTCCAGGTACTCGGCGCCGTCGCGCGCGTCCACCAGGGTCGAACCCCGGGACCGCTCGAGATCAAGTACGAGCTCGTAGCCGTCGGCGAGCATGTTGCGGGCGACGACGGCGCGAACCTCAGTGGGGGCGAGGCGCTTAGGCGCGGTAACGGTAAGCGTCATGAGAGGCAACTGTACCGTATAAATTCCGTCAAAATGGGCGCCGCGCCGGAGATATTCCCGTTAGCGAGGGTGGCTGGGCGGCCGGGCGCGCCGCTCGAAGGACGTCTGCAGCACCACCGTCGTCCGGGTCGCCACGTTCGCCAGCGTGCGGATTTCCCTGATCAGCGTCTCCAGAGCGGTCGGCGTGGCCACCCGGACAAAGAGCATGAAGCTCACATCCCCGGCGACGGAATGGCATGACTCGATCTCGCTGAGACCGGCCAGCGTCGCCGGGATCTCATACTCCCGGCTGGGGTCCAGCGGGATCAGCGAGATGAACGCGGCCAGCGGCAGGCCGATCGCCTCGTGGTCGACATCCGCGACATAGCCGCGGATCACGCCGTCCGCCTCGAGCCGGCGCACCCGCGCCTGCACGGCCGAGACGGACAGCCCGGTCGCCTCGGCCAGCGCCTTTAACGTGCTGCGCCCGTCGGCGATCAGCAGAGACGCGAGCAGCGTGTCCGTCGCATCCTCGAGCTGTCGAGCCATGCCCGGAGCCTAGAGCCCGGCCGGCCCGCCCGACTTGTCGCGTCTTTTTCCAACAACAGGGGCCTGCTGACGTGTCTTTCTCCAACGACAAGTGGGACCGCGACAAGTGGGACCGCGACAAGTGGGACGGCACAAGTGGGACGGCGCTCTGGCTGAACGCGCGCTAGCGTCTGACCGTCGGGGACCGGAGGGATGCTGATGAACGTCACCCGTGACGCCCGGGGCGTGTACGCGATCGCGCCGACGCCGTTCACCGCCGATGGGTTAGTGGACTTCGCCTCGCTCGACCGGCTCATGGATTTCTACCGCGAGGCGGCCGTCGACGGCCTGACCATCCTGGGCCAGCTGGGTGAAGCCCCGAAGCTCAGTCACGACGAGGCCGTCGCGGTCGCGTCGCGGGTGATCGCCCGCACCGATGTGCCGGTGATCGTCGGGGTGTCCGCGCCTGGCTTCGCCGCGATGAAAGAGTTGTCCAGCGCGGTGGTGGATGCGGGCGCGGCCGGCGTGATGATCGCTCCGCCGAACACGCTGCGCACCGACGACCAGATCGTCAGCTACTACCGCCAGGCGTCCAGCGCGATCGGGCCCGAGGTGCCCTTCGTGATCCAGGACTACCCGTTGACGTTCTCCGTGGTGATGAGCCCGACTGTCATCCAGCGCATCGCCAACGAGTGCGAGTCATGCGTGATGCTCAAGCACGAGGACTGGCCCGGGTTGGAGAAGATCTCCACGCTGCGCCGGCTCGAGGCCGAGGGGGCGATGCCGCGGCTGTCGATCCTGTGCGGCAACGGCGGGCTGTTCCTGGACTTCGAGACCGAACGGGGCGCGGATGGCGCAATGACCGGCTACTGCTTCCCGGAAATGCTCGTCGACGTGGTCGCGCTGACCGCCGACGGGCACCGCGAGCAGGCACACGACCTCTTCGACGCCCATCTCCCGCTGCTCCGCTACGAACAGCAACCGGGCATCGGCCTGGCCGTGCGCAAGTACGTGTTCCACCGCCGGGGCATCCTGGACAGCGAGACCCAGCGCGCCCCCGCCATCCGGCTGAGCGAGCGGGCCCGGGCGGAGGTGGACTACCTCCTCGAGCGGCTGGCCCGGCACGACAAGCGCGCTGGATCCGAATGACCTCCCATGGCTTGTATGAAGGCCTCACCAACTACGGCGACCAGGAGTTTGCCCGCTATCTGCGCCGCTCGTTCAGCCACTCAACCGGCCGCTCCCCCGAGCTGCTCGACAAGCCGGTTGTCGGGATCGCCACCTCGACCAGCGACTTCAACAACTGTCACCGGGCCCAACCGGAACTCGTCGAGTCGGTCAAGCGAGGCGTACTCGCGGCCGGTGGGCTGCCCATGGAGTTCCCCACCGTCTCGCTCGGCGAGGGGTTCCTCAGCCCCACCGCGATGATGTTCCGCAACCTGATGGCGATGGACGTCGAGGAGATGGTCCGGGCGCAGCCGATGGACGCCGTGGTGCTGGTCGGCGGGTGCGACAAGACGGTGCCGGCGCAGCTGATGGGCGCGTTCAGCGCCGGGCGGCCGGCCATCCAGCTGGTCACCGGGCCGATGACGACCGGCCGGTACCACGGCGAGCGAATGGGCGCGTGCACCGACTGCCGCCGGTTCTGGGCCCGGTTCCGCGCAGGTGAGATCAGCCGCGAAGAAATCACCGAGGTGGAGCGCAGCCTGGCCACCACCGCCGGGACCTGCGCGGTGATGGGCACCGCGAGCACGATGGCCTGCCTGGCCGAGGCACTGGGCATGGCGGTGCCCGGCAGCGCCACCGCGCCCGCCGTGCACGCGGACCGGCTGCGCATCGGCGAGGCCACCGGGCAGGCGGCAATGGAACTCGTCCGCTCCGGGCGCACGCCGGCGGACATCGTCAGCCCGGCCTCGGTGCGCAACGCGCTGCGGGTGCTGCTGGCCATCGGCGGCTCCACCAACGCGCTGATCCACCTCACCGCGATGGCCGGTCGGCTCGGTCTCACCATCGCGCCGAAGGAGCTGAACGAGATCAGCGACAGCACGCCGACCCTGATTGCGCTCAAACCCACCGGCGAGCACTACATGGAGGACTTCCACGCCTCCGGCGGGGTGCCCGCGCTGTTGCACACGCTGCGCGACACGCTCGAGCTGGACGCACTGACGGTGACCGGTCAGACGCTCGGTGAGCTGCTGGAGGGCCCGCCGCCCTGGTCGGATCCCCAGGTGGTGCGCCCGAGGCACGACCCGATCCGGCCCCGCGGGGGCCTGGTCTGGCTGACCGGGTCCCTCGCCCCACAGGGCGCGCTGATCAAGCGCTCCGCCGCCGACCCGTCGCTGTTCGAGAAGACTGGCCGCGCCGTGGTGTTCACCTCGCTGGAGGACCTCGCCGCGCGCATCGACGACCCCAACCTGGACGTGGAGCCCGAGGACATCCTGGTGCTGCGCAACGCCGGACCGGTCGCGTCCGGCATGCCCGAGGCCGGGTACCTGCCGATCCCCGCCAAGCTGGCCGCCCGGGGCGTCCGGGACATGATTCGGCTCTCCGATGCGCGGATGAGCGGCACCGCCTACGGCACGATCGTCCTGCACGTGACCCCGGAGGCGGCCGTCGGCGGACCGCTGGCCCTGGTCCGCGACGGCGACCTGATCTCGCTGTCGGTGCGGGGCGCCCGCCTGGACCTGTTGGTCGACGAGGACGAGCTGGCCCGCCGACGGGCCGCGCTGCCGGCGGCGGAGCCCCGCTTCGAGCGCGGCTACCGCCGGCTCTTCCAGGACCACGTGCTGCAGGCCGACCACGGATGCGACTTCGACTTCTGCGTACCGGACCCCAAACCGATGCCGTAGCCGCAGCTCACCGATCGGTCCTGCCGCGCCTCTCGAGGCGCGCCGTGTTACCGAACTGCACCACAGGCACGCCGGCGGCGCGGAAAACCTGCCTGGTGTGCAGCTCAGTAACGGCACGCTGCCTTGAAAGTCAAGGTGGACTCCGGGATAGGCGACTTCGGCCACGGTCGCTGAGAAGGACCGCGACCGGATTTGGTGGACAATCCGGCGAAGCTCTACCGATTCGGCTGAGCAGGATATCCGGGGCGGTCATGACACGGCGGGGACGAGTTGCCGGACGCACCGGCCCGGTGACGGCTCGGGTGCTGCGGATCCTTGCCGCGTTCAGCCCGCAGCGCCCGGTGATGACGTTGAGCGAGCTGGCCCGCCAGGCCGAGCTCCCGCCGTCCACCGTGCACCGGATGCTCGGCGAGCTGGTCGCCTGGGGCGCGCTGGAGCGCGGCGATGACGGCAGCTACCGGGTCGGGTTGCGACTGTGGGAGCTGGGTGCGCTGGCCCCACGCGGCCAGGGGTTGCGCGAGCTCGCCCTGCCGTTTCTCGAGGATCTCTCCCTGATCACCCGGGAGAACGTGCAGCTGGCGGTGCGCGACGGGATCGAGGTCGTTTTTGTCGAGCGGATAGCCGGTTCCGGCGCCGTTGCGGTGCTCACCCGGGTGGGCGGCCGGTTCGCCCTGACCGCCACCGGGGTCGGGCTTGTGCTGCTCGCGCACGCCCCCACCGAGGTGCAGGAGGAGGTGCTCGCCGGCCCCATCGAGCGCCACACCGCCCGCACCGTGACCGACCCGAGCACGCTGCGCCGGATGCTCGCCGACGTCCGCACGAACGGGTTCTCCATCAGCGACCGCCAGGTCACCATGGACGCGCTGTCCGTCGGCGCCCCGGTGCGCGATCGGCACGGCCAGGTGGTCGCCGCGGTGTCCCTGGTCGTCCGGCACGGCAGTGCCTCGCCGCACGCGCTGGCCCCGCTGGTGCGCACCAGCTCGCGGGCGATATCCAGGGCCATCGCCGGTCCGCTCTGACCGGGACCGTCAGGGGTCGTGAGTGGCGATGGTTGATATAGCGCCCATCGCCACTCACGACCTCAGGCTGGCGCCCGCCACTGCCCGAATGTCTTCCATCTTATGAAAGGTGGCTTCGTCGCTACCTGGGCACGGCCGCACGATGTCGGGCACCGCCCTCACCCTGCTCCGCGTCCCTTCCCCGGTCGCGGCGCCCGCCACCGCCGCCTCACCTGTGAAGGAGCATTGATGATTCCCCGCAACCAGTGGTACGTCGCCGGCTACGGCCGGGAGATCGGGCGTGAGCTGTTCTCCCGGACGATCTGCGGTGAGTCGATCTTGTTCTGGCGGACCCGGGCCGGCCAGGTCACCGCAATGTCCGACCGGTGCGTGCACCGCCGCTTCCCGCTCTCCGAGGCGCCCACCCGGCTGGTCGACGACCAGGTTGTCTGCGGCTACCACGGGTTCACCTACGGCGCCGACGGCCGGTGCACCGCCGTGCCCGGCCAGACCCGGGTGCCCCGCACCGCGCGGCTCACCAGCTACCCGGTGGCCGAGCGGGACTCGTTCGTATGGGTGTGGATCGGCGACCCGGAGCGGGCCGACGCCAGCCGCATTCCGAGGGCGCCGTGGTTGGACTCCCCCGGCTACACCACCGTGTCCGGGATGGAGCCGCTGCGGGCCAGGTTCGGGCTGCTGGTGGACAACCTGCTGGACCTGTCGCACGAGACGTACCTGCACGGCGGCTACATCGGTACCCCGGAGGTCGCCTCGACCCCGATCACCACCGAGGTCGACGAGGAGGCCGGGGTGATCTACGTCAGCCGGCACATGGACGACGCCGAGTGCCCCCCGTTCTACGCGCGCTCGACCGGCCTGTCCGGGCGGATCACCCGGTGGCAGGACATCGAGTACACCCCGCCCTGCCTGTACACCCTGCATTCCCGGATCGCGCCGGTCGGCGTGACGCCCCGCGCGGACGGCAGCGACCCGGACGCCTTCCACGTCGAGGTGGTCTACGCGATCACCCCGGAGACCGAGCACTCCACGCACGACTTCTGGGCCGTCGCCCGTGACTTCGCCCTGGACGACCAGGCGGTGTCGGTCTTCCTGGCCGAGCAGAACCGCACCGTGGTGCTCCAGGACGTGGCCGCCCTCGACGTGCTGGAGACCGTGCTGGCCGCCGAACCCGCCGGCTATCAGGAGCTGTCCATCAACATCGACACCGGCGGGCTGGCCGCCCGGCGGCTGCTGAAGCGCCTGGCCGAGCAGGCCACCCCGGTCGCGGCGGTCTCATGATCACCCGCGGGGCGGCCGAGCCGATGCTGACCGGCAAACACGTCTACCGGGTGCACTGGGTGCTGGGCACCGACCGGCTGCGCGGCGTGTGCCACTGCGCGGCCGCGCGCGAGTTCGAGGACCCGGTCGAGCTGTGGGCCTGGCTGCTCGCCCACCCCGAGGGGCCACCAGCCCACCAGCCCACCAATGGAAACGGATCCACACGTTGAGGCCTCACCCGGAGCACGAACTTGACCTGGTGGTGGACGGCAAGCAGCTCGTCGCGGACGGTGTGATGCTGTTGACCCTGCGGGATCCGGACGGGCGCCCGCTGCCCGACTGGGAGCCGGGTGCCCACCTCGACCTGTTTCTCCCGGACGACCTGACCCGCCAGTACTCGCTGTGCGGGGATCCGGCCGACCAGTCGAGGCTGCGGGTGGCCGTGCTCCGCGAGCCCGCCGGGCGGGGCGGGTCCCGGTACGTCCACGACGAGCTGGCGGAGGGGCAGTGGATCCAGGCGCGCGGGCCCCGCAACCACTTCCCGCTGGCTCCGGCGAAGCGGTACCTGTTCCTGGCCGGCGGCATCGGGATCACCCCGATCCTGCCCATGGTCGAGCAGGTGGCCGGGTCCGGCGCCGAGTGGCGACTGGTCTACGGCGGTCGCACCCGCGCCTCGATGGCGTTCCGCGAGCACCTGCTGGCAACGCACCCGGAGCACGTGACCATCCATCCCCAGGACGAAGCCGGCCTGCTCGACCTGCCCGGCCTGCTCGCCGAGCCCGACGAGGACACCGCCGTCTACTGCTGCGGACCCGAGCCGCTGCTGGCCGCGGTGGAGGAGCACTGCGCCGGGTGGCCGGATGGTGCCCTGCACACCGAGCGGTTCTCCGCCAAGCCCGGCGCCGCCGACGGGCCCGCCGAGTCCTTCGAGGTGGAGCTCGCCCAGAGCGGGACCACGCTGGTCGTGCCGGCGGATCGGTCGATCCTGGACGTGGTGGAGGCATCCGGGGTGCCCGTGCTGTCCTCCTGCCAGGAGGGAACCTGCGGCACCTGCGAAACCGCCGTGCTGTCCGGCACCCCGGCGCACCGCGACAGCATTCTCACCGATCAGGAGCGGTCGGCCAACGAGGTGATGATGATCTGCGTGTCCCGCGCGTGCTCGCCCAGGCTGGTGCTGGACCTGTGAACCGGGGCACGCCCTAGCGGAACCTCCTGATGGCGCCGGCGAAGAAGGAACGCAGGCGCGTACCGAGCCGGGGCGATGGCCCGGCTGTGCGCGGCAGCGGAGTCGACGGGAGCGAGTCCGTCGGCAGTGGATCACCCACCGCGTGCGGTTCGGTCTGGTACCAGAACGCCGTGGTGGCGATGTCGGCGCGCTCCAGCGGGAGGTAGCGCCCGCCGGAGTGCCAGCCCAGCGCCTGCACGGTCACCCGCAGCTCCCGCTCGAAACCGATCGGGTCGGGCAGGTGCCAGCGGTACATGCCGAACCGCTGCCGGGCCTGGTAGATCTGTTCCGCCGGCAGCACCTGGTGCAGGCCCAGATAGGCGGTGGAATATCGGACATAGCGGCCAGCCAGATCGAAGTTCCAGGCTCCGCCGAAATAGTCCTCGGTGCCGGTGCCGCAGATCGTCGGGAACTCGTCGTCGCCATCCAGGTAGAACTTCAGCTCCCCCTCGCCCCACCAGCCGGAATCGCCCGGCTCGATCGCCAGATATGTGCCGACGTAATGGCCGCGACCGCGTACTTCGTCGACAATGGTGTGGATAGCCGGCTGGCCGAGCGGGTGGCTCCGCCGCCAGGCCGCATGCAGATATGCGGTTTGTCCCGGCAACTCCTCCAGGCTATAGGTCACCTGGTAATACACCGGAACACCGTGGTCGCTGACATTCTCCAGGGTGATCCGGGCACTTTCCCGGAACGGCATCTGCCAGTAGCTGTTGAGTCCACCGGCCGGTGCGACCACGATCGGCTCGGAGTTCACCAGTGCCAGCTCGTCGGTCCAGCCGTTGCAGAAGAAGTCACCCAGCGGAACCTCGATGGAGGGGGCTTCCTCGCCGTCCCAGAACATCCGCAACACCAATCCGCGCAGGCTGCCCCGGTCGGTGGTCAGCCAGATGTGCCGGATCACCCCGGGGCCTGCCACCTCGGCGAGGGTCGCTAGCTCACCGGAAGCCAGGTGGATGGACGGGGACACCTTCCAGCCTCGGCCCAATTCCCGGGCCGCCCATGCGCCGGTGCCTTCGGTGGCCATTGCGCCGGCGCCCTTCGCGCCAGTCGGATTCTCCGGACTGATCGAGCGGGTCACCGCATCGCTGAGCCGCCATATTTCTCGCACAAGGGGTTTTTCTACCCTAGGTGCGTCCTATGTGTGTCCGTGGGCGGCTCGGTCGGTGACAATGAGATCCCGCAGCTCGGGCCATATCGCCGACCACGGAGCGCGTTGGTCTGTGCAGATCCAGATGGACAGGCCGGTGTTGATGCCCGGTATGCCGTACGGATTGTGGAACGAGCCGATCTTCCGCACGTTGCCGAAGTACCGGCGCACGGTGCTGGCGTCGGAGCCGACGAACAGGGTGGGGTGCGCGCCGTCCGGCGGCGGGCCGAAGTACCAGTATCCCCGGCTGGGGCTGTACACCGGGGGCAGGCTGTCCCGGCCGAACTGGTCGATCGCGGCCGCCTGCCAGTAGACGTCGGCCAGCACCACGGCGCCCTGCCGCTCGCTGTCCGGGAGTCGCTGGTAGGCGTCGACGACGGCGGAGGACATTTCCGGCCAGCCGGTGCTCAGCGCGGATACCGGGTTGGTCGGCCCGCCGCCGTCCCAGGACATCGGGCGCAGCGGCAGCGTGAGGGCCACCGCGATCACGGCGGTCACCACCAGGCACGGCCCGGTGATCGTCCACCGCCACCATCTGGCTGGTTCTCGGCGGCCGATCTCGACCACAGCGGCGCCGGTGGCCAGCGCGAACAGGCCGGTGATGTAGGTCTGCCGGCCGCCGGTGGCCAGGACGACCAGAATCACCCCGACGATCGTCCAGCCCAGGAACCGGTACGGCGCCAACTCCGCCGAGCGCAGCAGCCGCCAGGTTCCGTAGCAGAACAACACCGCGCCGACCGGGAGGCCGGCGAACAGCAGGACCAGCGGCAGCAGCGCCAGCCGGCCGCCGAGGAGGTTCTGCTCGGTGACGATGGCCTCGGTCATGGCCAGCTGCGGGGCGCCGTGCTGGATCTGCCACCACAGGTTCGGCAGGCTGCTGGCCACCGCGACCGCTGCGCCCACCCACAGCAGCGGCCGGCGCAGTAGATCTCTGGGGCCGACCACCAGCACCGCGCACCCGAGGACAAGCCAGAAGATCACGATGAGGTCTTTGGTCTGCAGGCTGACCGCCGTGGCCAGCCCGGACAGCAACAGCAGGCTGTCGTGGCGGGTACGGATCCAGCGGACCAGCAGCCAGGTGACCACCGTCCAGCCGAGCGCGTCGATCACATCGGTGGACAGCATGTGGCCGATGCCCAGGATGCCCCAGGACACCGCGTGCGCGGCCGCCGCCAGCACCTGCGCGCGCCGCCCACCGCCGAGTTCGCGTGCGATCAGCGAAGCCACGATCACGCCCAGCGCGGTCGCCAGGGTCGCCGGCAGCCGCAGGGCCGCCACCGAGTCCGGGAACAGCGTGTCCATCAGCCGGGCCAGCAACGGGATCAATGGCGGCTGGTCGGCGTAGCTCCAGTCCAGTCGGCGTCCGGCGGCCAGGAAGTACAGCTCGTCGGCGAAGTAGCCGTAGCGTCCGCTGGTCAGCCCGAGGACGGCGGTGACGGCGGCGGTGATGGCCAGTACCGGCCCGCGCGCCCACGCCGGCACCCCAGCCGACCCCGCCTGGCGGGCGCCTCGCCGTCCGGTGGCCGCCGAGCTGTCCTCGAGGCTGCGCTGCGCCGCCTGCGTCATTGATCGCAATCGCCTCTGCCCCTCTGGACGGTTGGAGGTCGCCCCGGTGGCTCAGTTTGGTTGCCATCACACGTTTGCCGCAGCCTTTGGACGGTGGATCACAGCGTTCAACAATTCACACCCGCCCCGGGAACACCGGTGTTAAAGGCACCGGAGGGCAGTTAACGGGATGGCTACACGCGCCGGCGGCGCAGACATTGACGTGCGCCCGCTCTTGTATGCAGGCTGGTATGCAACGCGCTGGAGAGGTGGCAGATGAGCGCACCCACGCACGGACCGGCCCCCACCCGCGAGGAGCTACCGCTCACCAACCCCCCGCTGCGGGCATCGCTCGCCGGCTTTTTCGGCACCACCTTGGAGTGGTACGACTACTTCCTCTACGGCAGCGCCGCGGCGTTGGTGTTCCCCCGCCTGTTCTTCGCCGGCCTCGGGGAGACCGTCGGCACGATCGTCTCGCTGGCCACCTTCAGCGTGGCATTCCTGCTCCGGCCGGTCGGCGGCATCATCTTCGGACACTTCGGGGACCGGCTCGGCCGCAAGAGCATGCTGATCATCACGCTCTCCCTGATGGGCGCGAGCACCTTCCTGATCGGGCTGATGCCGACCAGGGAGCAGATCGGGATCTGGGCGCCGGTGCTGCTCATCCTGATGCGGGTGGTGCAGGGACTGGCGCTGGGTGGCGAGTGGGGCGGCGCCGCACTGATCGCTGTGGAGAACGCGCCGACCGGCAAGCGGGGCCGCTACGGCGTGGGCATGCAGATGGGCGTGCCGGCCGGACAGCTGCTCTCCTCGGGCCTGCTCGCCGCGGTCGCCACGCTGCCCGACGCGAGCTTCTACAGCTGGGGCTGGCGGGTGCCGTTCCTGCTCAGCGCGGTGCTGCTGGCGGTCGGCATCTACGTCCGGTTCGGGCTGCGCGAGTCCGCCCATTTCCAGCGGATCGAGGAGGACGACGCCAAGGCCAAGGTGCCGTTGGTCGAGCTGTTCCGCACCGCCGCCAAGCCGACCATCCTGCTCACCTTCATCCAGAGCGGTCCGAACATCGCCTACTACCTGTTCACCGTGTACTCGGCGATCTACGTGACCACCGTGCTGCACCTGCCCAGGGGCTGGGCGCTGACCGGCGTGCTGATCGCGGCGGCGACCGAGTTCGTCACCATGCCGATGTTCGCGATCCTCTCCGACCGGATCGGCCGCCGACCGGTCTACCTGTTCTCGGTGACGTTCCTGGCCGCCTACGCGTTCCCGTTCTTCTGGCTCGCCGACACGGCTACCAAGCCGTTGCTCTGGCTGTCGCTCGCGCTGGGCCTGGGCATCGGGCACTCCGCGGCCGGCGCGCTGCACGGGCCGCTGTACGCCGAGCAGTTCCCCACCCGGGTGCGCTACACCGGCGCGTCGTTCGCCTACCAGGTGTGCAGCGCCATCTCCGGCGCGCCCGCCGCGATCGTGGCCGCCGCACTGATCAGCGCCACCGGCACCACCCGGGCGGTGTCGATCTACGTGATCGCCGGCTGCGCGGTCTCGGCGATCTGCGCGCTGCTGATCACCGAGACCTATCGGAAGGACATCAGTGAATAGGCGGGTATCCGGCGTGGACCTGGGCGTGATCATGCTGGACAACACGCTCCCCCGGCCACTCGGTGACCTCGGCAACGCCCGCAGCTACCGCTATCCGGTGGCCTTTGACATCTGCCCTGGCGCGGAGACCACCCAGGTCGTGGAGCGGGGGGCGGCCGGATTGCTGGACTCGGTGGTCGCGGCCGGCCACCGCCTGGTGGATCTGGGCGTGCGGGCGGTCACCACCTGCTGCGGGTTCCTGGCCATCTACCAGCGCGAGCTGGCCGAGCGGGTGGGCGTGCCGGTGGCCACGTCGAGCCTGCTGCAGGTCCCGGTGGTGCTGCGCATGCTGGCCCCCGACCAGCGGCTCTGCGTGCTGACAGTGAACGCGAGCACGCTCACCGACGAGCACCTGGAGGCGGTGGGCGTCACCGGCGAGGATCTCAAGCGGGTGGTGCTGGCCGGGCTGGAGCACACCGCGCACTTCTACCCGATGATCGTGGGCGAGCGCCCGGACCTGGACATCGCGCTCGCCGAGGCCGAGGTGGTCGGCGCGGCCGGCGCCGCCGTGGCGGAGAACCCGGAGCTGGGTGCGTTCGTCTTCGAGTGCACCAACCTGCCGCCCTACGCCGCGGCCGTCCGGGCGGCCACCGGCCTGCCGGTCTGGCACGCCGGCACCCTGGCCGACTGGCTACAGGCTGGAGTAGCCCAGTGAGCGAGCTTGCGAGCTCACCATCGGCCACAGTGAGCCCCGTCCTGACCGGCCGTCCGGTGGTGATCCTCGGCGGCGGCGTGATCGGCACGTCAATCGCGTTCCACCTGGCCGAGCGCGGCTATTCCGACGTCGTCGTGGTGGAGCGCGGCCTGATCGGCGAGGGCAGCACCGCCCGCGCCACCGGCGGCATCCGCCAGCAGTTCACCTCCGAGATCAACGTGCGGATGGTCCGCCAGGCGGTGGACTTCTTCCGCGACTTCACCGAGCGCACCGGCTCGCCGCTGAACTTCCGGCAGCACGGCTACCTGTTCCTGCTGACCAGCCAGGCCCAGCTCACCGCGTTCCGCGCGGCCGCCGAGATGCAGCGCCGCCTCGGCGTGCCGACCGAGCTGCTCACGCCGAGCGAGGTGCGCGACATCCACCCGGAGATCCGACTCGACGGCGTGCTCGGCGCGGCGTACTGCGCCACCGACGGCTCGGCCGCCCCGAACGACGCGGTGCAGGGCTTCGCCAAGGCGGCCAGATCGCGCGGGGTACGGATCCTGCAGCACACCGAGGTGACCGCGATTGAGCTCGGCGGCGTGCACACCGACACCGCCGGGTTCCTGGAAGCCGAGCTGGTGCTGCTCGCCACCGGTCCGCAAGCGCGGGCGACCGGGCGTCTCGCCGGCGCGGAGTTGCCGGTCGCGCCACACCGCCGGCAGGCCTTCGCGATTGGCTCACTGCCCTGGCTGACCCCGGATCTGCCGTTCACCGTCGATCTGGGCAGCGGGGCGTACCTGCATCCGGAGACCGCCGGCGGGCTGATCGGCGGCAATGACCGGGACGTCCCGGAAGGTACCGACACCGCGGTGGACTGGTCGCTCACCGAGCCGCTGATCGAGGCGCTGGTGCACCGGTTCCCGGCGATGACGGAGGCCACGATCACCCGGGGCTGGGCCGGGCTGCGCGAGATGACCCCCGATGACCACGCCATCGTCGGACCCATCGAGGACCGGCCGGGGCTGTGGTGCGCGGTCGGGTTCTCCGGGCACGGGTTCATGCAGTCACCCGCCGTCGGGGACCAGCTCGCCAGCTGGCTGCTGGACGGCGCGCCGACAATCGACCTCGCTCCGCTGCGGCACTCCCGATTCGCCGAACAAGAACTGATCATGGAAGGTGTGCGGTTTTGACAGGATCTGACACGGGGTTCACCGGCCGGGGCGCGGACCTGGTGGTCGAGTGCCTGGTCCGCGCTGGGATCGACCGACTGTTCGGGGTCCCCGGCGACACCGGCGTGGTGCTCTACGACGCGCTCTACCACCGCACCGAGGACATCACCCACGTGCTGGCCCGCGACGAGCGGCACGCGGCGGCGATGGCGGACGGCTACGCCCGGGTACGCGGCACGGTCGGCGTGGTCGAGGTGTCCAGCGGGGGTGGCACCACCTACGTGGTCGGCGGACTGGGCGAGGCATACGCCTCCGGGGTGCCGGTGCTGCTGATCACCTCCGACATTCACCGGGCCAGCCGGGGCACCGGGGCCCTGACCGAGATCGACCAGGAGGCGCTGTTCAGCGCGGTGACCAAGTGGCGGGCCACGGTCGAGGACGCCGAGGAGATCCCGGCGGCGATGGCCCAGGCGCTCACCCAGCTCACCACCGGCCGCCCAGCCCCGGTCGCGTTGATCTTCCCGGAGGACGTGCTCGACCAGCGGGTCAGCCTCGAGGCGATCGGCGGCGCGATCGGAGACCGGCTGGACGCCCGGCTCCCCCGGGTACGGCCCGAGGCGGAACCGGCCGACCTGGACCGCGCCGCCCAGCTGCTGGGCCAGGCCACGGCGCCGGTGATCCTCGCGGGTTCCGGGGTGCACCTGTCCGGCGCGACGGCGAACCTGCGCGGGCTGGCCGAGACAGCGGGCATACCGGTAGCCACCACCATCCACGGCAAGGGGGTAATCGCTGACGATTCGCCGTGGAGCATCGGCGTCGCCGGCAACAACGGCGGCCTGGACTACGTCAACGCCTACCTCGCGGACTCCGACGTGGCGCTGCTGGTGGGCACCAGGGCCAACGCCACCGACACCAACAGCTACACCGGCCCGGCCCGCTCGGCGACGGTCATCGGCATCGACATCGAACGCTCCAGGGCGGGGCGGAACTACCCCGGCGCGCTGGCCCTGGTCGGCGACGCGGACCGGGTGCTCGCCGCATTGGCCGAGCGGGCGGCGCGGGCCGTGCCGGCCGATCTGGCGGAACGCTCGAGTCGGCTCCGGGCGCGGCTGGACTCGGCGCGGTCCGAGTGGGAGGCGCGCCACGCGGAACCGGTGAGGCTCGCCGAACGACAGCTGCTGCCGGCGGACGTCATCCGGCTGGCCCAGGCAACCATGGGCGAATCCACCGTGGTGGTGGCCGACCCGGGGACGCCGACCCCCAACGTGGCCGCGTTCTGGCGGGTCCCGGAGGCCGGCCGGCGGGTGATCGTGCCGCGCGGGCACGGGCCGATGGGGTACGCCATCCCGGCGGCGATCGGCGCCGCGTTCGCCCGGCCGGGCGAGCCGGTGCTGGCGTTGACCGCGGACGGCAGCTTCAACATGGCCTGCGGCGAGCTGGAGACGGTGAGCCGGTTCAACCTGCCGATCGTGTTCATCCAGTTCACCAACCACAGCATGGGCTGGATCAAGATGCTGCAGCACCTGTACGCCGGGCGGCGGTACTTCGGGGTGGATCCGGGCACGGTGGACGCGGCGAAGGTGGCGCGGGCCTCCGGTATTCGCGGCGTGCGGGCGCGGGAGCTGGCCGAGGTGAAGGCGGCGATCGCCGAGGCGGTGCGCGCCATGGCCCCGGTCTACATCGACGTCGAGGTGCCGCACATGATCGACCACACGCCCCCCGTCCCGGCGTGGACCAAAGCCCTAGCCGGCGATACCGAGCGCCCGGTGTACTAGCTGTGGCTCACGCACACTTTCGCGCTCCGACGCGCATGTCGGGACGGGAGCGTGGGAGCGCGAATATGTGCGCCACCCGGCCGAAGATGCCGCCGCCCGCCCGGTAGCCTCCGCGGGCGACAGCCGGAGGAGGACTGGTGGAGGCGCTTAGCCGCACCGACGAGGTGTATCGGCGGCTCCGTCAGGAGATCGTCCGCGGCGAGCTGCTGCCCCGCGAGGCGCTCTCCGAGGTTGAGATCGCCGAGCGGCTCGACGTGTCGCGGACCCCGGTGCGGGAGAGCCTGCAGCGGCTCGCGTCGGAGGGGCTGATCAGCTCACACCGCCGGCGCTGGATCGTCCACCAGCACACCAAGGACGAGATCAGTGAGATCTACGAGGTGCGCGCCGCGCTGGAGGGCTACTCCGCACGGCTGGCCAGCGGGCGGGCCACCGACGAGGAGCTGGCCGAGCTCGGCCAGCTGCGCGCCACGGCCGCCCTTTCCGATCTCGATCCCGACGACCGGGTGGACCTCAACGAGCGGCTGCACGACGCGGTGCTGCGCTTCGCGCACAACGCCACCCTGCTGCGCCAGGCCCGGACCAGCCGGCTGTACTTCTTCAACCGCTCGGTGGCCCGCCTCTACACGCCCTCGGACCTGGAGTACTCGGGTCAGCAGCACCGCGAGCTGCTGGACGCCATCGGCGCCCGGGACGCCACCCGCGCCGAAGCCATCGCCCGGGAACACGTGGAGTACGCCCTCGAGCTGATCCTGCACAAACTCTGACCGCTTGGGCCGCGAAGATGTCCGCGGCGCCGTAGTCGACGTTGATCCCCGACGGCTGCTACTACCCCGACGACGGCCTTGACCAGGCCCGCAGCCGCTCCGCGATCTTCTCCAGGTCCGTCAGCTCACCGGACGCGACCGCGACCACCAACTCCACCACCGAGTCCTGATCGGCGACCGGCTCCCAGCCATTCAACCCGAGGAACACGTACGCCCCCAGCCACGCCAGCCGCTTGTTGCCGTCCACCAGGGCGTGGTTAGCGCACAGCGAGTGCATCAGCGCCGCCGCCTTCTCGAACAGGTCCGGATAGACGTCCTGCCCGAACACCGACGCCCGCGGCCGAGCAAGCGCGGCCTCCAGTAGCCCGTAGTCCCGGACCAGCACCTCGCCGCCTACCGCGTGCCGGGCAATCACGCTCAGATCCTCGAGCGCGAGTTTCAGCCGATGAAGCGAGCCGGATCCAGCTGCTCGATCGGCAGGTTGGTCTTGCCGTCGGTCACCAGGTCGGCCGCCACCTGCCCGAAGGCCGTCGCCAGCTTGAACCCGTGCCCGGAGAACGCGCCGAGCAGCCATACGTTGTCCACTCCCGGCAGTGCGCCGACCAGGCCGTGGCCATCGCTGGTGTAGGCGTCCATGTAGCTGGAGATCCGCACCGGTGTGGGCAGCAGGCCCGGCAACAGCTCGGCCACCGCCCGGTTGATCGACTTTAGGTCGCCGGGCGGCACGTTCCGGTCCAGGTCGTCGGCGTCAGCCAGGTCGCCGTAGGAGGCGTGCGGCGCGACCTTTACCGACCCGCCGTCCAGGGTGGGGATGCCGAAGATGTGCACGTCGCCGGACTCCCGGATGAAGATCGGGAACCGGTCCGGCCGGTAGGCGTCCACGTCCAGCGCCGGGTACCAGGTCATCACCAGTTTCTTCGGGGTCACCTGGTCGGCCAGCTCCGGGGCGAACCGGCCGGTCCACGGGCCGGCGGTGAGCACCGCCTGCTCGACGGTGTAGGTCCGCACCGCGGTGTGCACCCGGACGCCGTCGGAGAACGGCTCGATGCCGGTGACCGAATGGCCGGTGACCAGCCGGGCGCCGCGGGTCCGTGCCGCGCGGGCCGCCGCCAGGACCGCGAACTCCGGTCGAAGCACCCCCGCCCACTCGTCGAAGAAGGCGATCTCACCGGGCAACATCCGGTGCTGCGGGTACCGCGCGGCCATCTGCTCGGCGTCCAGCACCTGGTGCGGCAGGTCGAACCGGGCCGCGGATTCGAGCACATTGCGCATCGACTCGGACTCGGCGTGCCCGATCATCAGACCGCCGTTGAGGGTGAGCAGCGACTGCCCGGACTCCTCCTCCAGCTCCCGCCACAGCTCGCGGGCGCGCAGCAGCAGCGGCACGTATCCCGGGCCCTCCAGGTAGGCGGTGCGGAAGATCCTGGACTCGCCGCCGGCGGCTGCCTGGTCGTGGCCGGGCGCGTACCGCTCGAACCCGATGGCGTCGACGCCCTGGCGGGCCAACTGCCACAGCGCCATCGAGCCGATGCTGCCGACGCCGATCACCGCGACCTGCGCGTCCATCAATGTCCTCCCAAGAAAATCAACGTCCTCGCAAGAAAATCAACGCAACTGGAAGCCAGCTCGGGGCGGACGAACCCGTCCCGGTGGTCGACGGTCATCGCCTCGCCGGGGCGGTGCCGGTGCCGGGGATACCGGCTCGCGGCCTGCCCGGCGTCGAGGACGTGGTGCGGCAGGTCGTTGGCCCGAATGCGTCATGCTTCGGCCACCGGGGTGGGCGCGCCCGCGCTCGTCGGGTCGCCCGGCATCGGGCCGCCGCCGAGCCCGGCGCCGCCACTCGACTCGCTCAGCGCGAGGTGGCGGGTCTCCGGCGCCCACGCCCAGGAGACCACGGCGCCGAGCAGCAGCACCGCCACGCCGATCGCCATGGTCGCCTGGTTTCCCAGGTGCACCAGGCTCAGCGGCAGCAGGAAGGTGCCGATGGCCGCGCCGATCCGGCTCATCGCCGCGGCGAAGCCGACCCCGGTGGCGCGCAGGTCGGTCGGGAACAGCTCGGCGGGGTAGACGGTCTCCAGGTTGCCGGCGGCGGACACCGCGAAGGCGAACACCGCGAACGAGGCAACCACCAGCGTCGCGGACGGGTGCGCGGACAGCGCCAGCGGCAACAGCGACACCGCGAGCACCACGAACGACCACAGCACGAACCCGCGCCTGGCCAACCTGTTCATGATCACTACGCCGAGCACGCCGCCGGCCAGCTGGAACACGTTCAGCACCAGGCCGCCGGTGAACTCGTCGCGCAGGCCCAGCGAGGACAGCACGGTCGGCGCGAAGGTGAACAGCGCGAAGAACGGCAGCACCTGGCAGAACCAGAACAGCGCGGTGAACGCGGTGCGGCGGCGCCAGCGCGGGGTGAACAGCTCGGCGAGCCGGGCCCGCCTGGGCTCCGGCGGTTCCTCGCCGAGCACCACGTCCGGCCCGAAGAACTCGGCGAGCACCTGGTCGGACTCCTCGCGGCGGCCCTGGGCGGCCAGCCAGCGGGGCGATTCCGGGGTGCCCAGCCGCAGGCAGAGCACGATGACCGCCGGCACCGCGCTGGAGGCCAGCATCCACCGCCACGAGTCGGCGCCCAGCCCGCGCATCAGGTAGCCGATCACAAAGGCGACCACGAACCCGACGGTCCACACCGCGTTCAGGCTGGCCAGCAGTGGCCCACGCTGCTTGCGGGGCAGGAACTCCGACAGCAGCGCCGCGCCGATCGCGTAGTCGGCACCGATCGCCACGCCCATGATCAACCGCAGCGCCACCAGCTGCCACGGTTCGGCGACAAAAAACTGCAGCACCGAACCCACGACGAACAGCGCGAGGTCGGCCAGGTACATGGTCTGCCGGCCGATCCGGTCGGTGATCGTGCCGAAGATCAGGCTGCCCAGAAAGATCCCGACCAGCGCGGACGCGCCGATCAGGCCTTCGGTGGCCGCGGCGAGCCCGCGCTGCGGCGCCCACACCGCCAGCGCGATACCGATCATGCCCAGGATGTAGCCGTCGCAGAACATCCCGCCGGTGGTATACGCGGTGACCCGCAGATGGAACTTGGAGAGCGGGAGGTCGTCCAGGAGAACCGTGCCATTTCCCATGCGGACTACCTCCAGGTAGTGCCCGGGGCGGGCGCCGGTACGGGCGGGAAGGCCGCGCTATCAGAGCAGTAAACGGTGGGAATACGCCATATGTCCAATACGGCCAGGTAGGCCCGGCCAGACGTTTTGGATATGGTTGCCGGGTGGAGCTGCGCCACCTCAGGTACTTCGCGGCCGTCGCGGAGGAGCTCAGCTTCACCCGTGCGGCCAGCCGCCTCGGCATCGCTCAGCCGCCGCTGAGCCAGCAGATCGCCAGGCTGGAGCGGGAGCTCGGGGTGCGCCTGCTGGAGCGCAACCCGCGAGGGGTCCGGGTCACCCCGGCTGGCGCCGCCCTGCTCACCGAGGCCCGGGTGCTGCTCGCCCGCGCCGAGGAGACGGTCCGCATCGTGCAACGCGTGGGGCACGGGCAGAGCGGCGCGCTACGCATCGGCAGCGTCGGGTCCGGCTTCTCCGGGGTGCTGCTGGATCTGCTGCCGGCGTTCCGCACCGCGTATCCCTCGGTGCTGCCGCTGGTCTACGAGATGGAGGCCGTCCCGCAGCTGGAGGCACTGATCCAGGGCACCCTGGACATCGCGTTCCTGCGCGGCACCGACCCACGTGCGGGCGTCACCCGGTGGCCGCTGGTTACCGAACCGCTGATAGCCGCCCTGCCCGTACAGCACCGGCTGGCCAGCGCCGAGTGCGTCCCGCTGGCCGAGCTGGCCGGCGAACGGTTCGTGGTCTTTCCTCGCGCCGACGCGCCGGAGGCCTTTGACGCCATCACCGCGGCCTGCCGCTCCGCCGGCTTCGCCCCGGACGTCGTCTACGAGGCGCCCAACGACCACAGCCTGGTCGCACTGGTCGCCACCGGCCTCGGCGTCTCCCTGGTTCCCACCTGCACCAGCAACCTGCGCATCCCGGGCGCCACCTTCCGGCCGATCGATCCGCCCTCGGCCGCCGCGGTCATGTCGGCCGCGCTGCCCGACGCTCGGCCCACCGAACCCGCCGTGAACCTGCTCGCGCTGGCCCGTTCCCGCTACGCCACCGGCCCGGGCTGACGCCCGTCGCGGGTTGCCGTTACGGGGCCACACACCCTCTTCGCGCGCCGCACACCTGCTGCAGCGGGTGTGCGGCGCCGACACCGGGTGTGCGGCAAGGCGGAACGCGGCGTCAGGGCTGGCGGAAGGCGCGTTGTAGGCGGGCGACCACGGTGTCGAAGGCGCGCAGGTCATCCCAGCCCCAACGAACCACCCGCAGTCCGGTGTCCCGCAGCTCGTCCTCCCGCCGCTTCTCCTCGAACACCGCGTCGCCGGCGGCCTGGCCCGGACGCAGCAGCCGCCCGTATTTGATCCGCCCGTCGAACTCCGCCACAGTGCCGAGGTCAGGCCAGCCGAAATCCACCCTGCCCAGCAGCACTCCCTCTCGGCGCACCTCCCACTGCGGTACCGGTGGGGGCACCCGGGCGCGGTGCAGCGCGACCCGACTCCGGGACTCCCCCACGCTCTCGCTGCGCCCGTCGGCGAACGCGACCACCCGGCGGGCCGTCGGGAACCCTCGCCACCGGCGGGCCCGCCGCAGCGACGCCACCAGGCTCTCGGCGTCGGCCAGCCCGACCAGTAGGGCAGCGTCCGCGAGCACGACGCCGACCTCGAACGGCAACGTCCTGGCCAGGTCGACCACCGTGCGCGCCGGCGAGGTCACCACCACACCGTCCACGACGCGGATGTCGTCAGGATCCAGCGGCGCGGTGTGCAGGTGAACCGTCCGGCCGATCCGACCGCCGGTCCGCTGCGCGCGGGTGACATGCACCCGATTCAGCGCAACCGCCCACATCGGCAGCCCGTACAGCACCGCCGCGGAGCAGTGGCTCACCACCGCCCCGGGCGCCCGGTCGGTAAGCGCGGCCGCGATCAGTAGCGCATGCCGGGCAGCGGCGTCGGTCAAGCGAGCATCCGCCGCGTCGACGTAGGCGCCGCGCCTGACCGTGGTCACGGCGCCGGCCCCGCGCAGCCGCCGTAGCTCGCGATCGGAGTAACCGGCGGCGATCAGTCGGCGGCGGGGCAGCGGAGGAAGTTCCAGGCTCACTTCTCCACCATCACCGCTCCGGGACCACCGGGACCCGCGCGCACGACCACCCGTGGACAACTCCAAACGCACACCCTGCCTGTGGACAACCGCTACGCCGCACACCCTGTCTGGGCACCACACACCCGCTGCAGCGGGTGTGCGGGGCACAAAAGTGGGTGTGCGGCGCGCCGGTCAGCCGCTCAGCCGGGCCTCGAGGTGTCCGTCCACCCAGCGCAGGCCGGACAGGTCGGGGACGACCAGGTCAGCAGCGCACAGCGCGGCCGCCGGCTGGGTGGTGGTGACCGCGACGCAGTAGGCGCCGGCTGCCTTGGCGGCGGCCACCCCCGCCGGCGCATCCTCGAATACGACGGTCCGCGGCGGCGCGACGCCGAGGGCGCGGCAGCCGGCGAGGTAGCCCTCGGGCGAGGGTTTGCCGGCGGCCACGTCCTCGGCGGTGATCAGTACGGCGAGCAGTGCCGGCAGCCCCAGAGCGTCCAGCTCGGCGCGCGCGTAATCCCGGGTGCCAGAGGTGACCACGCCGACCGGCGTGCCGCTCGAGTGCAGCGCGCGCACCAGCTCGACGGCACCGGGGACGGGCGCGGCGGGCGTGGTGGCGTAGGACAACGCCTCGGCGAACAGCTCGTCCACGGTGTGCCGTCGGTCGAATTGATGGCGGTGCTCAGTGAGTACCGCCTTACCCGGCCGCCCGGCGAAGGAGGCCAGCATGCGCTGGTCGTGCGGCACGTGGTGGGCCAGGAACAGCCGACGCCAGGCGGCCTGGCTGCGCGGCTCGGTGTCCACCAGGGTTCCGTCCAGGTCGAACAGCGCCGCCTCGAAGGCCTTCACAGCGCGACATCCCGCTGGCTGGTCGCGCGCCGGGCAGCCACCGCCGCGAGCACGGCGAGCAGCGCGAAACCCGCGAGCACGGCGGCGAATGCGTCGGCGGCGGACAGCCCGGCGAGCAGGGATACGTAGCCGGTACTGGCCACCGCGACACCCAGTGCCCCGCTGAGTTGGGCGTTCATGCTGATCACCCCCGACAGGTCGGCGGCGTACCGACGCGGCAACGCCGAGGTCATTGTGCCGATGAGCGAGTTCGAACTGATGCCCAGCCCGAATCCGCCGACGCCCAGCAGCACGAACAGCGCCGGCCCGGTCCGTCCCCCGGCCAGCAGGTAGACCCAGATCGCGGTGTAGCCGCAGGCCAGGATGAGGCACCCGACCCAGGGGGCGCGGCGCAGGTGGCGTGCCGGCAACCGGGGCAACAGCGGGCCGGCCAGGCCGAACGCGGCAACCCAGGAGACCATGGCCAGCCCCGAATAGGCCGGGCTCATGCCCAACCCCTGCTGCAAGTACAACGCGACGACAAACAGCAGGGCGAAGTAGGTCAGCGTGGTCAGGCCGTGGGCGACCAGCGCGAGGCGCACCCCCACGTGCCGCAGCAGCGCCGGGGCGACGAGCGGGCGGCCGCCCTGTGCCGCGACCCGCCGCTCGACCAGCGCGAAGCACCCGATCGCCGGCACGCTGACAGCCAGGCACAGCCACGCCCACGGCGGCCAGCCCTGGTCCGGACCCAGCGCCAGCGGCAAGATCACCAGCAGCACCGAGGCGGACAACAAGCCGACCCCACACGGATCGATCCGACCCGGCGCGCGGGCTTCGGCGGGCAGCACGCGGCGCGCGGCGACCAGCAGCAGGACGCCGATCGGCACGTTGAGCAGGAAGATCGGCCGCCACCCCGCGCCGAACAGGTTCGCCGAGATCAGCAGGCCGCCCAGCACCTGCCCGGCGACCGCCCCGCCGGACAGCGCCAGCGCGTAGTAGCCCAGCGCCCGCACCCGCGATGGGCCGGAGAAGTACCGCTGGATCCCGCTGAGCACCTGCGGCACCATCAGCGCGGCGCCGGCGCCCTGGGCCACCCTGGCCACCACCAGCCAGCCGATTCCGGGGGCCAGCCCGCACGCCAGCGAAGCCACGGTGAAGCCGAGCAACCCGCCTAGGAACACCGGCCGGGCGCCGATCAGCGAGCCCAGCCGCGCCCCGGTCACCAACAACACCGCGTAGGCGACCAGGTAGCCAGCCCCGACCAAGGCCAGCTGGCCGGGCGAGGCCGGGAGGTCCTCGGCGATCGAGGGAACCGCGATGTTGACGATGGCGGTGTCCACGTTCGCGATGAACTGCCCGGCCAACAGCACCCCGAGCAACCATCCCTCGCCGTACCGCCGCGCCTCGTTCGCCACGGGCACGATCCTGACCCGGACGCACCGCCTCGAGCTGGCGGAAATCAGCCATCACGATGCGGCGGCAAGTTCGCCCTCAGGCCGCCCTCCGCGATCTGGACGAGCAGAGCGGCGAATCCCTTGGGATGCGACTGTGTGCCAACCCGCCCGCGTCGCGGTCTCGAAGTCGGCTCGCACGGTCTGCGGCACCAGCCGAGAAATCGCCTCGACGGTTCCGGACTTGTCGCGTCCCCGTCGTAGAAGGAAGCGGGCTGGTTGAAGTCCGGGTTCTCCGGATGCCGCACCCCGGCCAAGGATTCAGGCACCGCGACCAGCTGCGCCGAAGGCCTGGCGGTGACGCCATATGCCCTCACTCCTGGCGCCCTGCTGCAGGCCGTGATGGTCACCTCTGGGGTCATGACAAACCGGATCGACCGACTGGAGGCAAAGGGCTTCGTCGAGCGCCAGGCCGGCGCCGACGACCGGCGGTCCATCATCGTGCGGCTCACCCCCGGGCGCGGACGCTGCTCGACGAGCTCGACGATCACCTGCGGAACGAAGCCCGACTGTTTTCCGCGCTCACCGTCGAGGAGCACACGCAGCTCAGCGGCCTACTCCGGAAGGTGCTGGCCGACCTCGGCGACACTTCCATCAGCTGAGCCCGGAACTCCGCGAGCAACAACAGCTCGGCCAACCCTAACTTCACCAGGCCCGCTCCACCGAGTAGCCGGGCGACCGGTCCGATGAACGAACCCGGTGGACTGGCCGTTCTGACGTCGGCGGCTAGCGTCGACGCTGTGCTGATCGGGCAAGACGCTGTGCTGACCGGGCACGACGCTGTGCTGACCGGGTCAGGTTGGGCGGAACGGGATATCCCGCTGACCGTGCCCGCGCTGCTGCGCCGGCGGGCCGAGCAACGCGGCGACGCGCCCCTGCTGCGGGTGGGCCCAGTGCGGTTGAGCTACCGGCAGACCGCCGAGCGGGCGGCCGGGATGGCCGGCGCGCTGGCCGCGCGGGGGATCCGCGCCGGGGACCGAGTCGCCGCGCTGTGCGGCAACCGCATCGAGCTGCTCGAGTTGTTCCTCGGCTGCGCGTGGCTGGGGGCCGTCGTGGTGCCGCTGAACACCGCGCTGCGCGGGGCCAGCCTGCGCGATCCGCTGCACCGGGCCAGGGCGAACGCGCTGCTGGTGGAGCGGACAATGTGCGACGAGGCGCTTGCGGTGGCCGGCCCGCTCCCGCTCTGGGTACTGGACGCCGATGCCGCTGCCCCCGACCCGGCCAGCGCGGGGCTGATTGAAGCAGCGCCGATCGAAGCAGCGCCGATCGAAGCAGCGCCGATCGAACCGGCGCCGGTCGCGCCGGGCGACACGGTGGCGATCCTGTTCACCTCGGGCACCACCGGACCGTCCCGAGGGGTGTGCTGCCCGCACGGCCAACTGGTGCAGTGGGGCCGCACGGTCGGCCGGGCCCTGGAGCTGACCCCGGACGACGTGCTGCACACCAACCTGCCGCTGTTCCACACCAACGCGCTCAACGCCTTCCTGCAGGCCGTCGTGGCCGGCGCCAGCTTCTCCCTGGGCACCCGGTTCTCCGCCTCGCGGTTCTTCACCGACGCCGCGGACGCCGGAGCCACGGTCACCTACCTGCTGGGTGCCATGGTCAACATGGTGATGTCCGGGCCGCCGTCGCCGGCGGACCGGGCGCACCGGGTCACCAAGGCGCTGGCCCCGGCCTCCCCGGAGAACCTGTGCGTGCCGTTCGCCGAGCGGTTCGGGGTCCGACTGGTCGACGGGTTCGGCACCACCGAGACCAACCTGGTGCTGGGCACCGGCGTGGGCCACGCCCGGCCGGGCAGCCTCGGCCAGGTGGTAGACGGGTTCACCGCCCGCGTGGTGGATGAGCGCGGGCGGGACGCCCCGGACGGGCAGCCGGGCGAGCTGCTGGTGCGCACGGCGCTGCCGTACGGGTTCGCCAGCGGTTACTGGGACGACCCTGAGCACACCGCCGAGCGGTTCCGGGACGGCTGGTTCCACACCGGCGACCGGGTGGTGCGCGACGGCGACGGCTGGTTCCGCTTCGTGGACCGGATCAAGGACGTGATCCGGCGGCGCGGCGAGAACATCTCCAGCTACGAGGTCGAGCAGGTGCTGCTGCGCCACCCGGGCGTCTCCGAGGCGGCGGTGTTCGCGGTGCCCTCCGAACTGGCCGAGGACGAGGTGATGGCCGTGCTGGTGCCCACCCCGGACAACCACCTGGACCTCGCCGAGGTGGCCGCCCACTGCACCCGCGAACTGCCCTACTTCGCCGTCCCCCGCTACCTGGAGCTCGCCGACGCTCTCCCCAAAACCCCAACCGGCAAGGTCCGCAAACACCACCTCAGACTCACCGGCGTCACCCCTCAAACCTGGGACAGACACCCCGCGGGTCGGCGCTCTCAGCACACCGACTCGGCGCTCTCAACACACCAATCCGAGGGCCGATCTCAGCGGCCGGAGTCCGAGGCCACGTAGCCGGCCAGGATGGCGGCCAGCTCCCGTGGCCGGCTGAGCGCGACACAGTGGCTGCCGGCGATCTCGTCGGGAACGACATTGAGTCGCTCGGCGACCACTCGGTGCAAGAAGTCGGCCGGGAAGAAGCGGTCCTGGGTGCACACCACGTACTTGGTCGGCACATCCGGCCACTTGTCGAGTGGCCACGGCGCACCCATCGGCGCCCCCGGCTGCCCGCGCGATCTGCTCATCGCGTCTTCGGCCAGCCGGCGTGGCACGTCGTGATAGAAGCTGACGTACGGGTCGTCGTGGCCAGTCAGCCCGCCGTCGCGCGAGGCCTGCTCGCGCACCGCCGCGCCGTAGCCGGTGTTCTCCCACCAGTCCCCCGGCGCCTCACCCGGGGACGGGACCATCCCGGCCACCAGGACCAGTACGTCCGTCGGGAGCCGATTGGCGACCAGAGGCGCGGTGAACCCGCCGAACGAGTGGCCCACCACCACCAGCCGCTTGCGGTCCCCGACCGCCAAAACCACCGTGTCGGCGTACTCGGTCAAGCCCGCCGAGTCGTCCTCGGAGGGAAGGTCAGGAGCCACCACGTCGTGGCCCAGCGCGCGCAACTCCGCCTCGACCAGGTGCCAGTACCAGCCGACGTCTCCCGCGCCATGGATCAACACAAAGGTGCTCACCGTCCGTATCGTGCTGGTCCACCCGGTCCGAGCAGCAGGCTTTTACCGGCCGGAGCGCACCACGGCATACCCGACGCAGCACACCGCCCCGTCCGGGCCGGTCTCGGTGAGCTCGAGCCGGACCAATCCGTCACCGCCCGGCGCGCCCGCCTCGGACACGGTGACCGCCACCGTCAGCTCGGTCCCCGGCCCGGACGGCGCCCGGTTGCGCCAGCCGAGCGACACCACCCTGGCTGGGTTACCGGCCCAGCGGGCGGCCGCGCGAAACAGCAGGCAGCCGTGCAGCTGGGCCATCACCACCGTCCCGTCCAAGCCTTGCTCCCGGGCGAAGTCGGCCTCGTAGTGGATCCGGTGCGGGTTGCGGGTACTGGCGCCGAAGCGGTCCAACGCGGCCTGGTCAGGGGTGAATCGGACCTCGCTCATCGGACCAGGAAGGTTTCGTCCGCCTCGACCACCACGCCCTGCCGCGCCGTGGACCAGGTCTTGTGCACCATCAGCACCAAGAACTCAGCCGGCCGGCGGCCCTTGCGGTGCACCGAGTCCAGTCGGTGGGTCCGCTCCACTTCCTGGTCGGGCAGCAGCGGCGCATGCCAGGTCAGCCGTTGACCCCCGGCCATCAGCAGGACGTCCAGGCCGTCGGCACCGGGCACCTCGTCGCGGTACATGCCGTCCGGCCGCAGTTCCTCCTGGCCCACCGGCCCGGCACCGCGCAGCAGGCTGACCAGGTACATCGGGTGCAGCAGGAAGCCAGGGTGGGCCGGATCGGTCAGCCGGGGGTCGCTCTCCCCCGCCGCCTCGGCGAAGGCCGCCGCGTCGACCGCCCGGATCCGCCCGAGGGACCGCCACCCGGTCTGGCCGAGCGACGCCAACGCCCGCGTCTCGACCTCCCGCAACGCCGGCCGCATCCCCGGGCTCAGTCCAGCATCCGGGATCAGAGCTTCACCGCGTAGCGCCGCAGCACCCGGCGGGCCACGATCCGCAGCACCCGGTCGAACACGAAGCCGAGCACGCCGAGCACGATGATGCCGACGAACACCCAGTCGATCCGCCCGTAGTTGCGGGAGGTCCAGATCAGTGCGCCGAGCCCGACCTGGGCCGCCACGATCTCCGCCGAGACGATCGTCAGGAAGCTGTTGCCCATGGCCAGCCGGGCCCCGGTGACCACGTGCGGGACGGTCGCCGGCAGCACCACGTAGAGCATGATCTGCCGACGCCCGGCGCCCAGGCTCACCGCCGCGCGGAGCTTCGATTCGCTCACCGCGAGCACCCCGGCCACCGTGTTCAGCGTGACGATGAAGACCGAGGTGTAGAAGATCAGCACGACCTTGGAGCTCTCCCCAATGCCGAACCAGACCACCGCGAGGGTGACGAACGCGACCGGTGGGATGAACCGGAAGAACTCGATGTGCGGGTCCAGCAGGGTGCGGATGATCCGTACCCGGCCCATCACCAGGCCGACCGGCACCCCGACCAACAACCCGAGGCCCCAGCCGATCAGGATGCGCCGGGCGGAGGCCAGCACCGAGTCGAACAGCGTGCCGTCTCGGGCCAGTTCGATCGCGGCCCTGAGCGTCTCCAGCGGTGAGGCGAGCAGCGCCGGGCCGAACCGGGCGGCCAGCAGCTGCCAGATCAGCAGTCCGAGCAGCACCGAGCCGGCCGAGATCAACGCGCCGCGCGCACCGGTGCCCCGCCTGGATGCCGGTACCGGGATGACTGGCTCGTCGGTGAGCGTCATGACGGGTCCGGCTCTCCGGGGTCCAGGCCCTGGGCGCGCAGCGCGGCCCGCACCTCGTCCCCGATGTCCCGGCGCAGCGCCCGCTGCAGCGCGACGAACTCGGCGGACGTCTCGTCCCGCGGCCGAGGCAGCTCGACACGGTAGCTCGACTTGATCCGGGCGGCGGGTCCGGCGGTCATCACCGCGATGTGGTCGGCGAGCACGATCGCCTCGCCGATGTCGTGGGTGACGAACAGAACGGTGCAGCCGGTGGCGGCCCTGATCCGGTCCATCTCGCGCTGCATCACCGAGCGGGTCTGCGCGTCCAGCGCACCGAACGGCTCGTCCATCAACAGCACCCGAGGTTGGTTGGCCAGCACGCGGGCGATCTGCACCCGCTGCCGCATGCCGCCGGAGAGCTGGTCGGGCATCTTGTCGGCGCAATGCCGCAGCTCGACCAGGCGCAGGTACTCGTCGGCGATGGCGGCCCGCTCGGCGCGCCCGACGCCGCGCATCCGGGGCCCGAACGTCACGTTCGACCGCACCGGCAGCCAGTCGAAAAGGGCCTCGCTGCTCTGGAAAACCATGCCCAGCTCGGGGCCGGGAGCGGTGACCGGCCGGCCGTCCACGGTCACCGAACCCGAGGTGACCGGCAGGAAACCGGCCAGCGTGGACAGCAGCGTGGACTTGCCGCAGCCGCTCGGGCCGAGCAGGCAGAGCAGCTCCCCCGGCGCCACCTCGAGGGACACCTCGCGCACCGCCTGGAAGTCCTCGAACCAGATGCTGACCTGCTCGAACCGGACGGCGGCACCCGAGTGCACCCCGGGTGGGCGGGTAGACACCTCGATCTTCGGCGCCATCAGCGGGCCTGCCCGGCGTGCTGGCTGTACCAGCCCCGCAGCAGCGCGGCGGACAGGTCGGGCTTCGCGTCCAGCTTGTGGGTGTCCACGAAGAACTGCGCGATCCGGTCGGCCGACGCCAGGTCCTGGTCGGTCAGGTCGCGCACCTTGAAGTCGATCTCCGCCACGGCGGACACCGTCTGGTCCTCGGGGATCTTGGCTGCCTGGGCGGTGGCGACCGCGGCGGCGTGCGGGTCGCTCTCCGTCTTCTGGGCCGCCTCGTCCAGCGCCGCCGCGACCTTGGCCACGGTCTGGGTGTTCGCCTGGATCCAGTCGTTGGTGCCGATCAGCCAGTGCACGTAGGTCAGGCCGAAGTCGCCGGTGCTACCGACCACCCGTCCGCCCGCGGCGACGCCCTTGGTCGGCCACGGTTCCCAGAGGATGTAGCCGTCGATGTCGCCCTTCTGCATCAGCGCCGGCATCTCCGGCGGACCGGCGGTGACAAAACGGACCGTCGCCGGGTCAACGCCTCGGGACTGCAGGTAGCGGGTGGCGGCGAGCTCGGAGAGACCCGGCACGACGCCCATGGTGGCCAGCCGTGCGGGGTCGGCGTGCGGTCCGACGACCACCTTGAGGTACTTCCCGGACTGCTCGTAGGCGAGTACCGCGCGCAGTCCGGGGTTCTGCTTCAGCTGGGCCACCGTGGTTACGCCTGAGCTGCCGGCCAGTTGGACCTGCCCGGTGGCCAGCGTGTTCACCGCCTCGCCGCCGGTGCCGAACTGGACGACCTCCACGTTGACCCCTTTGGCGGCGAACAGACCCTGGCTGGCGGCCAGGAAGAACGGCGCGTAGGAGGCGTCGATGCCGACCGCGACCCGGACCGGCGGGCCGGCGGCGCTCGGCCCACCGGAGTCGGTCGACCCGGCCGAGCAGGCCGTCGCGGCGATCGCCGCGACCGTACAGAGGATGGCGAACCGCCACCCAGAGAATCGTCTCTTCACGGCGCCTCGATCCGCTGGGAGGACCACCGGCGCGGGCAGTCGACGCCGCCGGGCTCCTCATCGACTGTCGTTCGGCTGTGCCGGCACGGTAAGGAGCGGGACGCGAGACCACACCGGAACGGGTCCGCTCACCGAACCCGGAGCACGTGGTGGCGCTCAACGCGTGGCTGCGGGGCCACGGTCACCGATCCGGACCTGCGAACCCGTTGGGCCGGTCCGGAGCGGAGAGGGCCGGGACCGGGTCGAGTGCGGGGTCGAGCCGTGCGGCCTGGCGGAGTAGCTCGGCCAGGGTGGCCGTCAGCAACTCGATCAGGTCGTCGGCGGGGAACGGGCACCCGTCCTGGAGCCAGACGATCGCGGCCTCGTTGACCGCGGCCAACCAGGATCGAAGGGCCAGTCGTACAGCGGGTCGCTCCGGGTCCAGGTCGAGGATCTCGCCAAGGGCCCGGATTGCCAACTGCCTGCCGGCATCCACGATGGTGCGGCTGTCGGGATCGGCGCCGAGCATCAGCCCGAGGTAGGCAGCCGGGTCCCGCTGGATCGAAGCGAAGTGGTCGTGGATGAGGTGCCGGATCCGAGTGGCGGCGGGACCCGGTGGCGGCGGGCCCTGTTCGAGGCGCCGGGCGATCTGCCGCATTGCCTCCAGGTGGATGCCCCGCTTGTTGCCGAAGTGGTGGGCGACCAGCCCGTAGGCAACGCCGGCGGCATTCGCTAGGTCCTGGACCGACACCTCGTCGTAAGCCTTGTCGACGAACAGCTCGACCGCCGCGTCGAGGAGTTTGTGCCGGGTGGTGGCGGCGCGCACCGCTCGCGTGGTGGCCATGCCGCCCAGTCTAGCTGACTATGTATCATTGACTTCAAATCAACCAAGGAGGCGTGGGTGGCAGACATTGCGATCATCGGAGGTGGCCCCGGCGGACTGACGGCGGGCATCGCACTTGCTCGGCGCGGTGTCCGCAGCACGGTGTTCGAGCGTGACTGCCACCCAGATCGCATGCCACGCTTCAACCCCGATCGCTCCTACCCGATCGACATCACCGGTCACGGGCTACGGGCGGTGCGGCACATCGACGCCCTCGCCCATTTCGACGCCCAGATGATTCCGTTCCGCGGGATCAGGCAGGGGCGCCGGCTGATCGACCCGTGGGCCGAGCCCGGCTGGATCGGCTCGCGGGGGGACATCATGCGGGCGCTCATGTCCGTAGTCGAGGAGCGGCACGGTGACCTGATCGACTTCGTGTACGGCAGCGACGTGCGCACGCTCGATGTGCACGCCGGTGAGGTGGCCGGACGGCGCTTCGATCTCGTCGTCGGCGCCGACGGCGCGGGCTCGGCCGTCCGTGCGGCGATGCAGGAGCAGGTCGAGGGGTTCACCGTGGAGGCCTCCGCCGTCCCGAACTACGGGCTTCTGCTGGAGCTCGACCATGTGGGTGAGGAGTTGGACAAGCACTATCTGAACGGGCTGGCGGTCAATCCGCTTGCCCTCGCCGCGGTGGTCCTCGACGAGGCCCAGCCGGACGGCGTGCGCTGGGTGTGCGTGATCGGGGTGAACAAGCCGATCAGCTTCACCTCTCCGGACCAGGCCACCAGGTGGCTGCGTCGGCACTGCCCTCGGGTGTTCGATCTGACCAGCGAGCAGGCGATCGACAGGTTCTCCCGGCGGGAGTGCGTCCACCTGGGCCAGGGACTGACCTGCTCCCGTCTGCACGGTGGCCGGGCGGTGCTGCTCGGCGACGCCGCCGCCGCGTTCCCGCCGGTCGGCCAGGGCGGCAACGCAGCCCTGGAATCGGCGATCGTGCTGGACCAGTGCCTGGCCTCCGGGCCGCTGGACACCGTCGGCGCCCGCTTCGAGGCGACCTGGAAGCCCGAAGCAGACGCGATCTCCTGGATCGGTGGGCAGGTTCGCTACCAGAGCCCCTGGATGTTCGTCCGCATGATCATCGCCTCCGCTTTCGGGGTCAACATCGCCAGCCAGGCCAAGAGTTCCACCCGCTCCTACGCCCAGGTGCGACGTGCGGCCCGCCGCCTGGGACCGCTCTGGGCCTAGGCCTGTCCTTTATCCGGTCGGCGCGGTTTGTTCCCTTTCCACCGCACCATTGCCTGGGACCCACAGAACGGACTGAGATCATGAGTCGCCGTGTCGGGAATCGACTGCAGAGGGTCGAAGGGCTGGGCGAGGTACCGGACCTGAGTGGCCGGGTGGCTTTTGTGACCGGCGCGAGCGACGGTGTCGGACAGTCGGTCGCCCGCCAACTCGCCGAGGCCGGGGCAGTCACCCTCGTCGCCGCACGCAACCAAGCGAAGGGCGGCCGGGTTCGAGATGAGGTAGCGAAGGCCACGGGCAACGACACTGTCGACGTCGTGGAGTTGGACCTCTCGAACCTCACATCGGTACGCGATGCGGCGGCAACAGTTCTGGAACGCTGGGACCGGCTCGACCTCCTCGTCTGCGTCGCCGGGCACGTGGGGCATGGCGCTCGAACCGAGACGGCCGACGGCTTCGAGATGACGTTCGGCGTGAACCACCTCGGGCATGCGCTGCTCGCGCGACTGCTCGCGGATCGGCTGCGTGCGAGTGCCCCGAGCCGTGTGGTCTTCGTCGCGTCCGAGGCCCACCGCCGCGCGAAAGGCGGCCTCGACTTCGACGACCTGATGATGACCCAGGGAAAGTTCCGGCCCACCCTCGCCTACAACCGGTCGAAGCTGGCGAACATCCTTTACACCCGCGAGTTCGCCCGCCACCTTCAGGGATCAGGCGTGGACGTCAACGCTGCCCATCCCGGAGCGGTCGACACACCGATGACGCGGGCGTGGTTCGACCGCCCGGTCGTGCGCAACTGTTACCCCATGGTTCGCCGCGCGCTCATCTCTCCCGACGATGCCGCCACCGGCCTGCTGCGGGTGGCGCTCGACCCATCGCTCACGAACACGACTGGCCAGTACTACGAACGAGGCCTGCTCACGGAGCTGGGGGTCATGGCACGGGACGACGACGCAGGGCGGCGACTGTGGTCGGTCACTGAGGAGCTCGTAGGCCTCAGCCCCGGCAGTCGGTGACCACGCGTTCGGTGCAGCGCCCAGTGCGGTGGCCCCCGGAATGAGTGACATCGTCACGCGCCCGCCGGCAGCTGAGGCAGCTCAGACGAGTCTGCCGTCACACCGTCATTCGCTCGTGGATCTCGCGGCGCAGTTGTTCGAAGGCCGCAGTTGTTCGAAGGCCACCGGGTCGTTCCGGTCGACGGCCGCTGTGTCGTACTCGGCGAGCACGGCGGCCGGGCGGCCGAGCACCAGCACCCGGTGCGCCAGTTTCGAACGCCTCCGCGATGTTGTGGGTGACGACGACGGCTGTCGTGCGGGTGGCGTCGGCCAGCTCCACAATGTCGCTGCGCAGGCCGGCCGCCGTGACCTCGGCGAGCGCCGAGAGGCTCTCGTCGAGCAGTACGACGCTCGGCTCGACGACGAAGGCACGGGCGATCGAGACGCGCTGACGCATCCGCCCCGACAGCTGTGCGGTGAAGCGGTCCTCGGCACCGGCGAGGTGGACCGCGAGGTGGACCGCGAGCTGGCTCAGGGCATCCGGACGACCTGCGCCGCGTAGCTCAGACCGGCACCGAAGCCGACCAACAGGGCCAGCTCACCGGATTTCACCTCTCGATCCTCGGTGAGCTGGTGCAGCGCGAGTGGAATGGACGCGGCCGACGTGTTGCCCGTGCACGCGCCGTCGCGCGCGACCACCGCGTGCTCCGCGCCGATGCTGCGCGCCATGGCGTCCACGATGCGGATGTTGGCCTGGTGCGGCACCAGCGCGGCGAGCTCGGTGGGCGCCACACCGGCGCGACGGCAGGCCTCCAGCGCCACCGGGTGCACCTCCGTGGTCGCCCAGCGGAATACCGCCTGCCCGGCCATCACCATCATGCCGGTGTCCGCACTGATGTGGATGTGGTCGGCGTTCGAGCCGTCGCTCCCCCAGACCACCGGGCCTATCGCCGGCTCGTCGCTGGGGCCGACCACCGCGGCACCCGCGCCGTCGCCGAACACGATCGCGGTCGGCAGGTCGGCCGGGTCGACCCAGGCCGTCATCTTCTCCGCGCCAATGACCAGCGCGTGTCGGACGGAACCGGCCCGAATCGCGTCGGTGGCCACCGCGAGCGCGTAGCAGAACCCGGCGCAGGCGGCATTCAGGTCGAGCGCGGCCGCATACCCGGCACCGAGCTGTCGGACCACCGTCGCCGCTGCCCCGGACGGCCCGTCCACGCTGCAGCTCGCCACGATTACCAGATCAACGTCGTCGGCGGACAGCCCACTGGCCCGAATCGCGTCCTTCGCCGCCTCGGTCGCCATGCCCGCCACGTCCTCGGCCTCCGACGCGATCCGCCGCACCCGCATCCCGGTGCGGGAGCGGACCCAGTCCCCCGACTTGCCGAACCGCTGCCCGAGCTCCTCGCTGTCCAGGGTGCCCGCCGGTCGGTACACCCCGAAGCCGAGCAACCTCCCACCAGCCGGCACCAGATCAGCTTGCGCCCGGATCAGCGGCATGCACCCCTCCACATGAGATCAGGCCATTTACCCTGAAGCCCTACTATCGGGTATCCCACAAGGTGTGGCGCGCGTCTCACCTGCCGGGTCGC
>DASWST010000246.1:0-3084 GCA_036402515.1 Pseudonocardia sp.
GCGGTCCATGCGACCAGCACGATCGCAAAGCAGACCAGCCCGATCCACGGCACCTCCCACATCTGGAATGCGGGCCGCATCGAGATGAAGGCGATCGAGATGCCGGCCAGCGTGCCGAGCATGGCGGCCTGCGGCGTGTACCTGCGGATGTAGGGCCCGACGAACGCGCCGATCAGCACGATGATGCCGATGATGAACGACCAGGCGAGCCCGGCCGCCCACGCCGTGAGCGGGTCCTTCGTCGCCAGGTAGATCGGCAGCATGATCACGAAGACCACGATGAACATGTGCGGCACGCTGGGGCCGTAGGGCATCGCGCACACGTCGACACGGTTCTCCCGGCGCGCCAACCGGCGGGCCAGGTAGGTGTAGTACACGTTGCCGATCAGCAGCTGCACGCCCAGCGCGGGCAGCAGCACGCCGAACACCTCGGTGCCGGGAATCTTCACCACACCCACGCACAGGCCGGTCAGCACCAGCACGTTGACCAGGGTGTTGAAGCCGAGTCCGAAGAACGCGTTGGTGTCCCCGGAGACCCACCAGGACAGCGTCGGCGGTGGCGGGGTCTGGGTTGTCGGAGTGCTGCCGGTGGTCTGGGTCATGACGGGATCTCCTCGAGGGCGAGGCAAGCCAGCAGCGCGCGGGAGGGTGCCACCCAGCCGAAGATGCCGCCCTGGGCGGCGATCATGTCCAGGCCGACACGCTGGAATTCGGGGAAGTACGAGCCGACGCAGTCGGCGAGCACCAGGCACTCGTAGCCCCGGTCGTTCGCCTCCCGCACGGTGGTGTGTACACACACCTCGGTGGTGACCCCGGTGACGATCAGGCTGGTGATGCCCCGCGCGGCCAGCTCAGCGCCCAGGTCGGTGCCGTAGAACGCGCCCTTGCCCGGCTTGTCGATCACCAGCTCGCCAGGCAGCGGGGTGAGCTCGTCGATGATGTCGTGGCCGTACTCGCCCCGGATCAGGATCCGGCCGTTCGGGCCGGCATCCCCGATGCGCAGCGCGGGCTCGCCCCGGTCCCGCTTCGCCGGCGGGCAGTCGGACAGGTCGGGCACGTGGCCTTCCCGGGTATGGATGATCGGCAGGTCGGCCGCCCTGGCGGCGGCCAGCACCCCTTGCAGCGGCGGGATCACCTTGCGCAGCAGGGAGACGTCGTTGCCCAGCGTCTCGCCGAACCCGCCCGGCTCGCAGAAGTCCCGCTGCATGTCGATGATCAGTAGCGCGGTGCTGGCCGGATCGAAACTGAACGGCCCCGGGGTTGCGCTGATATCTCGCCTCCGCGCTCGTTCCGCTCCTCGCTCGCTGTCGGCTTCGGCACCGACGGTGCTCACGACTCGTTCCAAGTGGTCGCCTGGATCACCGAGGCGGAGTCGGCCACCGCGCCGAACACGCCGCCCTGCATGGTCACCATGTGCAACGCCGCGGCGTGGTTGTCCGGGTCGGTGGCGCCGGTGCAGTCGGACAGGATGAGGCACTCGTAGCCCCGGTCGTTGGCCTCCCGCATGGTGGTGTGCACGCACACGTCGGTGGTGATCCCGGTCAGCAGCATGTGTGTGATGCCCCGGGTGCGCAGCACCAGGTCCAGCTGGGTGGCGTAGAAGGCACCCTTGCCCGGCTTGTCGATCAGCACCTCACCGGGCAGCGGGGCCACCTCCGGGACGATCTCCCAACCCGGTTCGCCCCGGACCAGGATCCGCCCGGCCGGCCCCGGCGAGCCGATCTCGGCGCCGATCTGCGCCGAGCGCCAGCGTTTGTTGGCCGGCAGGTCGCTCAGGTCGGGCGCGTGGCCTTCCCTGGTGTGGATCACCAGCATCCCGGTCCGCCGGGCCAGCTCGAGCAGCCGAGCGGTGCCGGGCAGCCCGGCCCTGGTGAGCCCGATGTCGTACCCCATCCGGTCCACATAGCCACCCGGGCCGCAGAAGTCGACCTGCCAGTCGATGCACACCAGCGCGGTGTGCGCGGTGTCCACCGAGCCGTCGAAAGGCCACGCGTACGGCGTCGCGGCGACCGGCCCGATCCTGGCGGTACGCACCGGCGCGGAAGTGCGGGTCATAGGGTTCCTCCTAGAGACTCCCCCGGACGGCGAGCTGGCGCGTACGCACCTGCATTTTGTCGATTGTCGACCGTTTGGTGTCGGTCGAGGGTCAACGCCGTTACGGCCGAGTTAGCAGCTTTTCGGGGGTCAGCGCGGCTACGGCATTCAGCGCAACGCCGCCCCCCAAGAGGCGCACCACGGCGAGGTGACGCCGCCGGCCGTCAGCTGGGGGCGGGGTCGCGCGGGTGCTGAGCGTCCGGCGGGAGGTAGGTGCGGGCGCCGTGCCCGGCCAGCACACTGAGCACCGCGGCGAGGTCTCCGCCGGCTACCGCCTCGTACAGCCGCCGGTGCCGGCGCACCGCGTCCATCGGCGAACTGTGCGCGGCCTCGCGGCGGATGTTGGTCGCCATGTACAGCTGCAGCTTGAGGATCACCGGCTCGTACACCCGGGACAGGTGCTGATGGTCGGCCAGCGCGACCAGCTCGACGTGGAACCGCCGGTGCGCCTCGGCCCTGGCCAACGGATCGTCCCGCGCGGTGGCCCGCTCCATCATGATCAGCGCGGCGACCAGCCCGGCCAGCCGGTCCGGGTGCGGAGGCTCGGCCAGCGCGCTGCCCAGGGCGAACCGCTCGAGCACGTCGCGCAGGCTGAACAGCTCGTCCACGTCCCGGGTGGACAGCTCGGCAACCCGCACGCCCCGGCGGGGCAGGTGGTCGACCAGCCCCTGTTCGCCGAGCAGCCGCAACGCCTCCCGCAGCGGCGCCCGGCTGGTGTGGAACCGGCGGGTCAGGTGCTCCTCGACCAGCCGCTCGCCGGGCGACAACGCGCCGCTGAGGATCTCGCCGCGCAGCCGCTGCAGCACCAGCTCGGTCAGGCTGCGCGCGCCCAACCCGTCATCCTCGGACAACCGGGACGCCACGGCCACGGTCGCCTCCTCCACCGCCCGGTGATTGCCGAGCTCACCCCTCCGGCGCGGATAACCCGGGCACCGTAAGTCGACACGGTAACCGCCCTGGTGTGGGTCGTGAGTGGCGATGGTCGCTATA
>DASWST010000247.1:0-99500 GCA_036402515.1 Pseudonocardia sp.
CGCCGGGTCCTGCTCGGAGGCCAACACCTGCAACCGCCCGGCCAAGCTGGTGTAGTGCGACACCGCGGTCAGCGAATCAATGCTGGCGATGTTGTCCAGCATCTGCCGCACGGTCACCCCGATCTCACCGGTCAACCGGTCCGCCAGGGTGCCCGCATCCGGGTTGGCGTCCACCGCGACCACCCGGTCGCCGCGGTACTCGGCCAGCGTCAAGCCCAGCACCGCCGACACCGTGGTCTTGCCCACCCCGCCCTTCAGCGAGCTCACCGCGATCTGGTGCGCCCCGGGCAGATGCCGGCGGACTCGGCGCAGCAGCACGTTCCGCGCCGCCTCCTCCTCACTCACCCCAGGGTTGATCAGCCCACCCGAGGCGTTGAACACCGCGCCCCGCCACCCCAAGGTCGGCCGCTGGACCCTGGCCCGGACGATCGTGTCGTCGGTGAGGTCCGCCGCGCTCCCGGTGTAGTGGTGCTCCGCCGCCGCGCCCTGGGTCGACGGCATGGCGGGCTGGGCTGGGTAGCCGAACTGGTCCTGGTAGTCGAACTGGCTTTCCGGCTCGGTCGGCTGGCCGGCCGGACGCTGGCTCGGTGCGGGACGTGGGTGCGGCTGGGGGCGTGGCGGCGCGCCGCTCATCCCGCCGGAGCGGCTGGAGGCGCCCACGGCCATCCGGCTGGACTCCATCGAGTATTCGGTGTCACCGTCGTCCAACTCACCGCGCAGCCGCCGGCCCGCGGCGCGATGCGCCGCGCTGCAGTACTTGCGGGCGGGCTTCCCCGGCTCCTCCTCGATCATCACCTCGCACCCGGGCAGGGCACACTGGTGCACGGACATCTCCCCCATGCCTGAACCACTCCCGCGCATCGGCTCGTATCGACCCGGAAACACCTGTTTGGTGTCGACACCGGCACCCTAATAAAACGCCCGCACCGACGATACTCAGAAGCGCTGTTCCCCCGCTCTGGTCCCGCCGGACACCCTAGTTGGCGGCGCCGCGCCTCACCCTGTGCAGCCGCTGAGTCCACTACGGGGCCGATTGGCCTAGCCGCCCGGGCAAGCGGAGCAGTTGCCCGTTGCTCGACGCCACCGCGGCACCTGTCAGCGATCGTCCGTCACCCCGCCTCTCATGTTCGCCGAGCTGGCCGGAACCGCTGCATAGATTCGGACCTGCTCCAGCCCGAGCGGTTCGTGCTCCCCCCTGTCCGATCCCCAGCGGACAGCGCGAGCCGATCGGCCCGGGTCACGCGTCCCCTCGTGCGCCCGGCACACCCCCGAAACGAGGAGCTCGACCTCCGATGAGACAGCATCTCCGCAGCCTGCGCCGCCAACGCGAGCGCGGGCGGCAGCGGGTCGCCGCGGTGACCGCGGGCAGCGCGGTCGGCGCCACCGCGCTGGCCGCCGCGTTCGGCGCGGTACTGGCCGCCGGCCAGGTCCCGCCGAGCAAACCGGCCAGCACCGTGGCGGACACCGCGAGCAGAAGCGAGGTCCGTCCGGTGGACAGCGTCGCCGAGCTGACCAGTCCGGGCGCTCCGGCCCGGGTCCCAGGCGTCACGCAGGCGGCACCTGGGACGGCGCCCCTGGCCGAGCCCACCCGCCGGGCGGCGTCCGCGCACCACCACCTCCAGGCGCCCGCGAAGGCACCCTCGGCCGCCCCGAAGGAGACCGCGCAGGCGCCTTCGGGTGCTTCGTGACCGCCCCCACCCTTCCCGGACGTCTCGAGCTGCCCGCCCTGGGCACCTCCGCGCTGCTCCTGGTGACCGAACCCGAACGACTCGAGCGCGCCGCCGCGGTGCTGCGCGCGGAGCTCGCCGAGATCGACCGGGTGTGCAGCCGGTTCCGGGCCGACTCGGAGATCAGTGAGCTGCACCGGGCAGCCGGGCGCCCCGTGCGGGTCAGCCCCCTGCTGGCCGAGGCACTGGGGGCCGCGCTGCGCGCCGCGGAGCTGACCGGCGGCCTGGTCGACCCCACGGTCGGCGCCCAGGTGGCCGCCCTCGGCTACGACCGGGACTTTGCCCAGATCCAGGCGGCGAACCAGCGAGCCAGTCGGATCCCCCGCCAGCAGACCGGCGGCCGGTCGGTGCACCGGACTCCGGCCCGCCCGGCACCCGGGTGGTGGCGGCTGCGCTGGGACCCCGAGCACCGGGAGCTGCTGTTGCCGCGCGGGATAGCGCTGGACCTGGGTGCCACCGCCAAGGCGCTGGCCGCGGACCGGGCCGCCCTCCGGGCCGCCGACGCGGCGGGCTGCGGCGTGCTGGTGGGGTTGGGCGGGGACCTGAGGGTGGCCGGGGGTGCGCCGGTGGGCGGCTGGCGGGTGGCAATCGCCGACGATCACCGGGTCGCGATGGATTCGCCCGCGCAGACCGTCGCGGTGACCGGCGGCGGCGTGGCCACCTCGAGCATCGCGGCGCGCACCTGGCTGCAGGCCGGTCAGCGCCGACACCACATCGTCGACCCCCGCACCGGGGACAACCCCGCCCCGGTGTGGCGCACGGTCAGCGTGGCGGCCGGATCCTGCGTGGATGCCAACACCGCGAGCACGGCGGCAATCGTGCTCGGCCACATAGCCCCCGACTGGCTGGCGCGCCGAGGGTTGCCGGCGCGACTGGTCAACCCCACCGGCCAGGTTGCGCACACCGCCGGCTGGCCGATGACCGAGGAAGGAGCATGACGGGTGGACCTCGCGCTCTGGTTCGCCAGTAGGGCAACTGGCCTGGTCGCGCTGCCCCTGCTGACCCTGAGTCTGGTGCTCGGGATCGTCGCCGCGGGCCGGATGGCGAGCGAACGCTGGCCACGGTTCGCGTTGGCCGCGCTGCACCGCAACATCTCACTGATGACCGTGCTGTTCCTGGCCGTACACGTGTCGACCTCGATCATCGACCCGTACGCGGGCATCGGCTGGCTGGACGCCGTGGTGCCGTTCACCTCGGTCTACCGCCCGCTCTGGCTGGGGCTGGGCGCGATCGCGCTGGACCTGCTGATCGCGCTGCTGGTCACCAGCCTGCTGCGCACCCGGATCAGCGTGCGGCTGTGGCGCGCGGTGCACTGGGCGGGCTACGCCTGCTGGCCGATCGCGCTGGCGCACGGCCTCGGCATCGGCGGCAAGGACAGCGGGCTGGGCTGGGTGATCAGCCTCAACGTCTGCTGCGTGCTGGTGGTGGGGGCCTCGCTGATCGTCCGGCTGCGCGGCGGCGGTCACCCGGACACCGCCGTCCGGCGCGCGGCCAGCCACGGGGGGCGGTGAGCATGGGCCGCCACGACGCACCCTCCTCGGTACCGGAAACACCCGTGGCACCCACGCACCAGGTTCCCTGGGCGCGCCCCGAACCGACCCGCGAACCACTCCCACCGGTCCCCGCTCCAGCCGTGGCGCGTCACCATGTTGCGGACGGACCGTCGGTACGCACCCGCCGGCCCGGCCCGGCCACCGGGGTGGGCGGCACGCTGAGCGTCGCCGGGGTGCTGGGCCTGGACACCGACCTGGGTGGGAGCAACCCGGGCAGCACCTTCGCCGACCTCGACGTCCCGGCCAGCTCGTACCCTCCGGCGCCGATAATCCCTGGTCAGCGTCAAGCCGTGCTGTCCTCCGGCCCGCTGCCCCCGGTCCGGACGGTTGCTCCGCCGGCGACGTCCCCGCCCGTGACGCTGGCGGCTGCCCCCTCCGTGCCAGCACCGCCACCAGCACCGCCACCAGCACCGGCTCCGCCACCGCCACCGGCGGCCGTGCCGTGGTCAACGGCGTCCTTCCCAGCGGCTCCCGCGACGCCGTGGTCGACCCTGCCGCCGACCGCCGTCCCACCGTTCAGCTCAGCGCCGACCGCCGTCCCGCCGTTCAGCTCAGCGCCGACCAACTCAGCGCCGACCAACTCAGCGCCGATCACCCGGTCGGCCCGGCCGAACCCCCCGGCGCCACCGCCCACGCCGACCCAGCGCACCGGAACCCAGCGCCCCGGAACGCAACGCACCGGAACGCAGCGGGCGGCGCCCAACCCAGGCTCGGCGCCCCGGCGTCCGTCGCCGCGGCCCGCCCCCACGCCGCTGCCTCGGCTGCTGGCCGGCTGGTTGGACACCGGCGAGCCCGCCGACCTGGAACAGCACCTGCGTCGGTACGGCGAGCTGCCCCGGGCCCAGTTCGCCGGGCGGCGCGGCGCGAGTCAGCTGCTGGCGCTGATCGAGGACTCGGGATTGCGCGGTCGAGGCGGTGCCGGGTTCCCCACCGCGCGCAAGATGGCGGCGGTGCTCGACGCGGCGACCGCTCGGCGACGTCCGGTGGTGGTGGCCAACGGCTGCGAGGGCGACCCGACCAGCACCAAGGACCATCTGCTGCTGCACACCGCGCCGCACCTGGTGCTGGACGGACTGGCGCTGGCCGCGCACACCGTCGGGGCCGACCAGGCGATCGTCTGCCTACCCCGGGGCAGCGCGCTGGTCGAGCCGTTGGAGGACGCGGTGGCCCGGCGGCTCGACGACCCGGCCCAGGTGCACGTGGTGACCACGCCGCGCCGGTTCGTCGCCAGCCAGGCCTCCGCCCTGGTCAACTTCCTGACCACCGGCGATGCGCGGCCGACCAGCACTCCGCCGATGCCCGCCGAGCGGGGCGTCCAGGGCCGCCCGACGCTGGTCGACAACGTGGAGACCCTGGCCCACCTGGGCCTGCTCGCCCGCCACGACGCGGACTGGTTCCGCGCCCGGGGCACGCCGGACTCGCCGGGAACGGTGCTGGTCACCATGGGCGGGGCGATTCGGCGGCCCGGGGTCTACGAGGTAGACCTGGGCATCCGCTCCGGCCAGCTGCTCCAGCTGGCCGGCGGGCCGGTCGGTGCGTCCGGCGGGGCCGGGGGTTCGCCCCGGGCGATGCTGCTCGGCGGCCTGGGTGGGGTCTGGCTACCGGTCCCGGCGGCCGGCAACCTGGCGCTGGCCTACCCTCGGCCGAACTCCACCCAGGAAGGCCCGGCGCTGGGCCTGGCGTCGCTGCTCGTGCTGCCGGCCGAGGCCTGCGGGCTGGCGGTGACGTCGGCGATCGTCGGCTACCTGGCCGGTGAGTCGGCCGGTCAGTGCGGTCCCTGCATGTTCGGCCTGCCCGCAATCGCGGGCGACCTGGAGGCGTTGACCAGCGGGTCCGCTCGACCCGAGGTGCTGGAGCGGCTGCACCGTCGGCTCGGCGTGATCCCGGGTCGGGGCGCCTGTGCACACCCCGACGGGGCGTCCCGGCTGGCCGCGAGCGCGCTGGAGGTGTTCGCCGAGGACATCGCCGAGCACGCGCGGGGACGTCCCTGCGGGCGGACCGGAACCGGCGGGCTAGCCGTACTCGGGGAGCTGACCAGCGGGGAACGGGGATGGCGATGAGGCGCGGCGGCAATGCCCGCCTGCGGGTTGATCCGATCGACTGCCGGGCGCACGGGCTGTGCCAGGAGTTGCTGCCCGAGCTGGTCTCGTTGGACGAGTGGGGCTACCCGCTACTCGCGGACAGAGCGGTGCCGCCCGAACTGATGACGCACGCCCGGCGGGCCGCCGCGGCGTGCCCCACCCTGGCGCTGCACCTGCTCCGAGAGGATGTGGACCCCGGAACCTGAGCTGCTCGACTCGATGATCGTTAGCTCGATCGTGTGATCAGGTTAACGCGCTCCGCCCGCCCGACGATCGTCCAGACAACGGAACTGATCACGGCGAACGGAGCAACCGATGCATTCCACGCCCACCCGGGTCGTGCTGGCCGGCTCGGTCTTGGTCATGGGGTCGGTGGGCACCGTGAGCGCGGTCCACCTGCAGTCCGCCCCCCTCCCGTTCGGCCCCGCCTCGGGCACGCCCCGGGCGCTGTCCCCCGCGACGCCCGCTCCCCAGACACCGCCGCTGGCTCCACCGGCGGCGGTCCCGGCGCCAACTCCCCTGGCGCCGGGCATTTCTTCCTCCGCCGAGCCGCACCGGTCCCCGGTCAGCGCGAAGGATCTGATCAACGTGGCCAAGGCGCCCAAGCGGGCCGTCACGGTGGCGGTGCACGACGCCGAGGACACTCTGCGGAACACCATCGCCGCCGCACTGGATCACCCGCGGGCCGACTCCGACTCGGACTATCACGCCGATTCGGACGACGACGACTACCACGCCGATGACTACCACGCCGACGACTACCCGACGGTCCGGCGCGTCGCGGTGCGCGGTGCACAGCGGGAGTTCGCCGACGCGGTGTCCGACCACGTCCAGCGGGAGTTCGCCGGCCGGGTGGGCGAACGGTACGGCCAGCGGGCAACCACCGCGGCGGCTGTGCGCGGGCGCGACTGGCGGGCCAACGCCGGATCCACGCGGCGCGTCAGCAATCCGTTCCATCAGGCCGGTGGATTCAGCCCGTGGGGCGCCCCGTCAGCCGGGGACTATGTCGGGCGGCACCGCGCGGGGTGAGCCTCGGGTCGGGCAACCGAGCGACCGGGTGTCGGCTCACAGCGGATGAGCCTTGCCTCGCGCCGATCAGGGGTGTGCCACGCTCATCGCGATGAAGACCACGAAGAACAGCACGGTGATGGACAGGTCCAGGTTGACCGCGCCGAGCCGGACCGGTGGGATGAGCCGGCGCAGCAGCCGGATCGGTGGGTCAGTGACCAGGAACGCGACCTCCAGCGTGCCGGCGGCGATCGGGGAGTTGGGGCCACGCCACTGCCGGGCGAAGCTTTTCACCACCTCAACCACCAACCGCGCGACCAGCGCCAGCCAGAAGAAGAACAGCACGTAGTAGACGGCGAACTGAAGCCCGAGACCCATGCCTCTAGCATGCACCGGCCGAGGCCGCGTTGGCTCGGGTGGCCCCCATCACGCCCGCGCCGGCCCGCGAAGGCGCGTGCTCCGTGCGCTCCGCCGAGCCGCCGCTTGCCGATCACCGGAGAACCCGCGGCCCGATCTTGAATCTCCGGCCCGCCGGCTCCCCGCGGCAGGCGATGAGCTGGACAAAGACCCACGTCTCAGCGACAGCCATGATCACTCGAAAGCTGTGCAGTCCCTGTTATAGCTACCTGTAGTTATAGACGTTCCGTCGACAGGGAGAAAATAATCATTCATTAGAGTGACATCTTCGGTCATGATAAGAACGTGGACCGAACAGCGGAGGCTGGTGTGACGGGAGTGCCGTCCAGCCCGCCCGCCGACCAGCTCGTCGCGCTCCGCGGTGAGCTGTGGCAGCGGCACGTGTTGCTGCAGGGCATGGATCCCGCGGACAGTCGATACGACGACGCCGGCGCTGAGCTTGTCGACCTCACCGCCGACCTGCTCCGGGTCGAGGCGGAGGTCGCCGAGGGAAGGCGCGCCGCGCGCCGCCGGGCCGGGAGGATCGGCTTCACGGCCGCCGGCGTGCTGCTGGCCGCCGCGGTCGCGCTCGCCGTGTCCGCGCCGATGCTCGGGTTGCTGATCTCCCGCGCCGCCGCGGGCGCCGCGCTGCTGGTCATGGTCGTGGTGCTGGTGGTAACCGTCATGATTCGCCGCCGCAATGCGCTGGATCGCCCGTCCACTGCACGCACCCGCTCGGTGACCCCCTCCGGGTCGCCGGCGCCGGCCGAGCCGGACCGGGTTGAACTGGACCGGACTGGGTCGGACCGGGACTGAGAGAGGCGGGTCGCGGAGGTGGACGACACGGACGTGAAAGACGCTGAAGTGACTGACCGTGCGGTGCGGACGGCCACCACGCCGACCGAATCCGCGAGCGAGAACGGCACCGACCCGCACACCGCGCCGCAACCGACGGTCGGGCCGGCCGCCTACCTGCCCACCCCCCGAGACCCCAAGGACGTACCCCTCGCCGAGGGCGACGCTCGGCCGGAGAGCCGGATCGAGCAGCTGGAGCGGCGGCTGCGCCAGCTGGAGCTGCTCGTCTGGGGCACCGGCGGGGATGACGCCACCGAGCTGGACGTCACCGATCCGGAGCTGGTCTCGCTGGCCAAGGCGGCCGAGTACGCGCAGACCCTGAGCCGGATGCTGGTCACGCCCAGGGTGCGCGCCGCCTGCGAGGAGACCATTGAGGCCTGCCGGGACTGGCAGGAGCGCTACGACCAGGCCCGGGATACCGCCATCGCCGCATCCCGCACGATCGCCACCACCTGCGCCGACCAGGAGCGACACCGCGAGGCGGTGCAGGCGTTCGAGGTCGCCCGCACCGAGCTGGACGCCTTGCGCCCGCGCCGCCGGCGCGTGCTGAACACCGCCCAGCACGCCCGGCTGCAGCTGGCCCACGACCGCGAGATCCGGGACCGGTACGGCAGGGACATCGCCGACGGCCACCGCGCCTGGGCCACCCTGAACAGTCGGCTGCGGGTGCGCACCGCGGCGGCCGCGGAGCGGGGCGAGCCGCTGCCCACCTGGCTGGTGGAGTCGCTCGGCGTGCCGCCCAGCAGCAGCGCGGCCGAGTGGCGGGAACTCGCCATCCAGCTGATCGCGTACCGGATCACCTACGCGGTCACCGACCCGATCGAGCCGCTGGCCGGTGAGCCGGGCACGCAGGACTCCCCCCGGCGCCGGCAGTGGCACCGGGATCTGCAGCGCCAGCTGGACGCCTGGCGGGGTGGCTTCGCCGCTCGGCGCTGACCCCGCTCGGCGCTGAGCCCGTCCGCGCCCGGCCGGCGCTGAGCCCGGCCCCTGCCTACCCGGCGCTGAGCCCGGCCCTGCCTACCCGGTGTGCCCGGCCGGCGCTGAGCCCGGCCTCTGCCTACCCGGCGCTGAGCCCGCCCCTGCCTACCCGGTGTGCCCGGTGACCAGCGGCTCACCCACAAAACCGAAGCCCTGCAGCATGCCGAGCAGCTCCCGGTGGCCGAACGCGGCGGTGGCCGAGGCGAAACCGGCCTTGCGCGGGCCGGCCACCAGCAGCTGGCGCGCGGCGAACGCCTGGATCGCCCCGGTCTGCAGGTAGGTGGCGTTGCCGTGGATCACGCAGTGCACCAGCTTGTTCGGGCCCCGGCCGATCACCGAGTCCAGGGTGCGGTGCAGCCGGCGGTTCTCCCTCGGCGGCATGCCGCCCTGCACCCCGGAGGCCTGCTCGGCCAGCGCCTTCTTCTGCTCCTCCGGCGGCAGCGGCTTGATGTTCTCCTCGAAGTGCTGGGCCATCGCGGCCACGCCGTTCATCAGGCCCTGGTCGAAGACGCCGGACAGGGCACGCGCGTTGGCCACCCTGGGGTCGTCCTGCCACCAGATCGGGTGCGCGCTGCCGCCCCAGGGCAGCGCGGTGAAGATCTCGTGCTGGCCGGGCACCTGGACCTGGTAGGAGGCGGCGCCGGGCCACTGCACCAGCTTGTCCTGTTCCAGGTAGAAGTGGTCGGCGGCCAGGATGGTGAAGATGCTCTGGGTGGAGGCGAAGGTCGGGGTGCCGGAGAACAGGCAGAGGATCTCCAGGCTGTCGATGCCCCCGGCTTCCAGCACCACGTTCGCCGCGATGTCGCTCACCGAGTGCATGTAGGCGGTGGACGGCGCCAGCAGCAGGCCCTCGTCGGCGAACTTCTGGCCGTAGCTGTCCCGGGCGTGCAGCACCCAGTTCTGCTCGCCAGTGGTGTCCAGGTAGTGGCATCCGGCGGCCAGCGCGGCCTGCACCACCACGTCGCCGTAACTGGCGAACGGGCCGACGGTGTTGCAGATGACCTTTGCGCCGGTGAACAGGTCGGTCAGCGCCTCCACGGTGTGCTCGACCTCGACCACCTCGTACTCGACGGTGTCGATGCCGGGCACGCCCTCGATGGCTTCGGCGACCCGCTTGGCGTCCCGGCCGGCCGCGACGAACGGCAGGTTGAACTCACGGAGGTACTCCGCGATCAGCCGCCCGGTGTATCCGCTCGCCCCGTAGACGACCACGGGCTTGTCAGTACTCATCCCACGTTCTCCCTGCTCAGAGGCCGTGAGTGGTACTGGTCGCTATAGCGACCAATACCACTCACGGGTTTTGGTTCAGTTGACGCCGCGGTCGCGGCCGCCCCAGTGCGCGGCCCGCAGCGCGGGTTTGTCGTGTTTGCCCACCGCGGTGAGCGGGATGGCTTCGAGGAAGTCGACGGTCTTGGGCGTCAGCACCGGACCTTTGCGCTCCCGGACGAAGGCGATCAGCTCGGCCGCGTCCACCTGTACCGCCGGATCGCGCACCACTACGGCCTTGACGCTCTCCCCCCACTTGTCGTCGGGCACCCCGATCACCGCGACGTCCTTGACCGCGGGGTGGCTGAACAGGGTGGCCTCGACCTCCTTCGGGTAGACGTTGAACCCGCCGGAGATGATCATGTCTTTCTTCCGGTCCACGATGTAGAGGAAGCCACGGTCATCCGCCTTGGCCACGTCACCGGTGCACAGCCAGCCGTCCCGCAGCGCGGCGGCGGTCTCCTCCGGCTTGTTCCAGTAGCCGCGCATGATGTGTGGGCCCTGGGCGACGATCTCACCGGGCTCACCGTCGGCCACCGTCTTGAGCTCGTCGTCGGCCAGCCGCACCTCGGCGATGCCCACCGGCCGCCCGCAGGAGGACAGCGGGGTGAGGTCACCGGACTCGACGGCGGCGGCGTGATCGCTCTTGCGCAGCACGGTGAGCTGGTTGGGCGCCTCGGTCTGCCCGTAGAGCTGAGAGAAGATCGGGCCGAAGGTGTCGATGGCCTGCAGCAGCCGCTCCCGGCCGATCGGGGACGCCCCGTAGATCACCGTGGACAGCGACTCCAGGCCCACATTGCCGTCGCGCAGGCTGTCCATCAGCACGTACAGCATGGTCGGCACCATCATCGAAGCGGTGATCCGCTCCCGGGCGACGGTGGCCTTGAACTTCTCCGGGTCGAACCCGCCGAGGATCACGTTGGTGCCGCCGCGCAGCCATACCGGCAGGACGAACATGCCGCCGGCGTGGGTCAGCGGCGCCACGTGCGCAAACCGGTCCCGCTCCCCCAGGCCGAGCTCCAGCATCTCGCTCATGATCGCCGCGACGAACGCCCGGTGGTTGTGCTCGACGCCCTTCGGCCGCCCGGTGGTGCCGCCGGTGTAGAAGATCCCGTAGCGGTCGTCCGGGGTGACCTCGGGGCGGCCCGGCCCGTCGGGCTGCCGGGCGACCAGGTCGGGGAGGTAGCCGCCGCCGTCCAGCACGGCCTCGCGGTCCACGCTGAACACGTGCTCGACGTCGGTCTCGGCGCGGGCGCCGGCGACCCGGTCGGCCTTGCTGGCGTCGTGCACCACCGCCTGCGCCCCGCAGTCGCCGATGATGTACGCGTGGTCCGAGGCGCTGGCCTTGGCGTTCAGCGGCACAATGGCCAGCCCGGCCCAGAGCGCGCCGTAGTAGACGTCCAGCAGCTCCGGCCGGTCCGACATCAACACCGCCACCCGGTCGCCCTTGCTCAGGCCCAGGCCCAGCAGCGCGCGGCCGGTCTGCCGGATCCGGGCGATCTGCTCGGCGTAGCTGATCCGCCGGTCGCGGTAGACCACGGCCGTCTCGGGTCCGTACGCGAGCGCCGCCCGCTCCACCAGCGCACCGGCGCTGTGCACCAACATGTCGGTCCTTCCCGATATCCGCGAGCGAGGCCGCACTGCGTGTCTCCGCCAGATCTTGGCCGGGCCGGACCCGCGCGCCAATGTGGAGACCCCACCTCGGACTCGGCGCGGACAGTGGGATTTCGACATATCTACGTTGCCGGTGGTCCACCTAGCCTCGCGGAATGCTCTCTGACCTGAAGGACAAACGGGCGCTGGTCACCGGCGCCGCCCAGGGCCTGGGCCGCGCCGTCGCCGAGCTGTTCCTGGAGCGCGGCGCGCGGGTTGTGCTCACCGACATCGACGGGGACCTGCTGGAGAAGACCGCGGCGGACCTCGGCGGCGCGGCACACGCGGTGGTCTGCGACGTGACCTCGGAGGAACAGGTCGCCGCCTCGGTGCGGGCCTGCGTGGACACCCTGGGCGGGCTGGACATCGCGGTGAACAACGCCGGCATCGAGATCGGCAAGCCGCTGGTCGAGCAGACCGAGGAAGAGTTCGACCGGCTGATGGCGATCAACGTCAAGGGCGTGTTCTTCGGTATCAAGCACCAGACCCCGGCGATGGTGGCCTCCGGCGGCGGCGTGATCGTGAACATGTCCTCGGTGGCCGGGCTGGGCGGGGTTCCGCTGCTGGGCTCCTACTGCGCCTCCAAAGCGGCCGTGCTGCGGCTGACCGAGACCGCCGCGATCGAGCTGCGCGCGGCCGGGATCCGGGTGACCGCGGTGTGCCCCTCGTTCATCCGCACCGACATGGTGGCCCGGCTGGTCAACCCGTTCGAGGGAGCCACCGGAGCGAACTTCGACGACCTGGTCGCGGTCAAGCAGCAGCGCCTGGGCACACCCGAGGAGGTCGCCGAGATGGTGGCCTTCCTCGCCTCGGATGACGCGAAGTTCGTCACCGGCTCGCACTATGTACTCGACAGCGGACTGACCGGGAGCCTCTTCTGATGGCCGATGTGCTGAAAGACAAGATCGCTATCGTCACCGGCGGGGCCAAGGGCCTCGGCGCGGCGATCGCGGTGGAGCTGGACTCCGAGGGCGCCCGGGTGGTGGTCACCGACATCGACGGGGACGGCGCGGCCAAGACCGCCGCCGAGCTGGCCCGTGGCGAGTCGGCGGTGTGCGACGTGCGGGACGACGCCGCGGTGGAAGCGCTGGTCGCGGACGTGGTGGCCCGGTACGGCACGCTGGACATCATGGTGGCCAACGCCGGCATCGCCACGGTCACCCCGATCACCGAGATGACCATGGAGATCTGGCACTCGGTGCTCGCGGTCAACCTGGACGGGGTGTTCTCCTCGGTGCGCCACGCGGGGCGGGCGATGGCGGCCACCGGCGGCGGCTCGATCATCACCATGGCCTCGATCACCGGGTTCGCCGGGTCACCGCTGATCGCGCACTACGCGGCGGCCAAGGCGGCGGTCATCTCGCTGACCAAGACCGCGGCGATCGAGCTGCGCGGGCACGGCGTGCGGGTCAACGCCATCTGCCCCGGGTTCATCGGCACCGACCTGGTGCTGGACCGGAAGTCGCAGTTCGAGCAGGCCTTGGGCATCGACGACTTCGGGGCGGTGCTCGACCAGGCGCAGGGCCGCCTCGGCGAGGTCGGCGACGTGGCACCGCTGGCCGCGTTCCTGGCCTCGGACCGGTCCCGGTTCTCCAACGGCTCGACGTTCGTGGTGGACGGCGGCATGTCCGCGTCGCTGGTCTAACCCCGTCGGTCTAATCCCGTCGCTGGTCTAACTCCATCGCTGGTCTAACTCCATAGTCATCGCGTTGCGCCTGAGGTCAGCCGGGGCGAGAGGGCCCCCCCTCCCCTCAAGACTCGGCGGATTCGGCCTCCGGGCCGAGGGCCTCGCAGAGGCGCAGCGCGACCAGGAGCTCGGTGCGGCGCTCGGTGAGCGCCGTACCGAGCTCCTCACCCGCCACCCGGATCCGCAGCCGCACGGTGTTCTCGTGCACGCCCAGCTCGGTGGCAGCTCTGGCCTGCGAGCCGACCGCTAACCAGGCCAGCAGGGTGTCCCGGATGCGCTGGGCCCGTTCGGTGCCGGCGGCCAGCCCGCCGAGCTCGTCGCGCACAAAGCGGCGCGCGGAGTCCGGGTTCTCCAGCAGGAACGTCTCCAACCGCAGGTCACGGGCGCACAGGCAGCTCGGTGCGTGGCGCAGCGTGGCGCGCAACTCGGCGGTCCGCCGGGCGCTCTGGTGGGAGCCGAGGAACCCGGCCAGCCCTCGGCCGGGCTCACCGAGGGCCACCGGCTCGCCCATCGCGGCGGCCACTCGGCGCAGCCCGTCCAGCCGGGCCGGGTCCACCCCGTCCGGGTAGCTCAGCCAGCCGAACCAGGTACCGGCGTCCGGCTGCACCAGCAGCGCGGCGCGCGCACCGGACTCGGCGCGCAGCGTGGCGAGCCCTCGGGTCACCTCACGGCGGCGTTCGGAGTTGAACAGCAGAGCCACGTGGGTGGCCCGCATCCGGTAGCCCAGCGTCTCCTCCACCGCGTCCCCGGCCTCGGCCTGGGTGCCGTCGAGCAGCCGCAGCACCAGCTCGCGGCGGCGGTCTTCGCAGGTGGAGGACATCTCCTCGCTGACCGAGTTGTACCTCCGCACCACCTGCGCGAGGACCCGGTCCACATAGCCGAACAGCAGCGAGGTGGATCCGCCGAGCAGATCGGGCAGCTCGCCCTTGCCTTCCACCGAGCAGGTGCGGCACAGGTCGAACCAGTCCTGCCAGAGCCGCTCCACGCCGACCCAGTAGGACCGCTCCAGCTCGGCGAGCGGGATGCCCAGCCGGGCCACCAGGGTGGCGAACTCGCAGGCGCACGCCGCGTCCACGTCGTCGAGCGCGAGGCGGCCGGCCAGCACCGCCACCACGTTGGCCACGTTCTCCTGGGAGCAGCGGCTCAGGGTGGCCACGAAGGTGGCGTCGTCCGCCCGGTCCGGGAAGACAGCGCCGAGGATCGCGCCGCTCACCGCGTCGGCCCGGGCCCCCACGTCGACCCGGGTAGCCAGTCCGCGCACCATTGTGTTGGAACCGGGGTGCAGCACAGTCACCGACACGGCTCGCTCCTGCCTCTCGACCTCGTCGTCGACACGCTCGACCCGCGCGGACGGCACCCCGGAGGTGACGGTGTCACCGAGTGCTCGGCTGGTCACTGTGTCGGAGGAACGACGAGCGGTTCACTCATTGTGACAGGGAGCCAAACCCGCGCATGCGACCGGGCACACCCTACCAGCGCGATCAATGTTACGCCTGGTGCAGGTGGGAAATTTGTGACGGAGCGCGGCAGGAGAGCCGTCGGCCCGGTGCGATCACAACGTCGGACGTGCCGAGCCCTCCGCTCGCGTGCTGCCGGGCCGCCGGGCCGCCAGGGGCGCCGCGATGTCCTCCAGCGACTTGCCCTCCGCCGCCACCCCGAAAGCGATGGTGACCAGGCCCCCGACGATCATCACCGCCGCGCCGATCAAGTACCCGATGAACAGTTGGAACGGGTTGTCTCCGGTCCCGATCAGGGCGCCGTACACCACCGGGCCCAGCGCACCGAAGCACTGCGCGATGGCGAAGAACACCGCGATGGCCTTCGCCCGGACCTCCAGCGGGAAGATCTCACTCACCGTCAGGTAGCCCGCGCTCGCGCCTGCCGAGGCAAAGAAGAAGATCACGCACCAGCACAGCGTCTGAGTCAAGGCGGTCAGCGCTCCGGCGTTGAACAGCAGCGCGCTGAGCGCCAGCAGCACCCCGGAGAGGATGTACGTACCGGAAATCATCTTCTTACGGCCAACTGTGTCGAACAGGGGACCAAGCAGCAGTGGCCCGGCCAGGTTGCCGACGCAGAACGCGATCAAGTAGAGCGGGCCGGACTCGGCGGCCACACCGTAGAACTTGCCGAGCACCAGGGTGTAGGTGAAGAAGATCGCGTTGTACAGGAACGACTGGGTGATCATGAGGGTGGCGCCGTAGATGGAGCGCGTCGGGTAGTCCCGGAAAAGCACCCGGGTCAGCGCCAGGTAGCCGATGTCGTCGGCCGGAGTGAGCACCATCGCCTTGCTGGGGTCGACCGGAGGCAGCTTCTTGCCGCCCGCCTCCACCTCACGCTCGATGAAATCGATCGACTTCTCAGCCTCCTCAACCCGACCGTTCATCACCTGCCAGCGCGGGCTCTCCGGCAGGTTCCGCCGGACAAAGATGATCACCAAGCCGAGCACCGGGCCGAGCAGGAAGCCCAGCCGCCAGGCCAGACTCGGCTCGAACGCGTGCAGGATGATGTAGGTGCCCAGGGTGCCGATGATCGCACCGGCCCAGTACGTGCCGTTCACCGCGATGTCCACCCGGCCCCGGTACTTGGACGGGATCAGCTCGTCGATCGCGGAGTTGATCGCCGCATACTCGCCGCCGATGCCGGCCCCGGCGATGAAGCGGGTGAGGTAGAGGAAGGCGATCCAGCCGCCGCCGGAACCCAGCGTGAACGCGGTCAGGCCGCTGCCGATCAGATACACAGCCAGGGTGAGGATGAACAGGTTCCGGCGACCCAACTTGTCGGACATCCGGCCGAAGACGAGCGCGCCGACCACCTCTCCGATGAGGTAGACCGACGCCGTGGCACCCACCGCCGCCGAGGACAGGTTGAGGGTGTCCGGATGTGTCAGGGTGTCCGCGACACCGCTGGCCACGGTGATCTCCAGACCGTCCAGGATCCACGCCACCCCGAGCGCCATGACCAATCGAGTGTGGAACGGTGACCAAGGCAATCGGTCGATCCGGGCTGGGACGAGGCTGCGTATCGCGCCTGAACCGGGGGCATTGGCATCTGACGGCATAAGACGACCTCCGTTGCTCGTCCAGGTAGCCCCGGGAGGGTAGCCCAGATGATCACACGCCCGCCCGCGCGATCACTACCGGCTCAGAGCGTGAATCCCGGGGAAATTCCTGTCAAGCCGGAGCCCCCAGCTGGCCGTACCTCTCGTTACCGACTGCGGCAATCGGCGGTAGCGGGTCCGCATCCGGGGAGCGCGTTAGCCCCGCCCAGGGCATCATGACCTGATCGTCGCCACCGTCGATGACGACCTAGTCGATGACGACCTAGGAGCCCCCGTGAACAAGTTGCGGTTCGGCATCTTCATGCCGCCGTTCAACAGTCCCCCGACCCAGAACGCGACCTCCTCGCTGCAGCGCAACCTGGAGACCCTGCAGCTGCTGGACCGGCTCGGCTACGACGAGGCGTGGATCGGTGAGCACCACTCGGCCGGCACCGAGATCATCGCCGACCCGTTGACCTTCATCGCCCACGCCGGCGCGCTGACCCGGCACATCAAGCTGGGTACCGGCGTGGTTTCGCTGCCGTACCACAATCCGCTGTGGATCGCGGACCGGGCGATCCTGGTCGACCACCTGATCCGCGGCCGGCTGATGCTGGGTGTGGGCCCCGGTTCACTGCCCACCGACGCCGAGATGATCGGACTGGAGCCCGCCGCGCTGCGCCCGGCACTGGCCGAGGACCTCGCGGTGCTGCTGCGGCTGCTGCTCTCCGACGAGCGGGTCAGTCACCAGACCGACCGTTACAAGTTGGTCGATGCGCGCACCCAGCTCGCCCCGTACTCGGACCCGTGCTTCGAGATCGCCGTCGCGGCCACCGTCTCCCCCGCCGGGCCCATCCTGGCCGGCACCCACGGCCTCGGGCTGCTCTCCCTGGGCGCCACCACCAGGGAGGGTTTCGACGTGCTGGCCCACCACTGGAACGTGGTGGAGGCGGAGGCGGCCAGACACGGCCGGAGCACCGACCGGTCGAGCTGGCGGCTGGTTGGCCCGATGCACATCGCGGAGACCAAGCAGCAGGCCATCGAGGACGTCCGCTACGGCTTCGACCAGTTCTGCGACTACACCCAGCGCACCCTGGCGCTGCCCACCTTCCGTGCCGAGGGGAAGACCTTCGAAGAGCGGGTGGCCTGGATCAACGAGACCGGCCTGGGCGTGATCGGCACCCCGGATGAGGCGATCAACCAGATCCAGCGGCTGGTCGACCAGTCCGCCGGCGGCTTCGGCTGCTACATGATGATGCAGCACGACTGGGCCAACTGGGAGGCCACCCAGCGCCACTACGAGCTGTTCGCGCGGCACGTGATGCCGGCCTTCCAGCCCTCGCAGCGCCGGCTGCTGGCCGCCGAGCAATGGGCCCGGAGTCGGCACGGCGAGCTGGACGCGAAGAACGGCGCGGCGATCCAGGCCTGGTCGGACAAGTACGTCGCGGAGCGCAAGGCCGAACAGGACGCAACCGCCGACCGCCCCTGACACCGGCCCCGGCTCGATCAGCGGCGGGTCTGGGCGCTGGCGTCCACCCAGGTGGCGGCCCGAGCCGTCGGATGGGCGGGCGAACGCCTCGTCGAAGCTGCCGATCCGGTTCGCCCGGGCGGGCCGAGGCTCCGGGAAACGGCCCCTAGCTGCCCCGCGGGGCGGCAGGCCGACGTCTGCCGGGGAGCCCGTGACCCGGACGCCCTGTCACGATCGAATTCGAGGCTAGGTGACGCTGCGCTCCCCTGTTGGGTGATGACCCTCGGCGAGATCCCCGCCTACTGGTTGTAGCGGCCCCGGAGGGTGGCCCGCATCGTTGATGCGGATGGCCGCGGGCCCGCCAGGTGCGTGTGAGCGGCCCCGTTCCGCCCGCGGCGGGCCACCGCTGAGCTGGGTGATCACTACCCCCGCTGTTATCACGAGATGACTATCCGTGCTCAAGCTGATCGTGATCTATCACTGGCTGTGGTGAATCTTCGAACACTAGTGATCGTTAGCATCTATTCTCCCGATGCAGGCTGTTACTGGCGGGACTGGATGGATTCACAGTTATAGATGTGGTACCTGGGGACTAAGAGGGTGACAGTTGGCCACCCCCGTTGTGAGGAAAGTCGGAATTCAAAAAGTGGCGCAGGGTCGCGCGAGATTTGGCCCGTGGAGGGAAAGGACTCAGGACATGACCACGCGGCCCACCTCAAGCGCCAGGCCGTTTCGCGCGGATCGCGTCGGTCGCTCCGCCGGCTGTCGGCTGCCGCTGGTCATGCCGTTCGGCACGCTGCTCGCTGGTTTTCTGGTTGCGGCGACCGCGGCCGCCTCCCCTGGCGGGGCGTCACCGATTTGGGATTCAGCGCCTGCTCAGATTCACCTTCAGACACTGGCGTCAACCGCGGTTCCGGCGCCTCCGGGCCCCGGGGCGCCCAAGGTACCGGCGGACAGCGGACCGCCCGAGGTGCCGGCGGGCGGTGGCGCATCAAGCGACGCGCAAGCCCGGGCCGAGGCGGCCGCGGCAGCGGCCGAAGCGGCAGCCGCCGCATCCATTCAGAAGGCCGAAGCGGCAGCGGCGGCTCGAGCGGCGGCGAGTGATCCCGCGCGCACGGGAACCGTGCCCGACGCCCCCACGCCCCACGGAACCGCACCCGCCGGAACCATGCCCGACCTTCCCGCGCGCGTTGGAACGATGCCCGATCTTCCCGCGCCCGCCGAAACCGCGCCTCACGAAACCGCGCCCGCCGGAAGCATGCCCGACCTTCCCGCGCCCGCCGGAACCGCGCCTCACGAAACCGCACCCGCCGGGACCATGCCCGACCTTCCGGCACGCGTCGGAACCGCGCCCGACGAAACCGCGCCGGCCACGGCCACGCCCGACGAAACCACCGCCGAAGCGGCCACCGGAACAGCCGCAAACGCACCCGCCGGAACCGCCGCCGCAGCGCCCACCGTTACCCAGCCCGCCGAGGCTCCGGGCCCGGCGGCCGGCCGGCGGGCCGGAGCGGAACAGCCGCGGCCGGCAGCGGCTCCCGCCGCGCCGATGCCGCCCGCCGTCCCGGCCCCGCCCGCGCCGCCGGTGCCGGCGCCGCCCCCGATGCCCACTCCGGTCGGCCCCTCACTCGCAGTTCCGCCCGCCGTCGGCCCGGCTCCCGCCGCGCCGACAATGCCCACGCCCGCCGCGCCGGGTGCGTCGGCCGCCACCGCCACCCCAGCCGCCGTCGGGGCGCCCGGTACCGCCCAAGCCGCTGGAGTTCCCGGGGCCGCGGCGGTCCCGCCGAGGGCGGTCGGACCCGCTACTCCGGGCCTGCCCGCCGGGGTTCCGACTGCCGGGCCCACCCTGCCTGCAACGCCTGCCCTATCCGGCCCGCCCGCCTTGCCCGGCCCGCCCGCCTTGCCCGGTACCGCCGCCGCTCCGGCCGCGCCCGGGGTCGCTCCGGCTCAGGCGCTGCCCGTACCAGGGCTACCGATGCCCAGCCGGGTATCCGCTGCCTGCGCCCAGTCCTGGGGCGTGAACGCGAGCAGTGCGCTGTGGATGCCCGACACGCCGACGCACCCCAACCTGTGCGGCGCGGGCGCGGTCCGCCCCGCTCCGGTGACCGCGCCGTGCACCAAGCGAGCCGATGGGGCAAACCTGCAGGCCACACTGGACACAGCGGTGCCCGGCGACCGGATCTGCGCCGCCGGGAACTCGCCGTCGCGGCTCCGGGTGACCCGCTCAGGCACTCCGACAGCGCCCATCCTGGTGCTCGGCGACGGCGCCGCCACCGTCAAGGGCCTCGAGGTGAAGGCCGACAACGTGGTCATCGCGGGCCTGAACCTCGCCGGCGCGGTCGCGCCAGGGGCGGAGCTCACCGGCACCGGCATCAGCCTGGTGAACAACACCATCACCGCGCCCCGAGGCGGCGACGGCGACGGCATTCGGTTCTTCGGCAACAACTTGCGGATCCTGCACAACACGGTCAGCGATGTGAAGAATCTGCAGGGCGCCCACGCCGACTGCATGCAGACGTTCGCGACAAACTCCCCGCCGAGCCAGCATGTGCTCATCGACAGCAACCGGTGCGAGAAGATCGACAACCAGTGCCTGATCGCCGAGGGGCCGAACAGCAGCGCGGGCGACGGGAGCGGCAAGGGCCGCAGCTCGGACATCGTCTTCACGCACAACTTCTGCGACTCGCAGGCATCCCAGGCCGTCATGATCGACGACGTGCAGAACGTCTCGGTCACCCACAACAACATCGTCGGCGGCAACGAGAAGGCGTTCGCCTTCGACAACAAGTCCACCGGCGCGAAGGTCAACGGAAACATCCTCGGCCTGCACATCGGGTTCGAGGTCGGCATGGACAACACGTCCAAGCTCGGCTACCTGGGCCCCCTCATCGGCGGCCTGCCGTAAACCCGCGAGTCGGCGCTCTCAGCACACTGTGTCGCGCGTTTCAGCACACCCGCGCCCAGCGCGCCGAGCCGTACGGCGGCGGACGGTTAGGCGCGGGTGAGGTATTCGCCGGTGCGGGTGTCCACCTTGATCCGGTCGCCGTTGTTCACGAACAGCGGCACCTTGACGATCTTGCCGGTCTCCAGGGTGGCCGGCTTGGTGGCCCCGGAGACCCGGTTGCCCTGCACGCCGGGCTCCACGTCGGTGACGGTGAGCTCCACCGAGGCGGGCAGCTCCGCGCCGACAATCTCGGTGCCGTAGAACCGCAACGCCGGGGTCATCTCCGGGAGCAGGTAGTCGGCGATGTCCTCGACCACCTCGCGGGGCACGTCGAGCTGCTCGAAGTTCTCCTGGTCCATGAAGACGTAGTTGTCGCCGTCGTTGTAGAGGAACTGCAGTTCCTTGGTCTCGATGATGGCCTGTTCGACCCGCTCACCGGCCCGGAACGTACGGTCCACCACCGCGCCGTTGCGCACGTTCTTCAGCTTGGTGCGCACGAACGCGCCGCCCTTGCCGGGCTTGACGTGCTGGAACGTGACCACGTTGAACAGCCCGTCCTGCAGGTCCAGGCTGATGCCACCTTTGAAGTCGGACGTGCTGATCTGCGGCATTACGCGGTCTCCCAGAAAGCTGTACGAAGCGCCGGCAGTGGGCGCGGACTCACACTCCATCGTAGGGCAGTGCGCACACGAGGTCGCCGGCGGCAATTGGATGTCCAGTAAATCGCCCGCTCGGCACAGTGCCAACCGCCCAGGGGCAGACTTCAGGTGATGCGCCTGCCGTCGGACCTGCCCGACCTCCCCGTCCGAGGGGCCCTGGACGCGGTCACCGGCGCGCTCGCCGAACACGGCACAGCGGTGCTTGTCGCGCCGCCGGGCACCGGGAAAACCACGCTGGTCCCGCTCGCCCTGGGCGCAGAGAACCACGGGAAGGTGCTGGTCGCCGAACCGCGCAGGCTCGCCGCCCGGGCCGCCGCCGCGCGCATGGCGGGGCTACTCGGCGAACCAGTCGGGCAGACGGTCGGATACTCCGTGCGCGGGGACTCCAAGACGTCCGCGCGCACCCAGATCGAGGTGGTGACGTCCGGGCTGCTGCTGCGCAGGCTGTCCGCCGATCCCGAGCTCACCGGGGTGGCCGCCGTGCTGCTGGACGAGTGCCACGAACGGCACCTCGACGCCGACCTGCTGCTCGCCCTGCTGCTGGACGCCCGCGCGGGGCTGCGACCGGACCTTCGACTGCTGGCCACCTCGGCCACCGTGGCCACCGGGCGGCTGGCCGCAATCCTCGGCGGCGGCGGACCCAACGGCGAGGATTCGGCGCCGGTGCTGGAGGTGGCCGCACGGATGTTCCCGGTGGGCGTCGAGCACCTCCCGCCGGCGCGGGGCGAGCGGATCGAGGCGTGCGTGGCCCGCGCGGTGCGCACCGCGCTCGCCGAAGGCGCCGGTCAGGAGGACGATGACGTGCTGGCGTTCCTGCCCGGGGTGGCGGAGATCCGGCGGACGGCCGCCGCGCTGTCCGGGGTGGACGCCGACGTGCTGGCGCTGCACGGGCGGCTGCCCGCCGGCGAGCAGGATGCCGCGCTGCGTCGGGGTCCTCGGCGCCGCGTGGTGCTGGCCACCGCGGTGGCGGAGTCCAGCCTGACCGTGCCCGGGGTGCGCGCGGTGGTGGACTCGGGGCTGGCCCGCACGCCGAGGGTGGACCATCGTCGCGGGCTCGCCGGGCTGGTCACCGTGCGGGTGTCGGCCGCGGTGGCCGAGCAGCGGGCCGGGCGGGCCGGGCGGGAGGGCCCGGGGCGGGTGTACCGCTGCTGGCCGGAGAGCGAGCTGCTGCCCCGCTACCCGGAGCCGGAGATCCGCACCGCCGACCTCACCCGGCTCGCCCTCGACCTGGCCTGCTGGGGCACCCCTGACGGCGCCGGGCTGCGCTGGTGGGACCCGCCCCCGGAGGGTCCGCTGCGCGCCGGCCAGGAGGTGCTGCGTGCGCTGGGCGCGATCGACGGCAACGGCGGAGTCACCGAGCGGGGGCGGCGGATGGCCGGGCTCGGCCTGCACCCCCGGTTGGCCCGCGCCCTGCTCGACGGTGCGGCGCTGGTCGGAGCCCGGGCCGCGGCTGAGGTGGTGGCGCTGCTGGACGACGACACGCTCGCCTCGGGTGCGGAGGTCGACGTCGAGCTCGCGCGGCTGCGGTCCGGGGCGGCACCGGGGGCTGGCCGGTGGCGTGGCGAGGTCTCCCGGCTGGTCAGGCTGCTGGGAACCGGTCGGGCGGCGGGCGGCGGTACAGGTGGCGCGCCGGATGGTGCCCGGGCCGGGGCCGATGCGTCCCTGGTGGTGGCCCTGGCCCAGCCGGAGCGGCTGGCGCGGCGGCGCACGGCCGGTTCGCCGCTCTACCTGATGGCCGGCGGCACCGGGGTCGAGCTTCCGGCGGGCAGCCCGCTCGCCGCGGCGGAGTGGATCGCGGTCGCGGTGGCCGACCGTGCACCCGGCGCGGAGAATGCCAAGGCGCGCCTCGCCGCCGTCGTCGACCAGCAGCTTGCCGAACTCGCCGCGCCCGCCCTGATCAGCGAGGGCGACGAGGTGCGCTGGCAAACGGGCGGGGACGTGGTGGCTCGGCACGTGCGGAAACTGGGCGCGATCGTGCTGGCCGAGCGTCGGCTGGCCCACCCAGACCAGGGTGCGGTGCGCGCGGCGCTGCTCGACGGGTTGCGCATCGAGGGCACCGGGCTGCTGCGCTGGACGGATGCCGCACGCCGGCTCCGCGACCGGCTCAACACCCTGCACCGGGTGCTCGGCCCGCCGTGGCCGGACGTGTCCGACGACGCGCTGCTGGCGGACCCGGACCGCTGGTGGACCGGCGGGTTGCGCACCGCCCGCACCAGGGCGGACCTCGCCCGCATCGAGGCCGCCGCCGTGCTGCGCGCCACGCTCGACTGGAAGCAGGCCGCTGACCTGGACGAGCTGGCCCCGGAGCGGATCACCGTGCCCACCGGCTCGCGGATCGCCCTCGACTACTCCGGGGACCACCCGGTGCTCGCCGTCCGGGTCCAGGAGGTGTTCGGCTGGACCGCCACCCCAACCGTCGCCGGCGGGCGGCTGCCGGTGGTGTTGCACCTGCTCTCCCCCGCCGGCCGGCCCGCCGCGGTCACCGCCGACCTCGCCTCGTTCTGGATCGGTGGCTACCCCCAGGTCCGCGGCGAGCTGCGCGGCCGGTACCCGAAACACGACTGGCCCGAGGACCCGATGGCCGCCACGCCCACCCGAAGGCCCCGCCGGCGCTGACCGCCAGCGGGACGGCGAGCTCTCGGCGCCGCGGCGAAGACGGTACTGGCGACGAGGGCGGACTAGCGACCGGCGCCGGCCGGGGCCGGGGCGGACGGCAGGAACAGGGTGCCACGCAGGCTGCCACGTGCGGTGCGCGTCGCGACGATCCCCCATGCGGCGATCAGGCCCAGGTAGACGAGGCCGGCGGCCCAGACCAACACCGTCGCGCCGGTGTGCGTGGCCAGCGCGCTGGTCCCGGTGGCCACGGTGCCGACCGGGAAGGTGAACGACCACCAGGTGAGCGAGAACGGCAGGCCAGACCTCGCGCAGCGGATGGTGACCGCCGCGGCGACGGCCACCCAGAGCAGCGCGAACCCGAACACCGGCAGGCCGTACACCAGCCCGAACGCTTCGAACGCCTCGGCGTAGGGCGCGGGCAGTGCCAGGTGCGCCACCCCGCCCAGGCCATTTGCCGCGGTGACCGACTGGCCGAGCCAACCCAGCACGATCCACAGCGTGGGCACCATGCGGGCCGGGCCGGGCCGGTGCGTGGCCAGCCGCTGCCAGATCAGCGTGGTCACGATCATCGAGGCGAGCAGGCTCAGTCCGAACAGCGCGTAGCAGGCCACCAGCATGGTCAGTCGGGCTTGGCCGGGTGCCGCGTACGGGACCAGCAGCGCCCCGGTGGCCGCCGACACCATGGGCGGCACGATCGGCATCAGCCAGCCGCCGAACGCCGACTCGCCGGTCAACTCGAATCGGGTGAACATCAGGTACGGGATGCTCACCGCGGAGACCAGCCCGGCCACCGTGCCGGCTAACCAGAGCACCCAGGACACCTCGACCGCCAGCCCGCCGAGCAGGCCCTGCCCGAGCAGCAGGGTGCCCGCGCCGACGGTGAGCAGCGCCATCGGCGGCGCCCCGTAGAACTGCGCCATCACCGGGTCGGCCGCGTGCCCACGGGCGTTCTCGCGGTGCCGCGTCCAGTGCACGGCCCACGCCCCGCACAGCCCGACCAGCAGCACCGAGGCGAGCAACCAGACCACCGTCGCCGCGGCTCGCAGGTCGGGCACCTGGAACGGCAGGGTGACCGCCGCGTTCGCCACGATCCCGGTGCCCATCACCGAGGCGAACCAGTTCGGGCCCAGGTTGGCAAACGCCGCGGCCGGCCGGGGCAGGTCCCGGAGCAGCCCGAACCGGAACAGTGGATGGGCGGCGGGTCTCGGTGCGGCGGTGGTGGTCATATCTTGATGCTGCGCGCGACGGGGGCGGCCGCGCACCGACCGCGGTGCGAGGTACCCACAATGTGACCTTGTGAGTCGTCTAGCCTGGACCGGTGCCGTTGTCCGCGCACGTCCCAGAGCTCGGCTCGCTCGAGTTGCTGCTCGCCGTGGCCCGCACCGGGAGCCTGGGAGCCGCGGGCCGGGAGCTCGGGCTCACCCAGCAAGCGGTGTCCGCCCGGGTTCGGACCATCGAGCGGCTGATCGGCGTGCCGATGGTTGCCCGGGGCCCACGGGGCAGCCAGCTGACCGAGTCCGGTGCGCTGGTGGCCGACTGGGCCAGGGCGGTGCTCGCCGCCGCCGAGAAGCTGGACGCCGGTATCGCCGCGCTGCGTGGCGAGCGGGACGCGCACCTGACCGTGGCGTCCAGCCTCACCGTTGCCGAGTATCTGCTGCCCGGCTGGCTGGCGGCATTGCGGGTCGAGCAGCAGGGCTCCGGGACGGCACCGGTGACGATCCGGCTCGGGGTGCACAACAGCGAGCGGGTGGCGGAGTTGGTGCTCGGCGGCGAGGCCGGGGTGGGCTTCGTGGAGGGGCCTAACGTCCCCACCGGGCTGTCCGCGCACCCCGTCGGCGCCGACGAGTTGGTGCTGGTGGTGGCGCCGGGGCACCGTTGGGCCCGACGATCCCGGCCGCTGCGTCCCGCCGAGCTGGCCGGCACCCCACTGGTGGCCAGGGAGACCGGTTCCGGCACCCGGCGGGTGCTGGAGTCCGCCCTGGCCGCTGTGCTCCCCGCCGAGGCCGAGCTGGCCGCGCCGAGCCTGGAGCTGTCCTCCACCGCGTCGATCCGGGGCGCGGTGCTGGCCGGCGCCGGCGCCGCGGTGCTGTCCGACCTGGCCGTGCGGGACGATCTGGCCACCGGCCGGCTGGTCCAGGTGGCCGTGCAGGGCCTGTCCCTGCGCCGGGTGCTGCGCGGGGTGTGGGCAGGCGGTCCGACCCCCGCCGGCCCAGCCCGAGACCTGCTGCGCATCGCCGCGCTACCCGCCTGACCGAGTCAGCGCCCCAACCAGACCGAACGCCAGCGGCTACTCGCCTGAGGCGGTGTAGCGCTCCCGCAGGAGTGCCTTGGCCACCTTCCCGCTGGGGGTCACCGGCAGTTCGCCGACGAACTCGACCTGCCGGGGCACCTTGTAGTCGGCCAGCCGCTCGGCGCAGAACGCGGTGAGCTCCTCGGCGCTGACCTGGTGGCCGGGACGCAGTTGCAGGTAGTAGCGGCCGACCTCGCCGAGCACCGGGTGCGGCACGCCGATGCCGGCCGCCATGGCCACCCCGGGGTGCGCGGTCAGCACGTTCTCCACCTCAACCGGGTACACGTTGTAGCCGCCCTGCAGGAACATTTCCTTGCGCCGGCCTCGGATGCTCAGGTGGCCGTCCGGGTCGGCGGCCACGATGTCACCGGTGGCCACCCAGCCCTCCGGGAGGAATGCCTCGGCGGTGGCCTCCGGCAGTCCCCAGTATCCGGCGGCGGTGCCCGGGCCGCGCACCAGCAGCTCGCCTTCCCCGCCCGGCGTGACCTCGGCACCGTCCGGATCCACCACCCGGGCCTCGACCCCGTGCAGCGGGGTGCCCAGGGTGTGGGCCGCGGTGTCCAGGTCGTCGTCCCGAGCGGACATCACGCAGGCGCCGGACACCTCGGACAGCCCATACAGGTTGAACAGCCGGGCGTTCGGGAAGCCCTTGGCGATCGCGGCGCACAACGTGGGGTCGGCGTTGGCCCCGCCGACCATGGTCAGCCGGACCGAGCTGGTGTCCCGATCCGCGAACGACGCGTGCCCCAGCACCAGGGCGAACATGGTGGGTACGCCGCCGAAGAGCGTGGTGCGGTGTTGCTCGATGGCGTCCAGCGCGGTGGCCGGAGAGAACGCCGAGGCCAGCACCAGCTGTGAGCGACCCAGGAGCGCGCTGGTCACCGAGCAGGTGAGCCCGCCGACGTGGTTGAGCGGCATCGCGGTGAAGTAGACGTCGTCCGGGCCGGTGCCGAGTCGGCGGGCCTGCGCGGCGCCGGCGCCGAGCAGGCTGGCGTGGGTCAGCACCGCGCCCTTGGGCTGGCCGGTCGTGCCCGAGGTGTAGAGGATCACCGCCGGGTCAGCCGGCCGAACCTTGGCCGCCCGCCGATCCAGGTCGGTCCCGTCCTTGGGCTCGAGCGGCAGCGCGCCGTACGGCTCCCCGGCGCCGGTGCCGCCCAGGAACAGCACGTGCTCGACGGTCGGCACCCTGGACCGGAAGCCCGGGTAGAACGTCTCGAAGTCCACCTCGCCGGCCTTCGCCGCGGTGACCACCAGCCGGACCTGGGCCTGGTTGAGCATGTACTCCAGCTCGGTGGCCCGGTAGCGCACATTCAGGGTGACCACCACGACGCCGATCCGAGCCGCCCCGAAGAACAGCTCCAGCCACTCCGCCTGGTTGGCCGCCGCCACCGCGATCCGGTCCCCGGCGCCGATCCCCCTGGCCAGCAGCCCGGCCGCCACTCGCCGACTGCGCCGCTCCAGCTGCCCGAACGTCACCGTCTCCTCGGTGGCGCGGTCGGAGGCGCAGTGCAGGAAGGCCCGGTCAGGCAGTTCGGCGGCGAACGCTCGCAGCAGCGTCGGATAGGTACCGCGTCCCGAGCCCGCCATGTAGGGCAGCCTAACGAGCACGCCTACACATACGGTAAATCCATGCCGGACTACTCGTATGTGCGCGACGGCGCGGAGATCTACCGGCGTTCGTTCGCCACTATCCGGGCCGAGGCGGACCTGTCCGGGTTGCCCGCCGACATAGCCACCGTGGCCGTCCGGATGATCCACACCTGCGGCATGACCGACCTGCCCGCGGATCTGGCCTTTTCCCCGGACGTGGTGGCCAAGGGACGGGCGGCGCTGGTCGCCGGCGGTCCGGTGCTCTGCGACACGAACATGGTGGCCTCGGGCGTCACCCGGCGCCGTCTGCCCGCCGACAACGACGTGCTCTGCCTGCTCGCCGACCCGGCGGTGCCGGAGCTGGCCGCCCAGCTCGGCACCACCCGGACCGCGGCGGCGGTGGACCTGTGGGCGGATCGGTTGGCCGGCGCCGTGGTCGCCATCGGCAACGCACCCACCGCCCTGTTCCGGCTGCTCGAGCTGATCGACGCCGGTGCCCCGATGCCGGCCGCGGTGATCGGCGTGCCGGTCGGGTTCATCGGCGCCGCCGAGTCGAAGCGCGCCCTGGCCGAGCACCCCGCCGGCCTGCCGCACCTGGTGGTGCACGGCCGACGCGGCGGCAGCGCCCTGGCCGCCGCCGCCGTCAACGCCCTCGCCAACCCCGTCGAGTAACCCGTGAGTGGTTAGCGTTGCTATGGCAACGCTAACCACTCACGGGTTGAGGGTGGCGGCGAGCCAACGGGTGGCACCGGCCACGGTGGTCCGCACCGGGAGGCCGGCGGGCAGCGGCGGGCGGGACTGGATGAGCACCGGGATGCCCAGCTCGGCGGCGGCGCGCAGCTTGGCGGCGGTCATCTCACCGCCGCTGTCCTTGGTGACCAGCACGTCGATCCGGTGCTCGCGCAGCAGCGCCCGCTCGCCGTCCAGGGTGAACGGGCCACGGGCCAGCAGCGGGCACATCCGCTTCGGCGTCGGCGGCTCCGGCGGGTCGACCGAGCGCACCAGGAACCAATGCTCGTCCAGCCCGGCGAACGCGGCCAGCCCGCCCCGGCCGGTGGTCAGGAACACCCGCCGGCCCAGCCCGGGCAGTGCTGAGGCGGCGGCGGTCAAGGTGGGCACCCAGTGCCAGTCGTCCCCGTCGGAGGGGCTCCAGCCCGGCCTGCGCAGCACCAGCAGCGGGATGCCCAGCTGAGCGGTGGCGGCGGCCGCCGACGCGCTCATGGTGGCCGCGAACGGATGGGTCGCGTCGATCACGGCGGTGATCCGCTCGGCGCGCAGGTAGTCGAGCAGTCCAGCCACCCCGCCGAACCCTCCCACGCGCACCTCGCCGGGCGGCGGCACTGGCGCCCGCACCCGCCCGGCCAGCGAGGACACCACGCTCAGCCGGGGGTTGCCGACCAGTTCGGCGGCCAGCCGGCGGGCCTCCCCGGTGCCGCCCAGGATGAGCACCCGCATCGGCCCATCGTGGCGCACCGGGTTGTTCCGCGCGATACCCGGAGATACCGGTCACCACCGTCTGCGGCGCCCGAACAGCCTGGGTACTCTGCGGTCACCGCGGTGATGCGGGCTCACCCTGCCTGACCGCCGCGACCCCTAGATCTCGCGGATCGGAAGGAACCTCCTGTGGCACGCTCCGTCAACGTCACCGTCACTGGTGCGGCGGGTCAGATCGGCTACGCACTGCTGTTCCGGGTCGCCTCCGGGCAGCTGCTCGGCCCGGATACCCGGGTCAGCCTGCGGCTGCTGGAGATCCCGCAGGCGGTCAAGGCCGCCGAGGGCACCGCGATGGAGCTGCAGGACTGCGCGTTCCCGCTGCTGGACTCCATCGACATCTACGACGACGCCAAGTCCGCCTTCGACGGGGTCAACGTCGGGCTGTTGGTCGGCGCCCGGCCGCGCACCAAGGGCATGGAGCGGGGCGACCTGCTCGAGGCCAACGGCGGCATCTTCAAGCCGCAGGGTGAGGCGATCAACGCCGGGGCGGCCGAGGACGTGCGGATCCTGGTGGTCGGCAACCCGGCCAACACCAACGCGCTGATCGCCCAGTCGCACGCGCCGGACGTACCGGCCGAGCGGTTCACCGCGATGACCCGGCTGGACCACAACCGGGCCATCTCCCAGCTGGCCGGCAAGCTGAGCGTGCCGGTGTCCGACATCGTGAAGCTGACCATCTGGGGCAACCACTCGGCCACCCAGTACCCCGACCTGTTCCACGCCGAGGTCGGCGGGCGCAACGCGATCGAGGAGGTCAACGACCTGGACTGGGTGCGGGACACCTTCATCCCCACGGTGGCCAAGCGCGGCGCGGCAATCATCGAGGCCCGCGGCGCGTCCTCGGCGGCGTCCGCCGCGAACGCCGCGCTGGACCACGTCTACGACTGGGTGAACGGCACCCCGGACGGCGACTGGACCTCGATGGGCATCCCCTCGGACGGTTCCTACGGCGTGCCGGACGGGCTCATCTCCTCGTTCCCGGTGGTCTGCCGGGACGGCCAGTACGAGATCGTGCAGGGGCTGGAGATCGACGACTTCTCCCGGGAGCGGATCGACGCCTCTGTGGCCGAGCTCGCCGAGGAGCGCGACGCGGTCCGCTCGCTCGGGCTGCTCTAACGCTCGGGCTGATCGAGGCCGGAGACGGGGTGCTCGGTGCTGGGCACACCCGACCGAGAGCACTTGTCCTTCGCCCTCGACCTGCACCGCGCGCTGGCGCCTGATCCGGGGCGCACCGCGTGCTGGTCGCCGTTCTCGGTGGCCAGTGCGCTCGGCCTGGTCGCCAAGGGCGCGGCCGGGGTGACCCGGGAGGAACTGGTCGGGCTGCTGCTCGGGGATACCTCGGCCGAACCGGAGCGACTGTTCGAGCTGCTCGCGGCGGCCGAGCGATTGGACGAGACCGGGGAGCACGAGGACGAACCGGTGCTCGCGGTGGCCGACACGCTGTGGGCCGACCAGTCGATCACCGTGCGGGAGTCCTTCGCCGACGAACTCGCCCGGATGCCGAGCGGCGCGGTGTGCAACGCGCCGTTCCGCACCGACCCGGAGGCCGCCCGGGAGCAGATCAACTCCGACGTTGCGAGGACCACCCGCGACCTGATCCCAGAACTGCTGCCGCGCGGGATGATCGGCCCGGACACGGTGGCCGCGGTGGTGAACGCGCTGTACCTGAAGGTGGCCTGGCGGCACCGGTTCGACCAGGACGGCACCCGGTCGGAGCCGTTTCACGCGCCCGGCGGCACGCTGCGGGTGCCGACCATGCGGCTGGCCGAGCGGGTCGGCTACGCGGCCCGCGCCGGCTGGCAGGTGGTCGCGCTGCCCGCGCTCGGCGGGGTGCGGGCCACCGTGCTGCTGCCGGACGGCGACCTGGCCGAGGCGGAGCGCTCGCTGGACGCCGAGTCGGTCGCCGCGCTGCTGTCCGCGCCCGAGTCGCGCAAGGTAAGGCTGACGCTGCCCCGGCTGGAGCTGTCCACCCGCGCGGAGCTGACCCCGGTGCTGAACGCGCTCGGCGTGCGCACCGTGTTCACCCGGGACGCCGACCTGAGCGGGATCAGCCCGGACCCCCTTGCGGTGCAGGCGGTCCTGCACCAGACGGTGCTCAAGGTGGACGAGCAGGGCCTGGAGGGTGCGGCGGCCACGGCGGTGATGATCCGGCTGCTGTCGGCGGATACGCAGCGGCCGGTGGAAGTCCGGGTGGATCGCCCGTTCCTGCTGCTGGTCCAGCACGCCGCAACGGGCGCGCTTTACTTCCTGGCACGGGTGACAGACCCGGGAACCGCTGGCTGAAGCCAGCTTCAGCCGAGCAGCACCGCCGCGAGCGTGCGGGCCCGGCGGGCCGGGCCGAGGTGGCCGAGCGCCTGGGCGGACGCGTAAACCCCCTCCATGAGCAGCGCGAGGTGGTCGGCCAGCTCGCCCGGGTCGGCCACCGGGTCGGCCACCGGCGCGGTCACCGAGTCCGCCACCGGCGCGGTCGCCGCGAACTGCTCGGCCAGCTCCCCCATCCGCTCACGCACCCAGGTCTTCATCTCGATCGCGACCTGCCTCGCCGGGTGCTCGGCGTCCGGGAACTCGGCCAGCGCCATCAGGAACGGGCAGCCTCGGCACTGGTGGGGCTGCACCTGCTCGGCGAGGGCGTCGAACACGGCCAGGATCTGATCCCGGGGCAACGCTCCCCCGGACCCGGCGGCGATGTCGAACCACTCCCGGTAGAGCCGGAACGCCCGCTCGATGTAGGCAGCGACCAGGTCGTCCTTGGAGGCGAACAGGCGGTATAGCGTGGTCGGCGCGATACCCGCTTCGGCGGCCACCCGGTCCACCCCGGTGGCTCGGATGCCGTGCCAGTAGAACAGCTCGTGGGCAACCTCGAGCACGTGTTCCCTGGTCTGCTCGGCTGAGCGCCGCAATGGCCTTGTCCCGTCCGCTCGCTGCTGAGTACATTGTGCCCCTTGTTAGGGATCGTTCCCTAACAAGGGCACACGGGGAGGCGCAATGATCATCCGAAAGGTCTCCTGGCTGGTTGCCCTGGTGGTCGCGACGACCCTGTCAGGATGCGCCGGCGGGCAGCCGGCGCCCAGCGGTGCGGCGCCCAGCGGTGCGGCGCCGGGCAGTCCGACACCGGCGGCCCCGGTCGGGTCCTTCTCCTCGGACAACCCCGGCTCGGTCAACATCTACTGGCTCTCCGCGCCTGACGGGTTGGTGCTGGTGGACGGGCTGCGCACGCTGTCCGACGCCCGCCGCGCGCTCACCGGGATCCAGGCCACCGGCCGGCCGGTGGCGGCCATCCTGCTCACCCATCCGCACCCTGACCACGTCGGCGGGCTCACCGAGCTCCACCGGGCGTACCCAGAGGCGCCGATCTACGCGAACACCGCGACCGCCGAGTTCATCCGCACCGACCCGCTCGGCTTCTATGCGCTGACCCACCAGCAGCTCGGCGACGACCACCCCGCCAAGCCGGTCGTGCCGGACCACACCGTCGGCGCCGGGGCACCCCTGGACGTGGCCGGCCTGCACCTGGAGACCGCCGAGTTCGGCGCCGGCGAGTCGGTCACCGCGGTGGCCTACTACCAGCCGGACACGGGCGCGCTGTTCCCCGGCGACCTGGTGGGCAACCGGGTCACCCCGGCGCTGTTGGAGGGCCACACCTGCGGGTGGCTGACCGGCCTGGACCAGCTGCGCGCCCGTTTCCCGCCGCCAAGACCCTCTACCCGGGACATGGCGCCCCCGGCGACCCGGCCACGCTGATCGACGCGCAGGGCGAGTACGTGCGCACCTTCCGCGCCTTCACCCGGCCGACGGCGGCGGAGAGCTCGCCGGGTGGGCCGGAGGTCACCGCCGACGAGCGGCGCGTGGTCGTCACCGAGCTGGACCGGCGCTACCCGAACTACCCCAGGGTGGCCTCGCTGCCCAACATCGAGGAGCTGAACATCGCCGCCGTGGCCAAGGAACTGGCCGGCGAGACCACCGCCGACACCGTCCCGCCACCCGCCTGCCGACCCTGACCTCAGGAGCATCCATGTACCTCGTCACCGGATCGACCGGGAACGTCGGAGCCGAGCTGGTCCGCGCGCTGATCCAAGCCGGCGCCCCGGCCCGGGCCCTGACCAGGGCGGACACCGGTAGACCGACACCCACCGGCGTGCAGCTGGCCATCGGCGACCTGAACCGGCCGGAGACGCTGCGCGACGCGCTGGCCGACGTGCGTGGGGTGTTCCTGCTCCCCGGTTACCAGGACATGAAGGGGCTGCTGGCCGAGGCGGCGTCCGCCGGCGTGGAGCGGGTGGTGCTGCTGTCCGGCAGCTCCGCCGACGGTGACCAGAGCAACGCGATCACCCGCTACATGAGCGCCTCGGAAGCCGCGGTGCACGGCTCGGGGCTGGCCTGGTCGGTGCTGCGGCCCAGCGCGTTCATGTCCAACACCTTGGAGTGGGTGCCGCAGCTGCGCGCCGGCGACCTGGTGCGCGCGCCGTTCGCCGGGACCCGCGCGGCCACCGTCGACCCGGCCGACATCGCGGCGGTCGCGGCGCTGGCCCTGCTCGACCCGGGGCACGCCGGGCAGACCTACCGACTCACCGGGCCCGAGGCGCTGCTGCCCGCTGACCGGGTGGCCGTGCTGGCCGAGGTGCTCGGCCGGCCGCTGCGGTTCGCCGGCCAGCCCGACGACGACGCGCGAGCGGAGATGTCGGCCAGCATGCCGGCGGAGTACCTCGACGCGTTCTTCAGCTTCTACGTTGAGGGCACCCTGGACGAGTCGCCGGTGCTGCCCACCGTGGCGGAGCTGACCGGCCGCCCGGCCCGCACCTTCCGCCGGTGGGCCGAAGCGCACGCCGCCGAGCTGGCCTGATGCGGTTACCTCCGTCGGCGGCTTGACCATGCTTGATCGGCAGGTCGAGACTTTCGGGTCCGCCAGTTCGAGAGGGGGCCAGCCCATGGCCTGGTCCATCCGCGGTCGCTACTTCGAAAACTGTTCCTGCGACATGCCCTGCCCGTGCACGGTCTCGTTCGACGCCGGCGCCGACACCGAACGCTGCCACGCCGTGCTTATTTTCCATGTGGACACCGGCGAGGTGGACGACGTGGACGTGAGCGACCGGACCGTCGTGGCGGTGGCGGACACTCCGCAAGTGATGACCGACGGCAACTGGAAGCTCGGGCTGGTGGTCGATGACGGGGCCTCCGACGAGCAGCTCGACAAGCTCGGCGCGGTCTTCGGCGGTCAACTCGGCGGCCCGATGGAGGCGCTTGCCCCGCTGGTGGGCGAGCTGCTCGGGGTGGAACGGATGCGCATCGAGGTCACCGAGAGCAACGGCAACCACAAGCTGCTCGCCGGTGACGCACTCCAGGTCGAGATCGACGACGTGGTGCCGTTCGGTGTGGAGACCGGCCGCCCCGCCCGGCTCGTCGACGTCTTTCACCCGGCCAACAGCGAGCTGACCGTCGGGAAGGGTCGCTCGCGAGTCGGCGTCCTCGGTCTCGAGTGGAGCCAGGACGGCACCTCGGGGTTCTCCGCACCCTTCGCCTGGTCAGGCTAGTGACCCGCACGCAGGTCCCAGTCAAGTCCGGCCGGGCGCTGACGATCGTTCCACTGCTGGCCCTCGCCGTGCTCTGTTGGGCCGTCGTGCTGTGGCGCATGGGCGGCGACGACGGGGGCCGCGGTGCCGATCCGGGCACGCTCGGCTTCTTCACCGGCATGTGGACGGTGATGATGGCCGCGATGATGCTGCCGTCCGTGTGGCCCACGGTGCTGGTGTACCGGCGGCTGCAGGCGGCACGGCGCGAGCGCGGGCAGCGCGCCGTGTGGATGGGGTCGGCATGGCTGCTGGTCGGCTACCTGGCCGCGTGGACCGTGGCGGGGCTCGTTGGGTTCGCCGTGCTCAAGGCCGGACGTGCCTTGGACATCGACGCACTGAGCTGGGACAGGAGCGGCCCGCTGCTGGCCGGCGGAGTGATCGTCGCGGCGGCGGTCTATCAGCTCACCCCGCTCAAGGACGTCTGCCTGCGACATTGCCGTGGCCCGTTCAGCTTCCTGCTCGAGCACTGGCGTCCTGGCCCGGTCGGCGCCCTGCGGATGGGCGCCCGGCACGGCCTCTGGTGCATCGGCTGCTGCTGGGCGCTGATGGCCGCGCTGTTCGCACTCGGGGTGATGAGCATCCCGTGGATGGCACTGATCGCGGTGTTCATCGCGGCCGAGAAACTGCTGCCCTGGCGCCGGGTCGCCACGACGTTCGTGACCGTTGCACTCTTGGCGCTGGGCCTCGCGGTGGCTCTCGTTCCCGAGCAGGTGCCCGGGCTGATGGCGCCCACCACGACGATGCCCGAGATGACCATGTAGGCATTCACACCAGCTCAGCACCCTAGCTGGGGGCCTCGTCGGCGAGCACGTCGTCGATCAGCGACTCGAGCTCGGACAGCGTGCGGTGCGGGCCGTCGGTGCGCAGCACGACCACGCCGTCGTCTTCGGCGCCCGACGCGGCCAGCCCAGCGGTGATGTCGTGCGCGGCGCGCAGCGCGGTCTTGCCGAACCGGTCTTTGGCCAGGTGCTTTACCGGCGGCGGCGATTCCTCGGTCAAGGGCTGGTGTCCCTTTCGTAGCGTTGTGCAGCGCCGAGGCGTCGCGCGGTGTGACCGGTCGGTTACTATTGTCGCATCCGCCCCCGGGGTACCCGCTCGGTACGGAGGCAACAGATGAACAGTCTGGTTCTCTCGCATTGGCGGTGCATGCTCTGCGAGGTGGAGGGCCGCGACGCCGCGGCCGAGCCAACCTGTTGGAACTGCGGTGGCGAAGTGATCGTGACGGCGCGCCCGACCGTTCCACTGCGGCCCGGCGCCGACGCGGAGTAACCCCCGCGCCGACGTCGAACGTGAGGCCGGTGAGGCCTCAGCGTTAGGTCACGAGGTCATTGCGCACTGCCCCCGATCCGCGTGGGTCGGCCCCGCGGCGGACGGCTTGATGTCGAAATCGAAGATCGCCGTCGGCAGGTAGAGCGAACAGCACGCGTTCGGGATGTCCACCACGCCGCTGATCCGGCCCTCGAGCGGCGCCGAACCGAGCAGCAGGTACGCCTGCTCGCCGGAGTAGCCGAACTTCTTGAGGTACTCGACCGCGTTCAGACACGCCCGCCGGTAGGCGACCGTCGCGTCCAGGTAGTAATTGGTGTCGGTTTCATGGTCCACCGAGACCCCGATGAAGGTGAGGAACTCGGAATACCGGGGCTCGACGTTGCCCGGCATGAAGATCGGGTTGGTGGTCACTCCGTAGGTCTCCATACCGCCCTTGATCAGGTCGACGTGGAAGTCGATGAAGCCGCCCATCTCGATCGCACCGCAGAACGTGATCTCGCCGTCCCCCTGGCTGAAGTGCAGGTCACCGCCGGAGAGCTTGGCGTCCTTCACGTGCACCGGGTAGAAGACCCGCGATCCTCGGGTGAAGTTCTTGATGTCGTGGTTGCCGCCGTTCTCCCTGGCCGGAACCGTGCGCGCGCCTTCCCTGGCAATCCGCTGCGCCAACTTCCCGTCTGCCTTGCCGCCCAGGCTGTTGGCCTCGAGCGGGGGCAGCGCCAGTGGCGGAACCCGGTCCGGATCCGTGTCGATGAGGGCCTGCTCGCGGCGGTTCCACCGGGCCAGCAGATCGGCCGAGGGCGCGGTGCCGAACAGCCCGGGGTGGGTGATGCCGGTGTAGCGGATTCCGGGCAGGTGCCGGGACGTGGCGACCTGGCCCTGGAAGTCCCAGATTGCCTTGTACGACCGCGGGAAGTAGTCGGTCAGGAAACCGCCGCCATTCTCCCGGGCGAAGACCCCGGTGTAGCCCCAGCCCTGCCCGGGCGCGTCCCCGAACTCCTGGGGAGGCTGGACCGGGCCGAGGTCCAGGATGTCCACCACGAGAAGGTCGCCCGGCTCGGCGCCCTCGACCCCGATCGGGCCGCTGAGCATGTGACAGCGGGTGAGATCGACATCGCGGACGTCGTTGGCGGAGTCGTTGTTCCCGATCTGAGCGTCTGTCCACTCCCGGCACTCCACCCGGAAGGTGGAACCGGGACGGACCATCACCGCGACCGGGACATCCGGGTGCCAGCGGTTGTGGCCGGGTACCGCTTGGTCGTGCATCGACTTCGCCTGGTCGACGCTGAACACCACCTCAGGCATGGTTCCTCACCCTTTCTGCTCAGCCGCCGGGCGCCGGTAGGTCGGGACGCGGGGCTTGGTTGGAGTGCCGCCACGGGGCTCGTGGTGGCGAGTCATCGGGATCAGCGCGATGAACACCACGACGCCGAACGCGCCCAGCGCAATCGCGTAGGTTGCCGGTGCCGGGAACAGGCCGGTGAGCAGCAGGAACGCCGGAATCGCCGCGGTCACCCAGCCTTCGATGGCGGTTACCCAGCCGGTGTAGCGGGTGAGTCCTTCGTGTTTGAGCCCGAGCAGCACGAAGAACAGGGCCCACAGGAAGGCCCAGAAGATCCAGATCACCCCGAACGCCGGGTCACCGACCAGGGAAAAGTTGACCCAGGAGTACCCCAGCGCCGCGATAGCCACGAACAGCGAGAAGTAGCCCACCCCGGTGGTGTCCAGGCCGGCCAGCAACCCGATACCGACATAGAGGTAGGTGAATCCGAACAGGTACAGGCCAGAGGCAGCGAGGATCCGCGCCGGGTCCCCGTTCGCGGTGAAGATCAGATAGGTAGGGGTGACCACCTGGAGCCCGCCCACGAACAGGTTCAGCGGAGCGGCTGCCTTGGCGTCCACCAGGCCGACCAACATCAGCCCGTTGATGAACAGCACCACGCCTACGTAAAAGAGCCCAACAGTGCCCATTGCATACAACCTCCTACCCGCGTGCCTCGGCGCGAAGCCGGTGCGGTCACGGACGAGGCAGCGAGTTCCATCTCGGGTCAGCGGGAGCGGCGCGCCGCGCCGAGGGTGGAAGGGCATCAGTCACGGTGGGCGCGTCACGGCTCGCCTCCTCCCGCGACCGGTGTTCGGCTAGCGCGGGCGGGGTGCGGGTCAACATCGGCGGGGTGTAGCGACGACGTCCGGGCCGGCCGCATCGCGGACAGTCCTCGGCGCTTCGAGCGGTTCCGATGGACCGACGGAGCTCCCAGGGTCCACAAGCGGCGCACCCATAGACGTAATTCGCCACAACTGTCACCCCGACACATCAGCGTATCGACAGCTTCGCCATAGTAGTGATGCCATGAGGAGCGCGACAGGCCTTTCACAAGACTCTTTCTCCATGGCTATTAAATTCAAAATTGCCCGGCCGCGCCACCCGTGAATTCGATCATCGCCGCGACCAAATTGCGGCGGCAATAATGAGATAATCTAAAAGATTGCGGTCGGCCATATGTGCAACTTTTCCCGGTTGCCGTTGGTCCGGGCACGGCCGACCGAGTGTCTCGGGCATCAATTGGCCGCACCCAGTTCAGTGACGCGCGTTGTGCACCTATGTGCGGGTTGCGTTGCGGCCGCTCTGGAGGCAGCCTTCAGGGGCTTCACCGCCCTGGACCCCGGCGGACCCGCCCATCGTGCCGTGCGAAAGGTCGTCCATGAGTTTTCCCACTGGGGGTCGGCCACGCGCCGCGCCAACCCGCGGTCGCCGAGGCCCGCGGCAGCTGCTGCCTGAACAACGCCTGTCAACCTGGCCTACCAGTCCCGCCGACCAGAAATGCCCTGGCTGTGGCCGCCGTGTGGAGGCCGAGGCAAGTGGGCATACGCGACACTGCCCGTGGCGTGGCGGCGACACCCACTGACATTGTCGGTGAGGACGAGCTAGCCCGTGCCGCTGGGCCGCTCGGTATCAAGGTCCAGGATTCCTAGCACGCCGCATCCGACATCGAGCGAGCTGTGTTGTTCATGTCAGAAGGCGATCGACCTTCAACTCTCAATTCGAGTGACCGAGCCAAATTCGCTGACTGCCGCGACACGTCCATTCCGGTTTATGATCAAGTGCTTGCGGCAGGGCAAAGACGCTCATTATGAAGCGCGATAAGCGAATTCGTGGATCAGCCCAGTTGCCCTGATGAGGACCACCGGGTCGTCAGCGCTTGTCGACCACCCACTGGGTCACCGGCATGGCCGGGCGCCACCCGGTGAACCCGCCGACCGGCGCGGCCCGCTGCACCTGCAGCCTGGTCAGCGAGCCGCCGTGCCGCTGGTACCAGGTGGCCAGCAGCGCCTCGGCTTCCAGGGTGACCGCGTTCGCCACCAGCCGCCCACCCTCGCTCAGCGCGGCCCAGCAGGCGGGCAGCACCCCGTCGGCGGTCACCCCGCCGCCGAGGAACACCGCCGCCGGCGGGTCCAGCTCGGCCAGGGCCTCCGGTGCCGCGCCGAGGACCACCCGCAGCGCGGGCACCCCCAACGCGGCGGCGTTGCGGCCGATCCGCTCCGCCCGCGCCGGGTCCCGCTCGACCGCGATCGCCGCGCAGCTCTCCTCGGCGCGCAACCACTCGATGCCGATGCTGCCCGATCCGGCGCCCACATCCCAGAGCAGTTGGCCGGGCAGCGGCGCCAGGCGGGCCAGCGTGATCGCCCGGATCTCCCGCTTGGTGAGCTGGCCGTCGTGGTCGAACGCGTCGTCCGGCAGCCCCGGCACCCGGGACAGCGCGACGGTTCCCCGATCGGCCAGACAGTGCACCGCCACCACCGCGAGCGGGTCGCCGGGCGGCTGGTCCCAGTCACCGGCCCGCCCGGTCCGGATGCGCTCGGCCGGGCCACCCAGCTGCTCGAGCACGGTGAGCTCACTGCCGCGGTAGCCCAGCTCGGCGAGCAGCTCGGCGACCTTGGCCGGGCCGGTGGCGTCCGGGGTGAGCACCAGCACACGCCGGCCAGGGGCGACCCAACCACGCAGCCGGTCCAGCGGCCGGCCCACCGCGCTCAGCACGGTCACCTCCGGCACCGCCCAGCGCATTCGGGCGCAGGCCAGCGAGACCGAGGACGGGTGCGGGTGCACCTCGATCCGCTCCGGCCCGAGCACCCGGGACAGCGTGGAGCCCAACCCGAAGAACATCGGGTCGCCGCTGGCCAGCGCGCACACCCGGCGCCCGGCCAGCCGTTCGAACAGGGCCGGCAGCGCCGGTACCAGCGGGCTGGGCCACTCCACCAGCTCGGCCACCAGCCGCCCGTCAGACTCGGCCTCGAACCGCCCGTCAGACAGCCCAGCCAGGTGCCCGGCGGCCCGGTCCTTGTCCGCCGAAACCTTGTCCACCGAACCCCTGTCCGCCGAAACCTTGTCGGGCGAGACATCGGCCGGCGGGAACTCGGTGAGCAGCTCCAGCTGCCGCCGGCTGCCCAGCACCACCTCGGCACCCGAGACCGCGCGGCGGGCCGCCGGGGAGAGCCCGGGCCAGCCGTCCGCGCCGATGCCCACCACGGCTACCGGCGACCCGGGTGCTTTCGCTGTCATCCGGGGATGGTGACATCAGGCGGCGTGCCGCCGCGCACTCGGCTTCAGATCCTGGTCGCCGTCCGAGCGGGACGGCCCGTGGCGAACGACATCACCGACGCGGTCCGCGCCGCCGAGGAGCCCAGCGGGGACCGGCTCGCCCAGCACGTCCGGCGCCCCAGTCGGCCGATGCGCGACCACCCGGGCCAGCCCAAGCAGCGCGAACAACCCGACCACCACGAGCGCGTGCGACAGCAGCCGCGACCCCTCCACCCGATGCAACACCAGATCGACCGCGCTGAGCGCGGTGAGCACCCCGACGAACGCGCCGACCAGCGGCACCATCCCCCTGGTCCGGGTGGGTCGCGCGGCCACGCACAGAAAGCCCACCGCCAGCGCCAGGTTCCAGGCCGAGCTCTCGTGCGAGAAGTGCGTCAGCGACGCACCGCTCATCGCGTCGCCGCCGTGGTGCCCCCCGGCCGCCGCGAGCACATCGCTGGTGGCCAACCCCAGCTGCCCGACCCCGATCCCGGCCAGCAGCACCCGCAACGCGGTCTCCCAGCGCACTCTGGCCGGCGGCCCGGGCACCGCATGGCGCACCGCCGCGACCAGATCAGGTACCGGCTCCACCAGCGAGGTCCTGGCCAGCCTGGTGACCTGTGCGGCCCGCTCGCCGTAGCGCCGGCAATCCGGGCACCCAGCCAGGTGGGCGTCCACCTCCGCCTGCTCCTCGGGCAGTCCCTCGTCGTCCAGCCGCGCCGAGAGCGCCTCACGACAGTCCGCACACGTCATAACTGAGATAGTCGTCGTGCTTGGCCGGCCGGTTCCCCGACAGTGCCGAACGGGGCATAGGTAGGCTCGCGCCGTGACCGGCGGCTCCCGCGATGACGAGATCACCCGAGCGGCGCTGGCCGGCGCCCGGGGCGACGCCGAGGCCACCGTCGCGTTCATCCGGGCCACCCAGCGGGACGTGCACCGGTTCCTGGCCAGCCTGGTCGGCGCCCGCGAAGCGGACGACCTGGCGCAGGAGACCTACCTGCGGGCACTGCGCTCGCTGCCCGGGTTCGCCGGCCGATCCTCCGGCCGCACCTGGCTGTTGTCGATCGCCCGGCGCACCGCCGCCGACCACGTTCGCGGTGTGGTCCGCCGGCCCCGCGCCGCCGCCGAGCCCGACTGGGACCTGCTTGCCGAGCGCATCCCGACGCTGCCCGGGGTGGACGAGCGGGTCCTGCTGCGCGAGCTGGTGCTGGCCCTGGACGCGGACCGCCGCGAGGCCTTCGTGCTCACCCAGATGCTGGATCTGAGCTACGCCGACGCCGCCGCGGTCTGCGGCTGCCCGGTGGGCACCATCCGCTCCCGGGTCGCCAGGGCCAGGGCGGATCTGGTGGCCGCGCTGAACGCCGAAGGTCTGGCGGCGCACCCAACCGCGCCGCACCGAACCGCGCGATAACCCCTAGGAGGGTCCTGGACAATGCCGCTCGTCGCGAGCGGTGATCCAGTTGCATCGCATCGGGTCGTGTGAGGGGAGGGGCCGATACCGCTGTTGTATCGGCGCCGACGACAACGCAGCGAGGCGCCGACTGGGCACCGCGCAGCAGAGCATGCATTGTTCAGGGCGCTCCTAGGCATGGCCCCGATGCGAAACGGTCGACGGCACACTCTAGTGGCGGCTACTCCGCCCAGGCCTGGTGCAGCGCGGTGACCATGTCGTCCAGGATGCTCGCGGCACTCGGCGTGGCGGCCAATGTCCAGAAGAACCCGTGCAGCATGCCGTCGAACCGCTTCGCGGTCACCGTCACGCCGGCCTCGGTGAGCCGGCGGGCGTAGGCCTCCCCCTCGTCGCGCAGCGGGTCGTACTCGCTGGTGGCCACGTACGCCGGCGGCAGGTCGATCAGGTTGTCCGCGCGCAACGGACACGCGTATGGGTCCTTGTCCAGGTCCTGGGCGCCCAGGTAGTGGGCCCAGAACCACAGCATGGAGGACTTGGTGAGCAGGTAGCCCTCGCGGTTCTCCCGGTAGGACTCGGTATCGAAGTCGAAGTTGGTGACCGGATAGATGAGCAGCTGGGCAGCCAGACTCGGACCGGTCCGGTCCCGGGCCGCCAGCGCCACCGCGGCGGCCAGGTTCCCGCCCGCGCTGTCCCCGGCCACAGCCAACTTCCCCGGGTCACCACCGAGCTCGGCGGCGTGCTCGGCGACCCAGGCAGTCGCCGCGTAGCAGTCGTCGAAGGCGGCCGGATAGCGGTGTTCCGGGGCCAGCCGGTAGTCCACCGAGACCACGATCGCCCCGGCCGCCGAGGCCAGCTGCCGGCACGGCCGGTCCACCACGTCCAGGTCGCCGATCACCCACCCGCCGCCGTGGAAGTACAGCACCACCGGCAGCGGGCCGGCCCCGACCGGGGTGTACACCCGGACCGGGATCTCCCCCGCCGGGCCGGGCACCGCGCGGTTCTGTACCGAGGCCACCTCCACCGGCTCGCCCTGCAGCGCGACGAATCCGGCGATCGCCGCCCGCGCGTTGGGCACCGTCATCTCCTCGGTGGGTGGCACACCGAGCTCCTCGAGGGCAGTGAGCAACTGCTGGGCTTCCGGGTGGACGGGCATCGGTGACCTCCTGGGCGGTAGTGCTTCGGACGTTATCCGGGCACCGGTGAGTCCGCTCGCCGACCTGTCTCACCGGGGGGTCCAGACCCATTGCCGGCGGTACCCGAGGAGGTGAACTGCCGCCTCGAGCCGCGGCGGGCGCTTAGCGGACCGCAAATTTGGCTTGGCGGGCATGAAAGTCTACCGATATGCGGAAGACTAGTTGCGCAACGCCGAGACCCCGCTCGCGCTGTGTCCAATTGGGCGATATAACATCTGAGACAGTCCGTACCCAAGGCGGCACGCTGCGTAGAATGACCCGCCAGCAGCCTGAGGAGCTTCGTTGATCGCCCATTTCGACGCGCGTCCCGCTACTGAGCCGCCCGCGCCCCGAGAACGAGCCGCCACGGCGATCACCGACCACCCCTCTGTTGACCGGATCGGCACCGGAAAGCTGGCCGCGCGGGTGGCCCGCCAGATCGAGCAGGACGTGCTGCGCACCGGGTGGCCGGTGGGCAGGGTGCTTGGTTCGGAAACCGAGCTGCGGGAGCGCTACCAGGTCAGCCGCGCGGTGCTGCGGGAGGCCATCCGCCTGGTCGAGCACCACCAGGTCGCGTCCATGCGCCGGGGTCCGGCCGGCGGCCTGGTGGTGCGGGCACCCGACGCCGGCGCGGCGACCAGCGCCATGGTGGTCTACCTGGAGTTCGTCGGCACCTCCATCGATCACCTGATGACCGCCCGGCTGATGATCGAGCCGCTCGCCGCCGCGCTGGCCGCCGAACACATCAGCGAGGCCGGCATCATCACGCTGCGCGGCGCACTGGCCGACGAGATGGCCGCCGGCCCCAGCCGGGACAGCCACGTCCGCCACCAACTGCACCTCACCCTGGCCGAGCTCTCCGGCAACCCGGCGCTGCACCTGTTCGTCGATGTACTGCTCCGGCTGACCTGGCGCTACGCCCGTGACCAGCTCACCCACTTACCCACGGACCCCCTGCACCCGGTACTGACCTCGTCGGACATCTCGCACGAGGCCATGGTGGAGGCGGTGGTGGCCGGCGACGGGCCACGCGCGCAGTACCTGGCCACCCAGCACCTGGAGATGATGAGCGAGTTCCTGCGCAGCTGGCGGCCCGAAACCCGCTACCGGCCGAGCTCGCTGTGGGCGATGCCCACCCCCGGCCACACCCAGGACCAGAAGCTGGCCGAGGTGGTGGCCCAGCGGCTGCTCGCCGAGATCACCGGTGGCGGCTGGGACGTCGGATCGGTGATCGGCTCGGAGGCCGCGCTGCTGGACCGGTTCGAGGTGAGCCGGGCCGTGCTGCGCGAGGCGGTGCGGCTGCTGGAGTACCACTCGGTGGCCCGGATGCGCCGGGGGCCGGGCGGCGGGCTGGTGGTGGCCGAACCGGATCCGAGCGCGAGCATCGAGGCGATGGCCCTGTACCTGGACTTCCAGGGCATCGAGATCGACCACCTGCGCGCGGTCCGGGAGGCGGTAGAGCTGGCCTGCCTGGACGGCGTCACGGACCGGATCGGGGAGCCGGACGTGGCTCGTCGGCTGCGCGCGGTGCTGCACGGCACCGAGGCGGACAACCCGTTCGGGGACAGCGCGCCCGAGCACCTTGGCCAGCTCTCCCACCTGTTGCACGTGGAGCTCGCCGAGCTGGCCGGGAACCCGGTGCTGGCGCTTTTCCTGCGGATCCTGATCACCCTGTGGGCGCGCCAGGGCGAGGTCGCGGTCACCGACGGCGCCGAGCCGCTACCCGAGACCGGCGGCGGCATCACCCGCGCGCACCAGGGCATCGTGGACGCGCTGCTGGTCGGGGACGGCGGGCTGGCCCGGCACCGGATGCGCCGGCACCTCGGCGTGCTCACCCAGTGGTGGCAGTGAGCGCGCGCTAACTAGGCCCGGTAGGCGTCCCTGAGCAGCCGCTTGTAAAGCTTCCCGTTCTCCTGGCGGGGCAGCGCGGCGGTGAAGTCCACGGTGCGCGGGCACTTGTAGTGGGCCAACCGGGCGCGGCAGTACTCGATCAGCTCGGCGGCCATCCGCTCGCTCCCCTGATCCGGGTCCACCAGCTGCACCACGGCCTTGACCTGCTCACCCATCTCCGGGTCGGGGACCCCGATCACCGCCACATCGGCCACCGAAGGGTGCATGACCAGCACGTTCTCCGTCTCCTGCGGATAGATGTTCACCCCGCCCGAGATGATCATGTAGGAGAGCCGGTCGGTGAGGTAGAGGTACTCGTCAGGGTCCAGGTACCCCACGTCGCCGAGGGTGCTCCAGCCCAGCAGGTGGTAGCTGCCCCGCGTCTTGTCCGGGTCGTTGTGGTACTCGAACCGCCGACCGCCGGAGAAGTACACCGCGCCGGTTTGCCCCCGGCCCAGCTCTTCGCCGTCCTCCCCCACCACGTGCACCTGGCCCACCAGCGCCCGACCCACCGAACCGGGGTGGGCCAGCCAGTCCGGGGTGGAGATCAACGTCATCCCGTTGCCCTCGGTGCCCGCGTAGTACTCCCAGATGACCGGCCCCCACCACTCGATCATGGCGCGCTTCAGCTCCACCGGGCAGGGTGCGGCGCCGTGCATCACCGAGCGCAGGCTGGACAGGTCGTATCCGGCCCGGACAGCCTCAGGCAGCCGGAGCAGCCGGACGAACATGGTCGGTACGAACTGGGCGTTGGTCACCCGGTAGCGATCGATCAGGGCGAGGGTCCGCTCGGCGTCGAAGCGGGACATCTCCACCACCGTGCCGCCCAGCCGGTGCACCGCCATGGTGAAACTCAGCGGCGCGGCGTGGTAGAGCGGGGCCGGGTTGAGATACACCGTGGAGCTGTCGTAACCCATCGCGGCGCAGGCTCGGTGGAGCCGGAACTCCCCGCCCACCGGCGCGCCGGACAGCGGCCGCTTGACCCCCTTGGGCCGGCCGGTGGTGCCGGACGAGTAGAGCATCGTCTCGCCCTCCCGCTCGTCGGTCAGCGGGATGTCCGGCACCGCGGCGAGCGCCTCGGCGTAGTCCTCGTGCCCGGCCAGCGCTCCGCCCACCACGAGGCGCCGTCGGATCTGAGGCGTCGCGGGCACGATCGCGGTGGCCAGCTCCTCCATCGCCACCGAGGTGACCAGCACCTGAGCCTCGCTGTCGTCGACCACGTAGCTGGCCTCGTCCGGGCTCAGCCGGGTGTTCACCGCCGTCACGTAGAGCCCGGAGCGGATCGCCGCCCAGCACACCTCGAACACCTCGGCGCGGTTCTCCATCAGTACCGCGACGTGGTCACCGGTGCGCAGCCCGGCCGCGCGCAGCAACAGTGCGCAGCGCCGGGAGCGCTCGTCCAACTGGGCGTAGCTCAGCGTCTGGACCGGCCTGGACTCGCCGTCGATCACGATGACCGCCGGCTTGTCCGGAGTGAGCCGCGCCCAGGTCGACGGGAAAGCCGGGCCGGCCACCGCCCCGTCCGCACTCGAACCTGCCTGAGCTACCTCCGAGGGCTCCAACGCCATGCCCGGACGCTACCGCCGAGCGCGCAGCCCAGCCCAGTGATCACCTCCCGTCCACCGGCCGGATCTCAGCCAGCCAACTGGCTCAACCCGCCTCCTCGATGGCCACCTCCACCGGGCCGTCCCGCGCGGCGAACTCGGCGGCCGAGGCCGCCTCGTCCGACAGCTGCCCGGCCTGCTGGGCGGTGAGCGGCCGAAACGGCCGCACGGTGAGCCGGGCCTGGCCACGGCCTGGGCGGGACACGTCCCAGGTGCCCTGGACGAACCCGTCCACCAGCACGGTGCCCGGCACGATCCCGTTCTTGCTGAGCAGCCGCGCACGGTATTCCTCGGGCACCACCCTGGCCCGGTCGGCGTGCGCGAGCAGCGCGTTGTCGTACGGCGCGAGCAGCCGTACCGGGGCGGCGGTGTCGGCCGGCGGCAACGGCGCTCCCGGCACGTCGAACAGCTCCCGCCCGTGCTCGTCGGCGAACACTCGCAGCTGGGGGCGCAGCCGCTCCAGCACTGGGCGGACCGCCGTGCGCCCGGACCAGGTCGCCAGGTCGGCGGCGGTGGCCGGCCCGAACGCGGCGAGATAGCGAGGCACCAATCCGTCCGGGTCGGGATCCGGGTGCACCGGCTGGCCCAGCCAGGCCCGCACCGGGCTCAACCGAGCCAACCCGCCGACGCCCCAAATGCCCCGGGGCGGCACCTGCACGGTGGGCACCAGCGCGCGGACCGTGTAGCTGACCCACCCCGGGTCGTGGCCGGGCCAACGGGCGGCGCACAGCGCACGCAGCTCGGCGGGCGTGCGCGGGGCCTCGGTGAGCAGCTCGGCCCCGACGGCCAGCAGCTCGGCCACCGGCACGCCGGCCACCCGCTGCCCGTCGTAGTCGGTGTTGGTCCGCACCGCGCGCTCCATGGTGGGCTGCGCGAGCATCCGCAGGGCCAGACAGTCCGCCGAGGTGACCGCGTGCAGCGTGCCGCGCATCATGGTCGCCCGCACCGCCGACCGCTCCCGCAGCAGCCCGGCCAGCTCGCCAGGCCGAAATCCAGCCAGCCGCGACCACAGCCCGAAGTACGGCGCATCCGGCGCCTGGGCCTGCAACCCGACCAGGTGCGTCAGCACATCGAGCGCGGGCCGGCGGACCCGTTCCAGCAGCAGCTGGCGGGCCAGTAACGCCCGGTTCAGCGCCCTGGTGCCGAGCACTTGTACCCCGGACGTGGACATGGGCCAGAGTATGGCGGTGCACCCTGACGGAACGGATTCTGCCGGAACCGAGGCGTTCGGCGGCCGGTTGCTGGAGCTGCTCACCGGTCACGCGCTCACCATGCTGATCAGCATCGGGTACCGCACCGGTCTGTTCGAGGCGACCGCGCTGGGCCCGGCCACCAGCCTCGAACTGGCCGCGCGGGCCGGCCTGGACGAACGCTACGTGCGCGAATGGCTGGCCGCGATGGCGGCCGGCCGGATCATCAGCTACCACCCGGACGCCGGCTGGTACGCCCTGCCCGCCGAACACGCCCCGCTGCTCACCGGCACCCGGGCCAGCAACATCGGGCCGGCCGCCGGCACCCTGCGCACCCTGGCGGCGGTGCTGCCCAGCGTGGAGCGCTGCTTCGCCGAGGGCGGCGGGGTGGCGTTCGCCGAGTTCGCCTCGGTGGCCGGCGCCGACCTGGGCGCGCAGTGGCGACCCATCTACGACGAGCACCTCGTCGACGGCTTTCTCGGCGCGGTGCCCGGCCTGCTCGACCGGCTGCGCACCGGCGCGCGGGTGCTGGACCTGGGCTGCGGCACGGGGCACGCGGTGAACCTGATGGCCCGCGCGTTTCCGGCCTCCCGGTTCGTCGGGCTCGACAACTCCGCGGACGCGCTCCGGCTGGCCGAGGCGGAACGCACCGGCAGCACGCCGGAACCGGAGAACGCCGAGTTCCAGCTGAGCGACGCCGCCGAGCTGCCGGCCCACCCGCCATTCGACGTGATCACCGCGTTCGACGCGGTGCACGACCAGCGTTCGCCGGGCCTGGTGCTGCGCCGGATCCACGACGCGCTGGCTCCGGGCGGGGTGTTCGTCATGGTGGACGGCAACTTCTCCAGCCGCCTGGAGCGCAATCTGGACAACCCGCACGCCGCGTTGAGCTACGCGGTCAGCCTGCTGTTCTGCCTGCCCACGTCACGCGCCGACGGGGCCGATGGGGCCGGGGGCCTCGGCGCGGTGTGGGGGCGGGAGTTGGCCACCGAGATGCTCACCGCCGCCGGGTTCCTGCACGTGCGGACCTACCCCTCACCGCGGCCGCAGAGCTGCATCTTCGTCTGCACCCGCGCCGGGTAGCGTCGGCCCCCGTGCCCGAACCGCAACCCCACCTGCCGCTGGCCGGCCTGCTGGTGATCACCCTGGAGCAGGCGATCGCCGCGCCGCTGTGCACCCGCCACCTGGCCGATTTCGGCGCCCGGGTAATCAAGATCGAGCCACCTGGGCAGGGCGACTTCACCAGGCACTACGACGAGGTGGTGCACGGTTTGGCCGCCCATTTCGTCTGGGTCAGCCGGGGCAAGGAGTCGCTCACCCTGGACCTGAAGTCCGAGGCCGGCAACGCACTGCTGCACCGCCTGCTGGTCGACGCGGACGTACTGGTCAGCAATCTCGGGCCGGGCGCGGTGGACCGGCTGGGACTGGGCGCCGAGGAGCTCGCCGAGCGCTACCCTCGGCTGATCACCGCGACCATCTCCGGTTACGGCACCGGCGGCACGCTGGACCACAAGCGGGCCTACGACCTGCTGGCCCAGGCCGAGGCGGGCTCGTGCGCGATCACCGGGTGGCCCGGCCAGCCGGCCAAACCGGGCATACCGATCGCCGATGTGGGCACCGCGATGTACGCGTACTCGTCGATCCTGGCGGCGCTCTACGACCGGGAGCGGACCGGCCGGGGCACCGCCATCGCGGTCAGCCTGTTCGACACGGTGATCGAGTTCATGGGCTACGCGCTCAACCACGCCCGGCACAGCGGGCACGACCAACCGCCCAACGGACTGAGCTCGCCCTCAGTCGCGCCGTACGGGGCCTACCCCACCTCCGACGGGCACACCGTGGTGCTCGGCACCACCAACGACGGCGAGTGGCGCCGGCTGGCCGGGCGGATGCTGGGCCGCGACGACCTGGCCGCCGACTCCCGGTACGCGCACAACGCCGGCCGCCTCGCGCACCGCGCTGAGCTGGACGAACAGATCTCCGCATGGTGCTCGGCGCGTCCGCTGGCCGAGGTGCAGGCGGCCGCCGACGCGGCCGGAATCGGCAACGCCCGGTACAACATGCCGTCCGAAGTCGTCACCCATCCGCACCTGGCCAGCCGGGACCGCTGGCGGGACGTGGATTCCCCAGTCGGGCCGATCCCGGCGCTGCTGCCCCCGCCGGTGGTAGCCGGCTGGGAGCCTCGCATGGGGGCAATTCCCGGGCTGGGTGCCCATACCGACCAGATCCTCGCTGAGCTGGGCTTTTCCCTCGACGAGGTGGACGATTTGCGCCGCGGCGGGGTGGTCTGAGGCGGGCTGAGGAGGGTGATCGACGGCCCGCGCCAGCGCTGATCGGCACCGGAGTACTGTCCCCGGACGAGGCGGTCGACCGCGCGGGACGCAGGCCACATCCGCCCCGGGCAGTAACGTTCGGCGGCGGACAGCGTTGAACTAAGTAAGGCAGACCTACCTAAAACCAGAGTCTCTGCAGGGGAGTTTCACGCCGTGCCACGCGTCTTCGACAACATCACGCCTCGCGATATCCAGCTTTGGGGCAACCACACGGTCAAGTTGCGGCACAAGCTCGCGGAGCGGGATGACCTGTTCTCCGACGAGTCGCTGGCCAAGCTCGTCGAGACGATCGACCCGAAGCACATCGACATCACCACGATGGGCGAGGACGTCTCCACCTGGGGCCACGTCGACCGCGCCGGCCAGCCCGGCTCGAAGGTGCTCGACGCGGTGCGTGGCGGGAGGGTCTGGATCAACCTCCAGGCGATCGAGCAGGCGGACCCCCGGTTCGCCGACCTGCTCGACCAGATGTACGGCGAGCTCGAGGGCACCATGCCCGACTTCAAGACCTTCAAGCGCAAACTGGGCCTGCTCATCTCCTCGCCCACCGCCCGGGTCTTCTACCACTTCGACGTGCCCGGTCAGGGCCTGTGGCAGATCCGCGGCCGCAAGCGCATCTGGATCTACCCGCCCACCGTGCCGTTCCTGCGCCCGCAGAACGTCGAGGATGTGGTGCGCAGCCTCGCCATGGAGGACCTGCCCTACGAGCCGTGGTTCGACGACTACGCGGAGGTCTACGACCTGGAGCCGGGCGAGATGCTGCACTGGGCGCTCAACGGCCCGCACCGGGTGAGCAACCTGGACGGCTTCAGCGTCTCGCTGACCACCGAGCACTGGACCAGCCAGATCCGCCGCTCCTACGCGATGCACTACGGCAACGGCATCCTGCGTAACAAGGCGCACTGGACGCCCCGGTCCAGCTCGCTGGACGGCCCGGGGTTCTGGGCCAAGGCCGGCCTCACCGCCGCCTGGCGCAAGAGCGGCATGCAGAAGAAGGAGGGCTACAAGCGGGTGATGACCTACAAGGTCGACCCGGACGCCCCCCTCGGCGTCGTGCCGCTGGAGGAGAAGGACCGGACCACGGTCAGCCACCTGAGCTGACGTCTGCTCGTCCCCGCCGGTGCCCGGCGAGTGGGTGCCTCCCGCACCCGCCCGCCGGGCACCTCGCTGTCCGCCCCGGATCACCCGAGGGCGGCGCATCCCCGCGCCCGGCTGGATCATTGTCGGGCTGTGCCGGCGCGCGCCCGGCTAGTGTCCTGAGGAGAGTCTTTTCCTGATGATTATTGACGTCTGGGCGCAGCCCACCTTTGTATCCGCGCCGAACCGGTTACCCATGCCCGAGGTCCGCAGGCTGGCCGAGAAGTCCGGCAGCGCGGATCGGATCGAGGCACGGATCGGCCCGGACGAGCTGGTGGCCGAGATGGACGCGGCCGGAGTGGACGTGCTGCTGCTCTCCGCCTGGCACCGCCCCGGTGGTTGGGTGGTGAGCAACGACGACGTCGCGCAGTTCACCACCGCGTACCCGGACCGGTTCGCCGGGCTGGCCTCGGTCAACCTGGCCGACCCGGTGGCCGCGGTGCGCGAGCTGCACCGTGCGGTGGGTGAGCTCGGGTTCATCGGGCTGCGGGTGGTGCCCTGGCTCTGGGAGCTACCGCCGGACGACCGGCTCTACTACCCGCTGTACGTGGCCTGCGTGGAGCTCGGCATCCCGTTCTGCACGCAGGTCGGGCACACCGGGCCGCTCAAGCCCTCGGACACCGGGCGGCCGGTGCCCTACCTGGACCGGGTGGCGTTGGACTTCCCCGAGCTGGCCATCGTGGGCGGGCACATCGGCCATCCGTGGACCAACGAGATGATCGGCGTGGTCTGGAAGCACGACAACGTCTTCCTGGACACCTCGGCGTACCTGCCCCGCTACTACCCCGCCGAGCTGGTCCACTTCATGAACACCTACGGCCGGGGCAAGGTCATGTTCGGCACCAACTGGCCGCAGCTGCGCCACGACCGCGCGCTCGCCCAGCTGGATCAGCTGGGGCTCTCCGACGAGGCGCGCGCGGACTTCCTCGGTGGGGTGGCCGCCCGGGTGTTCCAGCTGCCGGCCGGCCGGGCCGCGGCGACCAACTGAGGTCCCGGCTGCTCAGAGGTAGCGGCTCAGGTCCGGATAGTTGGTGATTTCCCAGCCGCCGTCCACCACCAGGCTGGTGCCGGTGATGTACCGAGCGTCGTCACTGGCCAGGTACACACACGGGCCGGCGATGTCGTCCGGATCCGCCGCCCTGGCCAGCGGAATTCGCCGCAGGTAGTCCTCGCGCAGCCCCGGGATGGCCAGCAGCGGAGCGGTCAGCGGGGTTTCCACCAGCCCGGGCAGCACGGCGTTCACCCGGATCCGGTGTTCGGCCAGCTCCAGCGCGGCGCCCTTGGTGAAGTTCTCCGCGCCGGCCTTGCCCGCAGCGTACGAGCTGGCGCCCCAGAGCGGGACGTGCGCGTTGAGCGAGGACACGTTCACGATCGCGCCGCCCCGGCCGCCCTCCCGCATTGCCCGCGCGGCGTGCCGGGTGCCCAGGTATGTGCCCTTCAGTACCAGGTCAACCGTGGCAGACCAGTCTTCCACCGTGCCGTCCAGGATGCTGCCGAACCGGGCCGCCCCGGCCACGTTGAACGCCAGGTCGAGCCGGCCGAACCTGGACACCGCGGCGGCCACCGCGTCCCGCATCCGGTCATCGACGGTGACGTCGGCGACCGCGGTGGCCAGCTCCGCGCCGGCCTTCGCCTCAGCCTCGGCCAACGCGTCGGCGTTGATGTCGGCGGCCAGCACCCGGGCGCCCTCATCGAGCAGCCGAGCCACGATCGCCGCGCCGATACCCGACGCCCCGCCGGTGACCAGGGCGACCTGCCCCTCGAACCGGCCGCTCATCGGAGGGGTCCACAGTTGCTCAAGTTCGGCGACGCTGCCATCCCCCCACCCTATTCGAGTTCGCCAGCCCGGCCAGTGGCCACGTAGCGGGCGATGCGGGCCAGTCGGGCGCCCTGCACCCGGCACGCCCCCAAGGCCTCCTCGTCCGGGGACGCCGACTTGCGGGACACAAACGATCCGCCGTACGGGTTGCCCGACTCCATCACCTGAGGGTCGGAGTAGCCGAGCGGCAGCACGATCGAGCCCCAGTGGTAGAAGACGTTGTTCATCGCCAGAATGGTCGACTCCAGGCCGCCGTGCTTGGTGGACGAGCTGGTGAACGCGGTGCCCACCTTGTCGATCAGTTTGCCCTTCGCCCAGAGCCCACCCGTGGTGTCCAGGAACTCCTTGAGCTGCCCCGCCGGGCCGCCGAACCGGGTGGGACTACCCAGCGCGATGCCGTCCGCCCAGTCCAGGTCGTCCAGCGTGGCGGGCTGGTCGTAGGGATTGCTGTCCACCCAGGCCTGCCAGCGCGGATTGCTCGCCACCGCCGCCGGCGGGGCCAGCTCGGGCACCGGGCGCACCCGGACCTCCGCGCCCTCCTTGCGGGCTCCGTCCCCGACCGCCTCGGCCAGCGCGGCCACATTCCCGGTGGCGCTGTAGAACACCACGGCGACCTTGGGAGCCACCGCGCCCGTCGCATCCGTCATTCCAGCCCTCGCCCTCCGGCCGTGCCCTGCTCGGTCACCTCAACCTAGATCCTCGCGCCGTGCCTCGCTCGAGGATGCCTGAGCTCTCGAGGGCGCGCTCGACGCTGACAATCATCAGTCCGCGCTTATCCCGCGCTAATCCACACCGAGGATAATGGTTGGCTAATTACTTCCTTCGCCAGTTGGACTATCAGCTCCCGATGCCGCCGCTAGGCATTTCCTGTGAAGGCCCAAACATGTGCCCCACCCAATATGTAGGAGGCGTACGTTTCATGGTGAGGGCCCGATTGGGAGGCCCCCGCGAAATGGAGGAAACGCCATGGCAAACACCGATCGCCACATCGGCTGGTACCCCGGCGGCCGCCGCAACGGTGACGACCGCCGGCGCCGCAACGACTACGAACAGAACAGGCGCGATCGCCGTAGGTAGTCGACGGGAGCGGTGGCGGCCCGGTTCGTGCCGGGCCGCCACCTGGCGCCCACCGAGTCAGACAAGTCAGGAATGATCATGCGGCAGCCGGCGTACAGCGCTGACCAGGTGAGCACCATCGCCATCCCCCGGGTCGACTCGACCATCGAGCATGCGCCCGCTATCAGCATCCGCCGGATCATCCAGCGGTTCTGGCCGCAGCTGCGCCCGTACCGGTGGTGGTTGTTGCTCGTCCTACTACTGATCATAATCGGCCTGGGGCTGGACGCCGGGATGATCTGGCTGTTCGAGATCCTGGTCGACCAGGTGCTCACCCCGCCGAACCCATCGCTGTTCCCGGCGGTCGCGGCCGGATACGCGGGCATCACCCTCATGGTCGGGCTCATCACCTTCGCCGACCAGTACCTCACCGCCTGGATGGGCGAAGGATTCCTGCACCGACTGCGGATGCGAGTGTTCAGCCACCTGCAGTCACTACCGCTGCAATTCTTTGAGCGACGCCCGGCCGGCGACACGATTTCCCGGTTGACCTCGGATATTAGCGCGATCGAGGATTTGGTGCTCACCGGCGCCACTGGCGCCGCACAGAATATTCTCAGAATAATCGTCTATAGCGGGATCCTCTTCTTTTTGAACTGGCAGCTGGCGCTGACCGCGCTGGTCGCGCTCCCCGTCTTCGCGCTTTGCTCGCGGTTTTTCTCCGGGCGCAGCCAGCGCGCGTCGCGGGAGGTGCGCCGGCGAGCTGGTCAGATCGGCGCGGTGGCCGAGGAGAATTTGGGCGCCATGCCCCTGGTGCAGGCCTACAACCTGGCTCCGAGGGAGATCGCCCGGTTCGGTGCGCAGAGCAACGCGGTGCGGGCCGCCGAGTTGACCGCGACCCGCATCCGCGCACTGTTCGCGCCGATCACTGACCTCTTCGAGGTGGCCGGGGTGCTGCTCATCCTCGGTTTCGGCCTGTTCGCGCTGGTGAACAAGCAGCTCACCCTGGGTGACCTGCTGGCGTTCCTGATCTATCTGAGCCAGCTCTACGCTCCGGCGCGGAGCCTGGCCGGGCTGGCCACGACCGCCTACGCGGCGACCGCCGGCGCCGAGCGGGTCATCGAGCTACTCGACCAGAAGCCCGCCTCGACTCCCCGGCTGGCGCCCCCCGCGGCGCCCGGCGGTATGGCTGCCCCGCTCGGCACCACCGCGCTCAGCGGCACATCCGGGCGACCGGTCCGCCGGGGCGTCGAGTTCAACCGGGTGCGGTTCCGCTACCCCGGCCAGCCGGCCGACGCGCTGCATGAGGTCAGCTTCACCGTGCCCCGAGGGACGTGTGTGGCGGTGCTCGGCGCCAGTGGCTCGGGCAAGTCGACACTGCTGCGATTGCTGCAGCGCTTCGACGACCCGTCCGCCGGGACGATCCGGCTGGACGACCGGGACCTGCGGCTGATGGATCCCTCGGCGCTGCGCGAACGGCTGGCCCTGGTGCCCCAGGAGAGCATGCTGTTCGACACCTCGGTGGCGGAGAACATCCTGGTCGGCCGTCCGGGGGCAAGCCCGGCCCAGGTGGTGGCGGCGGCCAGGGCGGCCGGCGCGGACGAGTTCATCCGGCGAATGCCCCAGGGCTACCACAGCCCGGTGGGCCAGCGCGGCCGGCTGCTGTCCGGTGGGCAGCGCCAGCGCATCTCGCTGGCCAGGGCGCTGATCCGGGACGCCGAGGTGCTGCTGCTGGACGAACCGACCACCGGCCTGGATGGGCGGGCCCGCGACGAGTTGCTCGGCGTGCTGTCCCGGCTGACCGTGGACCGCACCACCGTACTGATCACCCATGACCCGCTGGTGGCCGCGCTCGCCGACCAGGTCGTCTGGCTGGACCGGGGCCGGGTGGTGCCGGCCGCCCCGAGCCAGGTTCGGGCGGCTCCACGGCTCGGCGCGACTCCGCGGCTTGAGGCGGCTGAGCGGCTTGAGGCGGCTGAGCCGGTCGGGGCGACTCAGCCGGTCGCCTCGACGGCTTGCCCGGACCGGTAGGCACCCGGCGTCACGACGACCCGGCGTCCAGCCGGTGCTGATACACGCGCAGTTGCAGCGTCACCACCTCGAGCAGCGGGACCGGCACGCTCAATTCGTTCGCCCTGTCCACCAGGTCCCCGAAGATCTGCTCCACCTCCACACGCTGCCCGCTGGTGAGATCCCGGTAGAGCGAGGCGGTCGCCACCGAGCCCTGGGCGGTCACCGCGCCGCGGGCGATCGCCGCCGCGGCCTCCAACAACGGGTACCCGGCGGCCTCGGCGACCGCGGCGCCCTCGGCCACCACGGCCTCGGCGAACCGGATACCACCGGGCGCCCCCGCCACCTCGCCGATGGCGCCCCGAGCCAGGCAGTTCACCGCCGCGATGCTCGAGATGAAGACCCACTTCGCCCACATATCGCCGGTGATGTCCGCCGACAGCTCGGTATCGAAACCGACGCCGGACAGCGTGCGGTGCAGCTCGTCCAGCGGACGGTCCGGCGCCCAGTCCCGGACCCCGTAGGTCATGCTGCCCAGGTCGGACAGCCGGGCGATGTCCCCGTTCGCGTCGAGGGTGGCGGCCACCTTGGCCACGCCGCCCAACACCGGGCGCTCGCCGAACCGCTCCACCAGCGCGTCGACGTGCCGCATGCCGTTGAGCACCGGCAGGATCATCGTCTCCGGGCCGACCGCCGGCGCGAGGTCGTCGATCGCCGAGGCCAGTCCGGCTTCCTTGACCGTGAGCACCACCAGATCGAACGGGGCGGTGAGCTCCGGCGCGGTGGCCAGCTTCGGCTCGAGCACGGTCTGCTCTCCCACACCGACGATGCGCAACCCCCGTTCGCGCAGCACCGCGGCCCGCCCCGGGCGTACCAGGAAGGTCACGTCCCGCCCGGCCTGGTCCAGCCGGCCGCCGAAGAAGCCGCCGGTGGCGCCGGCGCCCACTACCAGAATCCTCACGATGACCCGCCCAGCCTCAGCTGCCGTTCCTCGCCGTGCCGCATGGAGCTCCCCTCCGGCCGCGCGTCCAACGCAACGCCGGCAACAAGTGGTAGGTCAACCAAGTCCATCCCTTAGCTGCGCCGCCCGCAACCTCGATGTCGCCGAACAGCTGAGCGCACCTTGGCTTCGGCGGCTGGCAATACGGCGACCGGCACCAGGGTGTGCAGCACCGCGCCGTCGGTCTCCCCCGGCTCGGCCTGGCACTCCGGCGCAACCTTTGGGTTGGTGGGGCGTCTTCTGGATGAGGGGCGAAATCGGAGTCGGAGAGTATCTCAGTTGAGAACGAGCCGTACTCTATGTAACCCTTAGGGGTGTGGCCCGGCAAAACGGGTAATAGCCACCGACCGAAGTGAACGCATCAAGGGTGGTGATTTGGGTGGAGAAGTTGAGGTGTTGTGACGCTGCCGGTCCAATCACAAGCGCATCACCAGCCACCTTCCGCAAGGCAACCGAACCTGGAGAGATACCTCTGGGCCACACGGTCGTTGAGAAGGGCAGCTCGGGTTTCATCCGCCCGGTACCGACCTCGGTTCCGGGCGCTGCCGTGGAGCCCGGTCTCGGCGGGACGCCTCGGCGCTACCGTGCGGCACCTATCGCTGGGCAGGAGGCTTTGATGGTCACCCTTAGAGGTGACGCCAGGGACGCTGGGTTCAGCGGCACTCTTCTGGCGATGTCGTGGGAATCGATCGCGCGCCGCGGAATCGACCTGGTGGTAGCGGCGATCGGTTTGCTGGTTCTCCTGGTTCCGATGATCGTGATCGGGCTGCTGATCCGCGCGACCAGCACCGGCCCGGCGCTCTTCCGGCAGGAACGCGTGGGCTTCGGCGGCCGCACGTTCACCATGTTCAAGTTCCGCACCATGCGCACCGGCACGGGCGACGAGATGCTCCGCGAACTCATCGCCGCCGAGCTGCGCGGCGAGGACACCTCGTCCAACGGGAGCTTCAAGCTCGACCACGACCCCCGGGTCACCAACGTCGGCAACTTCCTGCGCAAGACCAGCCTGGACGAGCTGCCGCAGCTGATCAACGTCATGGTCGGCAACATGGCGCTGGTCGGGCCCCGCCCGTGCCTGGTGTGGGAAGCCCGGATGTTCCCTGCCGAGTTCCGGCCCCGCTTCTCCGTGCGCCCCGGGCTGACCGGCCTGTGGCAGGTCAGCGGGCGCAGCACCATGGGCACGCTGGAGATGCTGCACCTGGATCTGACCTACGTGCGGACCCGGCGTCTGATCGGCGACCTGTCGATCCTGGCCCGCACGATTCCGTCCATGCTGCGCGACCACAGCGCCCGCTGAGCCTCCGGCTCGCTCCCCCGCACCTGACATCGGCGAGGAATCGCTAGGCGCTCGCCATCGGTTCCGCGATCGGCATCGCCTCGGCCGCGCCGATCGCCTCGACCAGATGGGCCATCTCCGGGTTCAGCGAGGCCTCCGCCAGCACTTCGCCCAGCGTCGCGTTGTGGGCCGGCCGCGCCCGCTCGAGCAGCGCGAACCCGGCCGGCGCGACCTCGCTGTAGATCCCCCGCCGGTCGGTGGGGCACAGATGCCTGGCCAGCAGGCCACGGTCCTCCAGCCGGTTGACCAGCCGCGTGGTCGCGCTCTGGCTCAACGCCATCGCGGTGGCCAGCTGGCCCATCCGCAGGTGGTAGCCCTCCTGGCGGGACAGCAGCTCCAGCACGCCGTACTCGCTCACGCTGAGCTCGTACTCGGCCTCCAGCACCCGCTCCAGACGAGCCTCGATGCGTGCGTGCAGTACCGCCAGCAGGCGCCAACCATGCACCTGCGCCTCAACTTCATCGTCAGGCAGCGACACCGCAACCTCCTTCGCTAGCCTCGCTGTCACGGTAGCGCGCGGTGGGCGTTGCCAGTGTTGGCAATTGCCCGCCCGCGCATGGGATTCGTGGGTTTCAGTGGGCCGGTACGCCGCTGCCGAGGGTTGCCCCGGCGCCCACCAACCGGCGTGGCCGGACCGATCCGGCCAGGAGCAGCAGCAGGCCGGCGGCGGTGACCGCCGCGCCCACCCAAAGCGGCGAGGTGAAGCCCAGGCCGGCGCCGATGGCCAGCCCGCCCAACCATGCGCCCAGCGCGTTGCCCACGTTGAACGCCGCGATGTTCGCACCCGAGGCCATCGTCGGCGCCTCCTTGGCGTAACCCATGATGCGCAGCTGCAGGCCGGGCACCGTGGCGAAGCCCACCACGCCCATCAGCAGCAGCGAGACCACCGTCATCACCTTGCTGTGCGCGGTCAGCGCGAAGACCACGAGCACCACGGTCAGCAGGGCGAGCGTGACCACCAGCGCCGGGTTGAGGGCCCGGTCAGCGGCCCGCCCACCGGCGAAGTTGCCCACGAACAGGCCGACGCCGAACACCACGAGCAGCCACGGCACCATCGTGGACGCGAACCCGGAGACCTCGGTGAGGGTGAACGCGATGTAGGTGAACGCGCCGAACATCCCGCCGAAGCCGAGCACCGTGACGCCGGCCGACAGCCACACCTGCGGCCGGCGGAACACCCGCAGCTCGCCGCGCAGCCCGGTCGCGGTGGACGCGGGCGTCGGCGGCACCAGCAGCTGGATGCCGGCCAGCGCGACCACGCCGATGATGGTGATCGCCCAGAAGGTCGAACGCCAGCCCAGTTGCTGGCCGAGCAGGGTGCCCAGCGGCACGCCGAGCACGTTCGCCGCCGTCAGCCCGGTGAACATCAGCGCGATGGCACCGGCCCGCTTGTTCGGCGCGACCATGTCCGCCGCGACCACCGCCCCGACGCCGAAGAACGCACCGTGACACAGCGCCGCGACGATCCGGCCGACCATCAGCAAGGAGTAGGTGGGCGCGATCGCGGAGATCAGGTTGCCCGCGATGAACAGCACCATCAGCGACAGCAGCACCTTCTTGCGATCGAACCGGGTGACGGCCGCGGTGAGCCCGATGCCGCCGACCGCGACACTCAGCGCGTACCCGGAGATGAGGTATCCGGCCACCGGCTCTGAGACATGAAAGTCGGCCGCGATCTCAGGCAGCAGGCCCATGATCCCGAATTCGGTGAGGCCGATGCCGAAGCCCCCCAGCGCCAGGGCGAGAAGCCCGTAAGGCATGTAAAACCCTCCAACTAAGCGTGCGCGGGTATCAAGCTTCTGCAAGTATCGGCGCACGCGGGCTACCCGCGCAAGCGACCATAGCCCAGATCACAGGAGCACGGCCCCGCCCGCATCACCGCGCGGGGCGGGTCAACCCGTTGGGGGCTCGCGGGTGCTGGTATCTGACGTGGACACGGTCCGGTCGGTGAACTCGGGCGGAAGCGGCACGCTCAAGTCAGGCGCCGAGGAATTGCAGCACCGCGGTGGTGAACTCGGTGGTGGTCGCGCTGCCGCCCAGGTCCGGGGTGCGGATGTCGGTCTTGGCCAGTACACCGGCGATCGCCGCGGTGACCTCCGCCGCGGCGGCCGGATGGCCCAGGTGCTCGAGCATCATCGCCGCCGTCCAGATCGCCCCGATCGGATTGGCCACCCCGCGCCCGGCGATGTCCGGCGCCGAACCGTGCACCGGCTCGAACATGGAGGGGAACTCCCGCTCCGGATTGATGTTGGCGGCCGGCGCCATCCCGATGCTGCCGGCCAGCGCGGCGGCCAGGTCGCTCAGGATGTCGCCGAACAGGTTCGAGGCGACGATCACGTCGAACCGGGCCGGGTCCAGTACGAGCTTGGCGGCCAGCGCGTCGATGTGCTCGGCGTTCCAGCTGACCGTCGGGTAGGCCGCGGCCCGCTCGGTGACGACCTGGTCCCAGAACGGCATGGTGTGCACGATCCCGTTGGACTTGGTCGCCGAGGTCAACTGGCCGGCGCGGCGGGTGGCCAGCTCGAACGCGTAGTCCGCGATCCGGGTGATCCCGGCGCGGGTGAACACCGCCTCCTGGATCGCCATCTCCTCCGGGAACCCGCGCCCGTAGCGGCCGCCGACCTCGCTGTACTCCCCCTCCACGTTCTCCCGCACCACCACCAGGTCCACCTCGCCGGCGGTGGCGGTGCGCAGCGGGCTGGGTACGCCCTCGAACACCTTGATCGGGCGCAGGTTCACGTACTGCCGGAAGCCGCGGCGGATCGGGATGAGCAGACCCCACAGCGATATGTGATCGGGCACTCCGGGCGCCCCCACCGCGCCGAGGAAGATCGCGTCGAACGGGCGCAGCTGATCCAGTCCGTCCTCCGGCATCATCGCGCCCTCCCGCTGGTAGCGGGCGCAGGACCAGTCGAACTCGCGGTAGCTGAACGTGACATCGTGGCGGGCGCCCACCGCATCCAGAACCTCGCGGGCGGGCGGGCACACCTCCTGCCCGATGCCGTCGCCGGGGATGACTGCAATGCGGTGGGTGCTGGCCATGCTCACATCACACCAAGTCGCCCCGCCCCGCGTCCAAGACGGGGTGCCGACCAGCCTGATACCCAGGCCCAATCACCCGTGAGTGGCAAGCGTTGCTACACGCTCGCCCTGGCCGGCTCCACCAGCGCGCGGGCCGACCCGGTGTGTGCGGTCAGCGGGGCGCCCGGTCAGGCGCGAATGAGGTCGGCGGCCTTTTCCCCGATCATCATGCAGGTGATGTTGGGGTTGATCGCCGGGAGGAACGGCATGATCGACGCGTCGGCCACTCGCAGGCCCTGGACGCCACGGACGCGGAGCTGGGGGTCCACCACGGCGAGCGAGTCGGAGTCCGGGCCCATCTTGGCGGTGCAGGCCGGGTGGTAGACGGTGTTGTGCGTCTTGGTGATGTAGTCGATCAGCTCGTCGTCGGTGACCGCGTCCGGGCCCGGAGCCAGCTCGGCGGCGATCCACTCCTTGAGGGTGGGCTGCTCGGCGATGCGGCGGGCCAGCTTCACTCCGGTCAGCATCACCGTCATGTCGTGGTCGTCCGGGTCGGTGAAGTAGCGCGGGTCCACCCGCGCCCGGTCCCGGAAATCCCGGCTGCGCAGCTTCACCGTGCCGCGCGAGCGCCCCCGGGTGACGTTCGGCGTCAGGCAGAATCCGTTGTCGGTGGACGGGTATCCCCAGCGCACCGTGTTCAGGTCGAACGGCACCGAGCCGTAGTGCATCATCAGGTCCGGCCGGTCCAGGCCTGGCCGGGTGCGGGTGAACAGCCCGATCTCCCACCACTGGGTGGACGTGGTGACCATCGGCCGGGCCGCGTCCCACATCACCAGGCCCTCCACATGGTCGTCCAGGTTCTCCCCCACCCCTGGCGAGTCCACCAGCACCTCGACCCCGAACTCGCGCAGCTGCTCGGCCGGCCCGATCCCGGAGAGCATCAGCAACTTGGGGGTGTCGATCGCTCCCGAGGAGAGGATCACCTCGCGCCGGGCGCCGAGCACGACCCGCCCCGGACCGATGCCGAACTGGTACTCCACCCCGGTGGCCCGCCGGTCACTGTCGAACAGCACCCGGGAGGCCCAGGCGTCGGTGCGTACCTCCAGGTTCGGCCGGCTGCCCAGGATGGGGTGCAGGTACGCGTGCGAGGAGGACATCCGGGTGTTGTCCGCCGAGGCGTTGATCTGGAAGAAACCGGCGCCCTCGCACACCGTGCTGCCCTCGTTGAACCGGACGGTGGGCAGCCCCACGGCCGCCGCCGCCTCCAGCACCGCCACCCCGCACGGGTCATCCGGCGGAATCTGCCGGAGGTTGACCGGGCCGGATCGGCCGTGCCCCTCCCACAGGCCGTCGTTCGTCTCCAGCCGGCGGATCAGTGGCCAGCACTCGTCGGCGGTCCAGCCGGTACAGCCCTGGGCCGCCCACTCGTCGAGGTCCTCCTTCGGCGTCCAGAAGGCGATGCAGGAGTTGTGCGACGAGCAGCCGCCCAGCACCCGGGCCCTGGCGTGGCGCATGAACGAGTTGCCCCGCTGCTGCGGCTCTACCGGGTAGTCCCAGTCGTAGCCGGAGTCCAGCAGGTACATCCACTCGGAGAGGCGCAGGATGTTCGGGTCGTCGACGTCGGTGGGGCCGGCCTCGAGCAGGCACACCGTCACCGACGGGTCCTCGGACAGCCGGGCGGCCAGCGCGCACCCGGACGATCCGCCGCCGACCACGATGTAGTCGAACTCCTCGCTCGGCGCCCTTGATTCGCTCGTTGCCTCGCTCCGTGCCGATGATTCGCTCGTTGCCTCGCTCCGTGCCGATGATTCGCTCGTTGCCTCGCTCCGTGCCGATGATTCGCTCGTTGCCTCGCTCATGCCTTCTCCCCCGGGTTCGTCGCGTCCAGGTCCAGCTGCTTGGCCATGTGCTCCGGCAGGCAGCCGAGCTGCTGGCGCCCCCGGGCGAAGAACCAGGCGAGCCCGATCGCCACGATGGCCCCGATGAAGATGAACGCGATCCAGCGCAGCGCTCCGGTGCCGTAGACCGCCTCGCGCGGCCAGGCCAGGTTGAGCGCCATCCCGCCGCCCCACAGCACCGCGATGATGTTCACCGGCAGCCCCCACCTGCCCAGCGAGAAGTAGCCGCTCCGCTTGCCGTCCGCGTCCGGCCACTCGCCGCGCAGTCGCTTGATCAGCAGCGGGCCGGTGACCAGCACGTAGGCCACGTAGATCATGATCACCGCGACGCTGGTGACCGCGGTGAAGATCTCCGGGGTGCCGATGTTGACCACCAGGATCAGCACCGAAGCGATGCCGATCACGATCGCCGGCACCACCGGTGTCTTGCGCTTCGGGTCGATCTTGGCCAGCGTCGCCCCGGCCGGCAACGCGTTGTCCCTGGCCATCGCGAACATCAGCCGGATCGCCGCCGTGTGCACCGCCAGGGCACACACCGTGACCGCGACGACGGCCGCGATCAGGAAGACGGTGCCGACGCCGCCGCCGAGCGCCTGCAGGACGATCAGCTGCAGCCCGCCGCCGGCGGTGCCCAGCTTGGGGTCGTGCAGATCGGGCGCGGCGAGGATGCCGAACATCAGGATCAGCCCGCCGAGGATGAACGAGGCGATGACCGCCCGCAGGATGGCCGACGGGGCGGTCCGCCTCGGGTCGACGGTCTCCTCCCCCAGCGAGCTGGCGGTGTCGAAGCCGTACATGACGTACGCCGAGGCCAGCGCCGCGACCAGGAAGGCGCCCAGGTAGCCGAACGGGTGGGTGGCCCCCAGGTCGTGGGTGTCGAACAGCACTGTCGGCGGGTTGACGATGTTGATCCCGAGCAGCACCACCAGCAGCACGGCCGCGATCAGCTCGATGAAGACCCCGGCGCTGTTGATCCGGGTCATCAGCTTGACCCCGAACGCGTTCACCATCGTGGTGAAGCTGATCAGGATCGCGCCCCAGAGCACCGCGTCGAGCCCGAAGCTCGCCCCGGTGCCGTCACCGATCAGCTGGAAGCCGCTCCAGATCTGCGGCAGCGTGATCTGGTAGGAAAGCGCGACCGCCGCGAGGGTGACCACCGACGCGGTGAACATCATCCAGCCGGCCAGCCAGGCCGTCGCCGACCCGGCCAGCTGCTTGGACCAGTTGTAGACCGAACCGGCCACCGGGTACCGCCCGGCCAGCTCGGCGAAGCACAGCGCGATCATCAGCTGACCGATGAACACCATCGGCCAGGACCACCAGTAGGCCGGCCCACCGAGGCCCAGGCCGAAGTAGAACAGCTGGAAGGTGCCGGTCAGGATCGAGATGTAGCTGATCCCGGCGGCGAAACTGGCGAACTTGCCGATGGATCTGTCCAACGACTGGTTGTAGCCGAACTCGGCGAGACCGTGGTCGGCGCCATGATCGGTTGGGCCTGTCCCGCCGGAGCCTGTCTCCGCTGAGCCCGACCCGTCCTGAGTGGTGGTCATGGGAACCTCCGCTGGATCAGCCCTTGAACCACCTCAGTGGCGTGGGGGCGGTGTTCTGCCAGATGTGCTTGGCCTCGCGGTACTCGGCCAGTCCGGTCGGGCCGAGTTCTCGGCCGTTTCCGGAGCGCTTGAACCCGCCCCACTCCGCCTGCGGCACGTAGGGGTGGTAGTCGTTGATCCACACGGTGCCGTGCCGCAGCGCCCCGGCCACGCGGTGTGCCCGGCCCATGTCGCTGGTCCACACCGCACCAGCCAGGCCGTAGTCGGTGTCGTTGCCCAGCGCGAGGGCCTCGGCCTCGTCGGCGAACCGCTCCACGGTGAGGATCGGGCCGAAGGTCTCCTCGCGGATCACCCGCATGTTGCGGTGGCAGTCGGCGAACAGGGTGGGCCGGTAGAAGAAGCCCTTCTGCAGCTCGGGGTCGTCGGGCCGCTTCCCGCCGGCGACCAGCCGGGCGCCCTCGTCCAGCGCCGAGGCCACGTAGGCCTCCACCTTCGCCCGGTGCGCGGCGGACACCAGCGGCCCCGACTCGGACTCCGGGTCCAGGCCGTTGCCCAGCCGGATCTTCCCGGCGCGGCGGCCGACCTCGGCGACGAACTCGTCGTGGATCTCGTTCTGCACGATCAGCCGGGCGCCAGCCGAGCAGACCTGGCCGGAGTGCAGGAACACCGCGGTGAGCGCGTAGTCCAGCGCGGCCTCCTGGTCGGCGTCCGCGAAGACGATGTTGGGGTTCTTCCCGCCCAGCTCCACGGCGACCTTCTTCACCGTGTCCGCGCTGGCCCGGATGATCGACTGCCCGGTGGAGAGGCCGCCGGTGAACGAGACCATGTCCACCTCGGGGTGGGACACCAGCGGGGCGCCGACCGACGGGCCGTCGCCGAGCACCAGATTCACCACGCCACGCGGCGCCCCGGCCTCCTCGAGCAGCCGGACCAGCTTGACCGAACTGAGCGGGGTGACCTCGCTGGGCTTGATCACCACGGTGTTCCCGGCGGCCAGCGCGGGGGCGACCTTCCAGGACAGCTGCAGCAGCGGGTAGTTCCACGGCGTGATCAGCGCGCAGACGCCGACCGGCTCGTAGACCACCCGGCTGAGCACGTGCGCCTGGCCGGTGTCCACCACGCGCCCCGGGTCCTGGTCGGCCAGCGCGGCGTAGTAGCGGAAGACGGCGGTCACGTCGTCGATGTCGATCCGGCTTTCCACCAGCGTCTTGCCGGTGTCCAGGGTCTCGATGCGGGCGATCTCTTCCTTGTCCCTGATCAGCAGGTCGGCCACGCGCAGCAGCAGCGCGGACCGGTCGGCGGCCGGGCTGCGCGGCCAGTCACCGGCGAACGCCCGCGCGGCGGCGGTGACCGCGGTGTGCACGTCCTCGGCGTCGGCCAGGTCCACGGCCTCCACCACGCTCTGATCGAACGGGTTGATCACATCGTCGCGCCGGTGGGCATGACCGGTGGTCCACGCCCCGTCAAGGAACAGACTCGGCACGACGGGCTCCCTCCGACCGGACAGAAAAGTGTTGCACTTGGTACAACGCGTCGTGACATGTGCAACAACCTTGGAAAACTGTGATGGACCTGCGCCGATCCGTCAAGAGGTGAGCCTGGTCTCCCGGCTGAGAAAAATCGACAGCCGGAGGTGGGCAATCTTCCGGGTATCCGAATATCCGGATCAGCGGCGGGGGAAGTAGCCGAGCCGGACGCTGATCTCGTCGGCCCCGGCGAGCAGGCGCTCCGCGACCGAGGGGAAGTCCGTGGTGGTCAGCCGATAGGACGGCCCGGAGACACTGACCGAGGCGATCACCTCGCCGTCGCCGCTGAAGATCGGGGCGGCCACCGAGTTGAGACCGATCTCGAGCTCTTCGCTGCAGCACACCCAGTCGCGGGCGCGCGCGGTGGCCAGCTCAGCGTCCAGCGCGTCGCCCTCGGTGATCGTCTGCTTGGTGAACCGCTCCAGGCCCGCCGCGAGCAGCTTGGCCAGGGTGCCGGCGGTGTCATAGGCGAGCAGCATCTTTCCGCTGGAGGTGGCATGCAGCGGGGTGCGCTTGCCCACCCAGTTCCGGGTGGCCACCACGGTGCTGCCGTGCTCCTGGGTGATGTTGATGGCAGACCCGGAGTCCAGCACGGCGATGTTCACCGTCTCGCCCAACTCGCCGGCCAGCCGCACACACACCGGGCGCCCCACCTTGGTCAGGTCCAGTTGCGCGCTGGTCGCACCGGCCAGCCGGATCAGACCGAAGCCGAGCCGGTACTTGCCGCGCTCCTCGACCTGTTCGACCAGCTGGCGGTTCTCCAGCGCGACGACCAGCCGGAACGCGGTCGACTTGTGCACGTCCAGGCTTTTGGCGATCTCCGTCACACCGCAGCTGCCGTGCTCGGCGAGATACTCGAGGATGGTGAGCGCCCGATCCACCGATTGGACCTGCGTCGGCGACCCCTCGGAATCCCCCCGCTTGCCTGGCTGCCCGTTGTTCATAACGCAACTCTAAACACCAGACGCACCGAAGTGGCCGACCCCGTTGACGAGCGTCACCCCATCCGGGCATCCTGTTTCACATAACACAGTCTGTTGTCTATTACGGAACAGAGGATTTGCGATGATCCGTGTGGGCGCGCTCGCTGACATACCGGTCGGCGAGGCGATCCGAGTGGAGGCCGACGTCCCGATCGCGGTTTTCCGCGTCAGTACTGGCGGGACCGACGGGGCGGACGGCGCCGTGTACGCGATCGACGACACCTGCACACACCAGAAGGCCTCGCTGTCGGACGGCTGGCTGGACGGCTGCATGGTGGAGTGCCCGCTGCACGCCGCCTGCTTTGACCTGCGCACCGGGCTCCCCGACGGGCCACCGGCCAAGGTGCCGGTGCGCACCCACCAGGTGGTCGTCATGGACGGGATGGTCTACCTGAAGCTGGCCGAGCACACCGGCGAGCCGGAGGTCGAGGTCGCGTGATCGCGTCGGTCACCGTCGTGGGGGCGTCGCTGGCCGGGCTGTCCACCGCCAGGGCGCTGCGTGCGCAGGGCTACCAGGGGCGGCTCACCGTGGTCGGCGCCGAGCACCACGCGCCGTACGACCGGCCGCCGCTGTCCAAGGAGTACCTGGCCGGCACGCTGGACCGCGCGGAGCTGGACCTGCTCACCCCGGAGGACGACGCCCTCGGGGCGGACTGGCTGCTCGGGCGCACCGCCACCGCGCTGGACACCGACGAGCGGGCGGTGGTGCTGGACGGCGGCGAGCGCCTGGTTTCGGACGCCGTCGTGATCGCCACCGGCGCGCGTGCCCGGCAGCTGCCCGGACCCGCGCTGGCCGGGCCCGCGCCCGCCGGGCCGGCGCTCGCCGGGCCAGGGCTCGCCGGGCCAGGGCTGGCCGGGCCGGCGCTGGCCGGAGTACACACCGTGCGGACCGTGGACGACGCCACCGCGCTGCGTGCCGAGCTGCTACCCGGCGCCCGGCTGGTGCTCATCGGTGGCGGCTTCATCGGCGCGGAGATCGCCTCCACGGCCAGCGGCCTCGGTCTGGACGTGGTCGTGGTGGAGGCGATGGGCGTGCCGCTGGCCGGGCCACTGGGCACCGAGATCGGCCAGGCCTGCGCGGCCCTGCACGAGGAGCACGGGGTGCGGCTGATCACCGGCGTCCCGGTGCGGCGGGTGCTCGGCATCGACCGGGTGCGCGCGGTCCAGCTGGCCGACGGCCGCGAGCTGCCCGCCGACGTCGTTGTGGTCGGCATCGGCGCGACGCCCTGTGTGGAGTGGCTGGCCGGCTCCGGGTTGGCCGTGGACGCCGCCTCCGGCGGGGTGCGCACCGACGCGTACTGCGCCACCGAGGTGCCCGGGGTGGTGGCGGTCGGCGACTGCGCGTCGGCGTACCGGCGCCGCGCGGGTGGCCCGGTGCGGCTGGAGCACTGGACCAACGCGCTCAAGCACCCCGCCTCGGCGGCCGCCACCCTGCTCGGCGCGCCGACCCCGCCCTCGGCGGATCACGAGGTGCCCTACTTCTGGTCCGAGCAGTACGGGGCGCGGCTGCAGTTCGCCGGCCACCGGGTGCACGGCGACCAGGTCGAGGTCATCGAGGGCGACGTCGACGCGGGCAACTTCCTGGCCGTCTACCGGCGGGACGGCGAGCCGGTGGCGGTCTTCGCGATGAACCGCCCGAAGCCGTTCGTCCGGTGGCGCCGCGAGCTGGCCAGCAGAGCCACCGCCGCCGTGTGATCAGCACCGTGTGATCAGCACCGCGTGATCAGCACCGGTGATCTCATCTTCCACCGTCGGAACCTTCCCGTTCGCGCACCAACCGCAGCCCAGAGGGGGCCCTGTGGACACCCACACCGCACTGCCCGCCAGCCTCGTGGACACCACCACGGCGCTGCCCACCACCGACCCGGCGCCGACCGGCCGGCCGACTCCGGCGCCCGCGCTGCCCGCCAGCCTGGTGGCGACCCCACCGGGCGAGCACTACGCGGACCCGGTGGTCTTCGCTCACGAGCAGGCCCGGATCTTCGAGGCGACCTGGTTCGCCGCCGCCCGTAGCTCCGACATGCCCACCCCTGGCGCGTTCCGGACCGTCCAGGTGGGCCGGGAGAGCGTGCTGCTGGTCCGGGACCGGCGCGGCAACCTGGGCGCCTTCCTCAACGTGTGCCGACACCGCGGCGCCCGGCTGTGCACCGAGGAGTCCGGCACGGTGCGCAACGCGGTGCGCTGCCCCTACCACGCCTGGACCTACGGGCTGGACGGCAAGCTGATCGCAGCGCCCAACCTGGAAGCGATCGCCGATGTGGACCGCACCGAGTACGGCATGCGCCGGGTGCACCTGCGGGAATGGCTGGGCACCGCATGGGTGTGCCTGGCCGACGTACCGCCCAGCTTCGAGCAGACCGTGATCGGATCGGTCACCGAGCGGCTCGGCGACCCGGCGACCATCGACGCCTGGCAGGTCGATCAACTGGTGGTCGGCCGCCGGATCGTCTACGACGTGAAGGCGAACTGGAAGCTCATCGTGGAGAACTTCATGGAGTGCTACCACTGCGCCACGATCCACCCCGAGCTGACCGAGGTGCTGCCGGAGTTCGCCGACGGCTACGCAGCCCAGTACTTCGTCGGGCACGGCGCCGAGTTCGGCACGGACGTGCAGGGCTTCACCATCGACGGCCGCGCGAGCTTCCCCCGGTTGGACGCGGTCGGCGAGTCGCACGACCGCCGCTACTACGCCATCACGGTGAGCCCGCAGGTCTTCATCAACCTGGTACCGGACCACGTCATCTTCCACCGGATGTACCCGATGGCGCCCGACCGCACCGTGGTGGAGTGCGACTGGCTCTACGCCCCGGACGTGGTGGCCAGCGGGGCCGACGTGTCCAACTCCGTGGAGCTGTTCCACCGGGTCAACCAGCAGGACTTCGACGCCTGCGAGCGCTGCCAGCTGTCCATGACGTCCCGGATGTACGCCGACGGCGGTGTGCTGGTGCCCAGCGAGCACCACATCAGCGCCTTCCACGACTGGGTCGCCGCCCGCATGGCCGACTAATCACGGTCCGCTCACGCGGCGGTCAGCACTCGATGACGTTGACGGCTAGGCCGCCTCGGGAGGTTTCCTTGTACTTGACCTTCATGTCGGCGCCGGTCTCGCGCATCGTCTTGATCACCTTGTCCAGGCTGACCACGTGCGTGCCGTCGCCGCGCAGCGCCATTCGCGCCGAGTGGATCGCGTTGACCGAGGCCATCGCGTTGCGCTCGATGCACGGGATCTGCACCAGGCCGCCGACCGGGTCGCAGGTCAGCCCCAGGTTGTGCTCCATGCCGATCTCGGCGGCGTTCTCCACCTGCCGCGCGGTGCCACCCAGCACCTCGCACAGCGCGCCGGCCGCCATCGAGCACGCCGAGCCGACCTCGCCCTGGCAGCCCACCTCGGCGCCGGAGATGGACGCGATCTCCTTGTAGATCGAGCCGATCGCCCCCGCCGTGAGCAGGAACCGCACCACGCCGTCGTCGGAGGCGCCGGGCACGAACCGCGTGTAGTAGTGCAGCACCGCCGGCACGATCCCGGCCGCCCCGTTGGTCGGCGCGGTGACCACCCGTCCCCCGGACGCGTTCTCCTCGTTCACCGCCAGCGCGTACAGCGAGATCCAGTCCATTACCTGCAGCGGGTCCGGGCTGTCGGCCTCCATCCGCAGCCGCTGGTACAGGTCGGCCGCCCGCCGGCGCACCCGCAGCCCGCCGGGCATCACCCCGTCCCGGACGCAGCCGCGCGCGACGCAATCTTGCATCGCCTGCCAGATCTCCAGCAGCCCGTCGTGCACCTCGGCCTCGGAGCGGCGGGACAGCTCGTTGGCCCGCATCACCCCGCTCACCGGCAGCCCGGTCTCGGCGCAGTGCTCCAGCAGCTCGGTGCCGGTCCGGAACGGGTGCCGCACCGGCGAGGTGTCGGGCACGATCCGGGCGGCCTCGCCCGCCGGGTCGTCCAGCACGAACCCGCCGCCCACCGAGTAGTACCTGCGCTCGGCGAGCAGCTCCCCGCCCGGCGCCCAGGCCTGGAACACCATGCCGTTGGGATGCAGCGGCAGCGTCCGGCGGCGGTGCAGCACCAGGTGGTCGGCCTCCCGGAACGGCACCTCCGGGCCGCCCGAGCCGAGCCGCAGCCGGCCGGTCTCCCGGATCGCCGCCGCCCGCTCCGCCGCCCGGTCGGTGTCCACCGTCTCCGGCCGCTCCCCGCCCAATCCGAGCAACACCGCCATCGGCGAGCCGTGCCCGTGCCCGGTAGCGCCCAGCGAGCCGAACAGCTCGCAGCGCACCTCGCCGACCTGGTCCAGTTGTCCGTCGGCGGCCAGTCGCTCGACGAACCGCAGCGCGGCCCGCATCGGCCCCACGGTGTGTGAGGAGGACGGCCCGATGCCGATGGAAAACAGGTCGAAGACGCTGATCACAGCAGGTGTTCCCGCGCGGCGTCGGCCAGCCAGGCGGACAGGTAGGCGGCGAACGACCCGCGCACCAGCAGCCGATAGGTCGGTTCCGACCCGGTCTGCCACAGCACCACCTGGGCTCTGGCCAGCACGGTCTGCGCGCAGCGGCCGGGATGGAACACCCGAGGATGCAGGTCCAGGGGGCAGCCGTTCTCCAGCACGTCCCGGGCGCGGGGACCACCGACCTCGATGGTGGTGCGGTTCGCGGACACGTCGACCGCCGACCCGCGCTCCCCGTCCAGCGCCTCGCGCAACGACGACACCAGCGCCGCGGCACCGGCGACGCCCGCGTCGGGGCCGACCACCAGCCACTCGTCCGGCCCCAGCCACAGCACGGCGTACGCACCGGCGGCGACCACCGTGTTCGGCTCGGTGGGCAGCCCGGCGCCGAGCACCGAGGCGACGCGCCGAGCGGCCGGCCCGGCCGGGTCCACCCGCAGGTTGACCATGGTCAGGAACGGCACTTCGGCCAGCTGGACCGTCTCCGGTGAACCTGTTTGAAAGCCGGACAGCGGAGACCGCCGCTCCCCCAGCGTGAGCTGCTCAACCGTCACGGCGAGCTCCCTCCTTGTCGTAGAACACCGGCTCGGTGACGGTCGCCGCGACGGTCCGGTCGCCGAGCGGCGCGAGCACCGTCTCGCCGATCCGGTTGCGGCCGTTCCGCACCAGAGCCAGCGCGAACGTGCGCTCCAGCGCGGCGCTGTGGTAGCTGGACGTGACGTGCCCGAGCATCGGTACCGGCCCCGCCTCCGGGGTGATCGGCACCCCCTCGGCGATCAGCTGCGCGCCCTCGGGCAGCAGCTCCGCACGGTCGATCGGCAGCAGCCCGACCAGGTGCTTGCGGTCGCCGCGGGCGGTGTCCGGGCGGGCCAGCGAACGGCGGCCGACGAAGTCCTTGCGGGTGGACACGATCCAGCTCATGCCCAGGTCCTCCGGGGTGACCGTGCCGTCGGTGTCCTGTCCGACGATCGGGAACCCCTTCTCGGCGCGCAGCACGTGCATGGTCTCGGTGCCGTACGGGGTGATGCCGTGCGGCGCGCCGGCCGCATACACCGCCTCCCACACCGCAAGTCCGTGCCAGCTGGCCACGTTGATCTCGTAGGCCAGCTCGCCGGAGAAGGAGATCCGGGCGATCCGGGCCGGCACCCCGCCGCCCAGGTCGGCGTGGCGCACGGTCATGAACCCGAACGCCTCCGCCGAGCAGTCCACCTCGGGGACCAGCGACTCGACCACCGCGCGGGAGGCCGGACCGACCACCGCGATGGTCGCCCACTGCTCGGTGACCGAGGTGAAGTTGACGTCCAACTCCGGCCACTCGGTCTGCGACCACTCCTCCAGCCAGTCGAGCACGCCGGCCGCGTTGCCGGTGGTGGTGGTCAGGTAGAAGTGGTCCTCGGCAAGCCGCAGGGTGACCCCGTCGTCGAACACCATGCCGTCGGCCTTGCACATGATTCCGTAGCGGGCCGAGCCGACCTTCAGCTTGGCGAAGCCGTTGGTGTAGATCCGGTTGAGGAACTCCCCGGCGTCCCGGCCCACCACGTCGATCTTGCCCAGGGTGGAGGCGTCCATCATGCCGACGCCGGTGCGGGTCGCCCGGCACTCCCGCAGCACCGCGGCGTGCAGGTCCTCACCGTCGCGGGGGTAGTACCAGGGCCGCTTCCACTGGCCGACGTTCTCGAACTCGGCGCCCGCGGCCACATGCCACGGATGGATCGACGTGGTGCGCACCGGGTCGTGCAGCTCGCCGCGGTTGCGCCCGGCCATCAGCGCGAACGACACCGGGGCGTACGGCGCACGGAACGTGGTGGTGCCCAGCTCGCCCGGTGAGGCCAGCCCGAGCGCGGCGGCGATCACGCCGTTGGCCAGCACCGCCGAGGTGCGCCCCTGGTCCTGGCCGGTGCCGATGGTGGTGTACCGCTTCACGTGCTCGACCGAGCGCATCCCGGCGCCGGTGGCCCGCCACACGTCGGCGACCGTGGCGTCGCGCTGCAGGTCGATGAAGTGGTCCCGCCATTCGCCGGGTTCGCCGGCCGCACCGGGGACCAGCCACACCGGCCCGTCCGCCGCCACCGCCCGGGAGGCCACCGCCGGCAGCTCCAGCCGGTCCCCCGGGAATCCGGAGTCGGCCGCCACCGCGGCGCCTGTCGAGGCGCCTTGGGCCAGGGAGCCGGCCAGGTCGGGCACGCCGTTCGCGGCACCGACCACGCTCATCCCCGGCGCCGGGGCGGCCGGCAAGTATGTGGCGCGCTCCTCGTCCCACCGCAGCGTGCCCTTGGCCTGGCTGAACAGGTGCACGACCGGGTTCCAGCCGCCGGACACGGCAAGCAGGTCGCAGTCGATCCGCCGCCCGTCGGCCAGCCGGACCGCCGTGATGCGGTGCTGATCCTCTCTCCGACGGCCTCCGGTCGGCTCGGCTCCGGAGGTACCGGTGACCACCGCGCCGGGCAGCACCTCGATGCCCGCCTCGGCCGCCCGCGCGAGCAGGTCGGCCGGCGGCTCCGGGCGGGTGTCCAGCAGCGCGGCCACCTCGGCGCCCGCGTTGACCAGGTCGACGGCCGTGTCGTAGGCGCTGTCGTTGGTGGTCAGCACCACCGCGCGGCGGCCGGGCAGCACCGCGTAGCGGTTCAGGTACGTGCGCACCGCGCCGGCCAGCATGATCCCGGGGCGGTCGTTGTCGGCGAACACCACCGGCCGCTCCTGCGCCCCGGCGGCCAGCACCACGTGCCGGGCCCGGACGTGCCACAGCCGCTGCCGGGACACCTGCTCCGGGGCGGCCGGGCCCAGGTGGTCGGTGCGCCGCTCGGCAAGCAGGACGTAGTTCGCGGCACAGTTGAACGCGGTGGTGCGGGTCAGCACCCGCACCTCGGGCCGGGCGGCCAGCTCGGCGGTCGCGGAGGCCAGCCAGTCCAGGGCAGCCCGGTCGGTGCCGGCGTCGGTGCCGGAGAGCAGCTGTCCGCCCAGCTCGGGCTGGTCGTCGGCGAGAATCACCCGGGCCCCGCCGGCGGATGCGGCCAGCGCGGCGGCCACTCCGGCCGGCCCGCCGCCCACCACCAGCACGTCGGCGTGCACGAACTTCTTGTCGTGCAGGGCCGAATCCGGCGAGGGATCCAGCCGGCCCACCCCGGACAGTGTCTCGGCGGACAGAGCGTCGAACAGCTCGACCACGGTGGCCGGCAGCATCGGCTCGGAGCACCGCCCGGCCAGCTGCAGCAGCGCGTTGGGCTCCTCCACGCCGGCCGACAGGATGCCCCTCGGCCGCCGCCGGTAGATCGACGGGCCAACCTCGACCAGCCCGTTGGCCAGCATCGCCGAGGCCACTGTGTCGCCCCGGTAGCCGGTCAGCTCGGTGCCGTCCAGGGTGAACCGGAGCGGCGTATCCCGGTCGATCCGGCCGCCGGCCGGCAACCGGCTCATGACGCCACCGCCGGGCGGGGCTCTCCGGCGCGGTACACGGCGAGGATCTCGCTGGTCACCGTGTCCCGGACGACGTTGAACCAGCGTCGGCAGCCCGCGCTGTGCACCCAGCGTTCGGCGAACGGGCCCTTGGTGTTGTTCCGGACGAACAGGTACTCCGCCCAGGTCGCGTCGTCCAGCTCCAACGGCCCGGCCGGGTAGGCGACGTGCGCCTGCCCGCCGTAGTGGAACTCGATCTCCTCGCGCGGCCCGCACCACGGGCAGCTGATCAGCAACATTCGTATGCTCCTCGGTGGGGCAGGCGTGGCGTTACCGAACTGCACAGGAGGCAGGTTGGGAGCCCCTCCAGCCTGCGTGGTGTGGAGTTCGGTAACAAGGGGCGGGTCACGGCGGCTGGCACGGCGTCGGCTAGTGGGCGACGCCGGCGGCGCCGTGCTCGTCGATCAGCGCGCCGGTGCGGAAGCGGTCCAGCCCGAAGGGTGCGGCCAGCGGGTTTGGCGTGCCGGTGGCCAGCAGGTCGGCGAAGACCGAACCGACCGCGGGGGTGGCCTTGAAGCCGCCGGTCCCCCAGCCGCAGTTGATGAACAGGTTCTCCAGCGGCGTCGGTGAGATGATCGGCGACGCGTCCGGGGTGACGTCCACGATGCCGGCCCAGCTCCGGATCATGTGCGCCCGCGCGAAGATCGGGAACAGCTCCACGGCGGCGGCCATCTGCTCCTCGATCACGTGCGCCGAGCCGCGCTGGCCGTAGGAGTTGTACGGGTCGATGCCCGCCCCCATCACCAGCTCACCCTTGTGCGCCTGGCTGACGTAGACGTGCACGTGGTTGGACATCACCACGGTGGGATGCACCGGCTCGAGCAGCTCGGAGACCAGCGCCTGCAGCGGGTGGCTCTGGATGGGCAGCCGCAGCCCGACGGTGTCGGTCAGCACGCTGGAGTGCCCGGCGGCGGCCATGCCGACCCGGCCAGCCCGGATCGGGCCAAGCGACGTCTGCACCCCGGTCACCTGGTCGCCAGTGCGGAGAAATCCGGTGACCTCGCAGTTCTGGATCAGGTCCACGCCCAGCGCGTCGGCCTTGCGGGCGAACGCCCAGGCCACGTGGTCGTGCTTGGCGATGCCGGCACGGGGCTGCCAGGTGCCGCCGAGCACCGGGTAGCGCACGTCCGGCGAGACGTTCAGGATCGGGCAGACCTTGTGCACCTCGGCGGCGTCCAGCCACTCGCCGTCCACGCCGTTGAGCTGGTTGGCGTACACCCTGCGCATGCTCTCCCGCACGTCGTGCAGCGTGTGCGCCAGGTTCAGCACGCCGCGCTGGCTGAACAGGAAGTCGTAGTCCAGCTCGGCGGGCAGCCCCTCCCACAGCCTCAGCGCCTGCTCGTAGATCGCCGCGCTCTCGTCCCACAGGTAGTTGGACCGGATGATGGTGGTGTTGCGAGCCATGTTTCCGCCGGCCAGCCAGCCCTTCTCCAGCACCGCCACCTTGCGCACGCCGTGGTGTTGCGCCAGGTAGTAGGCGGTGGCCAGGCCGTGCCCGCCGGCCCCGACGATGATCACGTCGTAGCTTGGTTTCGGCGAGGGGCTGCGCCAGAGCCAGTCCGGCTGCTCGGGCAGCGCCGGGGTCACGCCGGGCTCCCGAAGTCCGCAACGCCGGGGTAGAGCGGGTGGCGAGCCACCAACGCGGCCACCCGGGCTCGCAGCGCGTCCTGGTCGTAGTCAGGCCGCAGCGCCCGCGCGATGATGTCGGCCACCTCGGTGAAGTCCTCGTCGTCGAACCCCCGGGTGGCCAGCGCCGGGGTGCCGACGCGCAGCCCGGAGCTGACCATCGGCGGGCGCGGGTCGTTGGGCACCGCGTTGCGGTTGACCGTGATGCCGATGCCGTGCAGCCGGTCCTCGGCCTGCTGGCCGTCCAGCTCGGCCTCCCGCAGGTCGACCAGCACCAGGTGCACGTCGGTGCCCCGGGTGGCCACGGTGATGCCGTGCTCGGCCACGTCCGTCTCCAGCAGCCGGGAGGCCAGGATCCGCGCGCCGGACACGGTGCGCCGCTGCCGCTCGGCGAACTCCGGCGAGGCCGCCACCTTGAAGGACACCGCCTTCGCCGCGATGACATGCTCCAACGGCCCGCCCTGCTGCCCGGGAAACACCGCCGAGTTGATCTTCTTGGCCAGCTCGGCGCGGCACAGGATGGCACCGCCGCGCGGGCCGCCGAGGGTCTTGTGCGTGGTCGTGGTGACCACGTCGGCGTAGGGCACCGGATTGTCGTGCAGCCCGGCGGCGACCAGCCCTGCGAAGTGCGCCATGTCCACCATCAGGTGCGCACCCACCTCGTCGGCCACCCGGCGGAAGTGCCCGAAGTCCAGCTGGCGGGGATAGGCCGACCAACCGGCCAGGATCAGCTTCGGCTGGTGCTCCTTGGCGAGGCGCTCCACCTCGTCGGCGTCGATCAGCCCGTCGGACTCCCGCACGTGGTAGGCGGCAACGTTGTAGAGCCGGCCGGAGAAGTTCAGCTTCATGCCGTGCGAGAGGTGCCCGCCGTGCGCCAGGTCCAGCCCGAGGATCGTGTCGCCGGGGCGCAGCAGCGCGTGCATTACCGCCGCGTTGGCCTGCGCGCCGGAGTGCGGCTGCACGTTGGCGTGCTCCGCCCCGAACAGCGCCTTGAGCCGGTCGATGGCCAGCTGCTCCACCACGTCGACGTGCTCGCAGCCGCCGTAGTAGCGCCGCCCCGGGTAGCCCTCGGCGTACTTGTTGGTCAGCACCGAACCCTGTGCCTGGAGCACCGCGACCGGCGCGAAGTTCTCCGAGGCGATCATCTCCAGCGTTTCCCGCTGCCGGCCGAGCTCGGCATCCAGCGCGGCGGCGACCTCGGGATCGAAGCTGCCCAGGTCCTGGTCGAAGGCGCTCATCAGGCTCCTCGTGTATCGGTGCGCGTATCGGTCGCGACTCGCGGCAACTAAAATACCGCTGCGTGCGTTCTGATATTTCAGATGTACGTTAGGCTAGGAACCATGACCGGCGGCGTCAACCACTTCCTTCCAGGCTCTGCTTTTCCAGGCCGGGCCCCGCTGCTCGCCGACCGGGCCTACGCGGAGGTCCGGGACATGATCGTCACCCTCCGGCTGCCACCGGGCTCGCCGATCAATGAGGAGCGACTGTCCGCCGAGCTCGGCGTGGGCCGGACTCCGCTGCGGGACGCGCTCAAACGCCTCGAAGCGGAGACCCTGGTGGCCATCTACCCCCGGCAGGGCACCTTCGTCACCGAGGTGAACATCACCGACCACGGGCTGATCGGGGACGTTCGCCGACAGCTGGAGGGGCATGCGGCGCAGCGGGCGGCGGAGCGGGTCACCGCCTCGGATCAAGAGATGCTCCGCGAGCTGATCAGCGAGATCCGGAGCAGTGGCGGCGGCCGGGAGACCAGCATGCGACTGGACACCGAGATCCACCGGGCGGTCTACCGCTGCACACACAACCGGTACCTCGAGTCGACCCTCGATCACTACTACAACCTGTCGCTGCGCATCTGGTACCTGTTCCTGGAGCAGCTGCCCGAGGTCGACCACGTCGAGCACCACGTGCCGATGATCGAGGCCATCCTGGCCGGCGACGGACTCCGCGCCCGGGAGTTGGCCGTGCACCACATCGACCACTTCGAGCAGTCCGTCCGGGAAACGCTGTAGCGCTCTGCAGCGACCACAAACGGACCCTTGACAGGGCGCTCCCCCAGCAGGAACTCTCGTTGCGTCACGTGAAGTCTGTTGCGAATAGTGCACCGGAGGAAGGTATGGCCGGACCCCAGGTGGTCATCATCGGGGCGGGCGTCGTGGGCGCCGCCCTCGCCGACGAGCTGTCCATCAAGGGCTGGGACAACGTCACCCTGGTTGACCAGGGCCCGCTGCCGGAACCGGGAGGGTCGTCCTCGCACGCCCCCGGCCTGGTCTTTCAGACCACCGCGTCGAAGACGATGACCGAGCTGGCCAGCTACACCGTCGAGAAGCTGTGCTCCCTGGACGTTGAAGGCGAGCCGTGCTTCCTGCAGGTCGGCGGCCTGGAGGTGGCCACCACACCGGCCCGGCTGGCCGAGCTGCACCGCCGCGCCGGCTGGGCTCGGGCCTGGGGCGTGGCCGCCGAGGTGGTCGACCCGGACCGGTGCCTGGAGCTGGCGCCGCTGCTGGACCGCGACCAGGTGCTCGGCGGCCTCCACGTGCCCACCGACGGCCTGGCCAAGGCGGTGCGCGCGGTGCAGGCGCAGGTCACCAGGGCGGCCGGGCGCGGCGTGCGGGTGCTGGAGCGCACCGAGGTGCTGGACGTGCTGACCGAGGACGGCCGGGTGACCGGGGTGGCCACCAGCGCCGGCGAGCTGCCCGCCGAGATCGTGGTGTGCTGCGCCGGGATCTGGGGGCAGAAAGTGGCCGGCATGGTCGGCATGACGCTGCCGCTCACCCCGCTGGCCCACCAGCTGGCCTGGACCGGCCAGGTACCCGCGCTGGCCGGGCAGACCGAGGAAGCGCTGCGCCCGATCCTGCGCCACCAGGAAGCCGACCTCTACTACCGGGAACACTTCGACCAGTTGGCCATCGGCTACTACGGGCACCGCCCGATGCCGGTCGGCGTGACCGAGATCCTGGGCGTGGACGACGCCGAGGTGATGCCCTCGGTGCAGCCGTTCACCGAGGAGGACTTCGCCGAGGCGTGGCGGGAGACGAACTCGCTGCTGCCCGGCACCGCCGGCGCGAAGATCGAGGAGGGCATCAACGGGCTGTTCTCCTTCACCACCGACGACATGCCGCTGCTCGGCGAGTCCAACCAGGTCAAGGGCTTCTGGGTGGCCGAGGCGGTCTGGGTGACCCACTCCGCCGGCGTCGGCCGGGCGATGGCCGAGTGGCTGGTGGACGGGCACTGCTCGTCGTTCGACCTGCACGCCTGTGACGTCAACCGGTTCGAGCAGCACCACCTGGCGCCGGACTACGTGGTCGCCCGGGGCTGCCAGAACTTCGTCGAGATCTACGACATCAAGCACCCGCTGCAGCCCATGGAGGACCCCAGGCCGCTGCGCACCAGCCCGTTCTACCAGCGGCAGCGCGAGCTCGGCGGCTTCTTCCTGGAGGCAGGAGGGTGGGAGCGGCCGCACTGGTACGAGGCCAACGCCGGGCTGGTGGACCGGGACAACTGGGATATTCCAGTGCCGAACAACGACCCGAATGACTGGGCCGCCCAGTACTGGTCGCCCATCGTGGGCGCCGAAGCCCAGTACACCCGCGAAGCGGTGGCGATCTACGACATGACCGCGCTCAAGCGGCTGGAGGTCAGCGGGCCCGGCGCGGCGGCCTTCCTGACCCGGATGTGCACCAGCACGGTCGACAAGTCGGTCGGCTCGGTGACCTACACCCTGCTGCTGGACTCCGACGGCGGTATTCGCTCCGACATCACGGTCGCCCGGCTGGGCCGCGACCAGTTCCAGGTGGGCGCGAACGGAAACCTTGACCTGGACTGGCTGACCCGGCACCTCCCGACCGGGGACGCGGATGGGTCAGTGGCGGTCCGCGACATCACCCCGGGGACCTGCTGCCTGGGCCTGTGGGGTCCGCGCGCCCGGGACGTACTGCAGCCGCTGACCAGAGACGACTTCTCGGCCGACGGACTGAAGTACTTCCGGGGCAGGCAGACCTACCTGGGCAACGTGCCGGTCACCGCGCTGCGGCTGTCTTACGTGGGCGAGCTGGGGTGGGAGCTGTACACCACCGCGGACATGGGCCAGAAGCTGTGGGACACGCTCTGGGCGGCCGGCGCCGAGCACGGCCTGATCGCCGCCGGCCGGGGGGCGTTCAACAGCCTGCGGCTGGAGAAGGGCTACCGCTCGTTCGGCGCCGACATGACCTTCGAGCACGACCCGTGGGAGACCGGGGTGGGGTTCGCGGTCAAGGCGGACAAGCCCGAGTTCGTCGGCCAGCAGGCCGCGCTGCGCCGCCGTGACCGGGTTACCCGCCGGCTGAGCTGCCTGACGCTGACCCGGCCGGGCGCGACAGTGCTCGGCAACGAGCCGGTGTACTCCCCCGACGGGTCGGTGGTCGGCTACGTGACCAGCGCGGCCTACGGCTACACCATCGGCGCGGGCATCGCCTATGCCTGGCTGCCGGCCGAGCTGAGCACGCCAGGCACCGAGCTGCGGATCGGCTACTTCGACAGCCGGCTGCCCGCCCGGGTAGCCGAAGAGCCGCTGTTCGACCCCAAGATGACCCGCCTGCGGAGCTGACGCCGGCGCCCATCGACGCCGCCGGCCTCAGCTGAGAACACTGAGGCGGGGCGCGCGGAAAGGCAGTGCGGCGGGCCTTGGCCCTGACTACCGTGCGTCCGTGACGTGCCCGCACCAGCGCTGGGGCCGCCGGGCCTTTCTCGGTCTGCTCGGCGTCGGCTTCGCCGTGGCGGCGGCCGGCTGCGCTGCCGCGGCACCGGGTTCCCCGAGGGACGCCTCGGGTTCCGCCGCCCCCTCGGGTCCCCCGCAGGCGCCGCCGGGGGGCTGGCCCGCCCCCCGTCCGATCACTCCGCGGCCCCCGGTGAACCGCCCCAACGGGGTCGTCGAGCTGCATGCCGGGCCGGCCGCCAGCGTGCCCGCCCGGCAGCTCGCGCTCACCGTGGACGACGGGTTCTGCGACCACTGCGTGGCCGGGTACGCCGCCTTCGCCCGGCGCACCGGCGTGCACCTGACGTTCAGCCCGAACGGCCGCTACGCCAGTGCCTGGGCACCCCAGGCCCCGGTGCTGCGCCCGCTGATCGAGGCCGGCCAGGTGCAGCTGATGAACCACACGTTCAACCACCCCGACCTCACCAAGCTGGGCCCTTCGGCGATCCGCGCGGAGCTGGAGCGCAACGAGAAGTGGATCGCCGCCACGTTCCGCACCTCCACCCGCCCGTACTTCCGGCCACCGTTCGGCCGGCGGAACCTGGCCGTGGTCGAGACGGCCGGCGAAGTGGGGTTCAACCGGGTGGTGATGTGGGACGGCTCGTACTCCGACTCGAAGCTGATCACCCCGCAGTTCCTGATGGCGCAGGCGCACCGGTACCTGCAGGCCGGGGTGATCATGCTCGGGCACGCCAACCACCCCACTGTGCTCGGGCTGTTCGACGAGATCCTGGAGTTGATCAAGCAGCGGGAGCTGACCCCGGTCACCCTGGACGAGATGTTCCGCACCCAGCGGCCGCCGGTGACCAGCTGAGTCGCCGCTGAGGGTGGCCGCCGGCCGTTTTCGTACTCCGCCGCCACCGGGTGCACGCTGGGCGGGTGCACGCTGTCCTGATCGCCACCGGATACGCCGGCCCGCCGCCGCTGACGCTGCCGCGCGTGTTCACCGCCTGGCGGCCCAGCCTGGGCGCGGCGGCCGCTGTGGCACTGGGCGCCGTGTACTGGGTCGGGGTCCGACGGTTGCGCGCCCGGGGCGGTGTGTGGCCGGCCGCGCGGACTTGGAACTTCCTGGGCGGTGTCGGCTGGCTGGTAGTGATCACCTCCGGCTCGATCGGGGTGTACGCGGGGGTGCTGTTCTGGGCGCGCGCGGTGCAGAACGTGTCGCTGCTGATGATCGTGCCGATGCTCTGGGCGATGGGCGCCCCGCTGACCCTGCTGCGCGAGCTCGCCCCGCCCTCGGTGCGCACGCCGCTGGGCCGCGTGCTGCGCTCCCGGCTGGCCCGCCGGCTGACCTTCCCGCTGGTGGTCACGCCGGTGTTCGTCGCCCCGATGCCGCTGGTCTACCTGACCCCGATCTACCCGGCCAGCCTGGCGCACGGCTGGGTGGCCGGGTTGGTCGGGTTCGGGCTGTCGGGCGCCGGCTGGCTGTACTTCTGGACTCGGTTCCGGGTGGATCCGACCCCCCGGACCGACCCGTACCTGGTCAGCCTCGGCATCAGCGCCGCCGAGGTGGTGCTGGACGGCGCGCTGGGCCTGGCGGTCTGGCTCGGACCACTGCTCGCCCCGCACTACTACCTGGCGCTGAGCCGCCCGTGGGGACCCAGCCCCCGGCTGGACCAGATTATCGGGGCGGGCGTGCTGTGGATCGGCGGCGACCTGGCCGGGCTGCCCTTCCTCGGCGTGGTGCTGCGCCGAATGACCAGCGAGGACGCCGAGCAGGCCGCGCTGGTGGATGCCGAGCTGGACCGGGAGGAGGAGCGGCGGGCGAGCACTGTGGCCGTGGGCGCCGCCGACACCGGTCCGGAGTTCACCGGTGATCCGGACCGCCCCCGGCTGTGGTGGGAGGACCACCCCGAGCTGGCTGAGCGGTTCCGCCGCCGCTGAGCACACGGGTCGGTCGCGCCGCGCACCCGACCCTGACAGGAACGGACGATGCCATGGACAACAACGGACCACCCGCCGCCGAACAGACCGGTTCTCCCCCGCCCGTAGCGGCGGCCGGCGCCCCGACCGCCGCCGTGGACCTCGCGCACCTGGAGCAGCTCGGCTCGGTGCATGCGGAGCTGACCCGGCTGGAGGAGCTGCTCTGCGGCGGCCACCACCCGGTCACCGGCGCGGCGCACACGCTGAGCCACGGCGCCAGGCAGGTGCACGTGCCCGCCTGGCTGAGGGTCACCCGGGGCGAGAGCCGCTGGCCGGTGGCCGGGATGATCGTGGTGGCCATCGCCCTGCAGCTGGCCCTGCCGGACCGGCTCACCCTGGTGTCCAAGTGGTTGCTGCCCGGCCTGGAGGCAGCCCTGCTGCTGGCGCTCATCGCGGTCAATCCGACCCGGCTGAACCGGGAGTCGGCTGTCATGCGGGGCGGCAGCCTGACCCTTACGGCGCTGGTCAGCGTGGCCAACGGCTGGTCCGCCGCGCTGTTGTCGATTGAGTTGGTGGGCGGCCGAGCCGGCGAGAACGCCGGGCCGCTGCTGTCCACCGGAGCGGCCATCTGGCTGACCAACATCATCGCGTTCGGGCTCTGGTACTGGCAGTTCGACCGGGGCGGGCCGGCCGCGCGAGCGCACGCCCGCCGACGGATCCCGGACTTCCTGTTCGTCCAGATGCAGTCCCCCGAGGTGACACACCCGGACTGGGAACCGGCGTTCCTGGACTACCTGTACCTGTCGTTCACCAACGCCACCGCGTTCAGCCCGACCGACGTGATGCCGCTGTCCCGCTGGGCGAAGTTGACCATGCTCGTGCAGTCGCTGGTCTCCCTGGTGACCGTCGCGCTGGTGATCGCCCGCGCGGTGAACATCCTCAAGTGAGCGGTGTCTCGCGGACAACCTCGGCGAGCGCCCGGTATCCGGGCATCGGATCGGCCCAGCCGTCGGTGAGCACCTGGACGCCGACATGGTCCGCCCCGGCGGCCAGGTGCTCGACCGACCGGGCCAGGATCGACTCCGGCGTTCCGTGCGGGACAAGCGCATCGACCAGCCGATCGCTGCCATCTTCGGCCAAGTCAGCCTCGATGAAACCCAGGCTGAGCAGGTTGTTCACGTAGTTGCGCAGGCTCAGGTATGGGTTGGTCAGGAAGTGTCTGGCGATCCGGCGAGCAATCACCGGGTCCGGATCCACCACCACGGTCTGCTCGGGCGCCAGCAGCCGGGCCGGGCCGAGTGCGCGCCGGGCTCGCCTGGTGTGCTCGGGCACCGTCAGATACGGGTGCGAACCGGCCGCCCGTGCCTCGGCCAACGCCAATGCCTTCGGCCCCAGGGCGGCCAGCACCCGCCGGTCGGCCGGGACCCCACCCTCGTCCAGCTGGCCGAGGTACTCGACCATCTTGTCCATCGGGCGCTGGTAACTGGTGATCGACTCGGGGTGGCCGATTCCCACCCCGAGCAGGAACCGGTCCGGATGCCTGGCCACCACCCGGCGGTAGGAGCGGGCCACCTCGGTGGCCGGGTTGGTCCACATGTTCACGATGGCGGTGGCCACGGTGATCGACTCGGTGGCATCCAGGACCCGTTCGACCAGGTCGAGACCGGCCACCGGGGTGACTCCGACGCCCAGCCACACCGTGCCGTAGCCCAGCGTCTCGGCCTCGACGGCGTACTTCAGTCGTGCTTCGTCACCGTGCGCGGGGTTCAGCCACGCGCCGATCTTGCCCAGTTCGGGTGCCATGCCCCCACCCTGCTGCGCCCGGCTGGCCGGTGACAGAGATCGCCGGTCCTCCCCAGCAGCGAGCAGGCGGGCGCCCTTGATGCAATCGTTCGCACAGCTCACCTCCGAGGCGGCGCCACCGATTCCCGTTCCACCAAAGTCACCGGCAACACCACCCGCTTCGCCGGCGCGGTCGGGTTGGCGATCCGCTCGAGCAGCAGCCGGGCGGCCTCGAAGCCCAGGTCGTAGTGCGGGATCCGGACCGTGGTCAGCGGCGGGCGCTGCCGGTCCACGAACGGCATGTCGTTGAAGCCGATCACCGACACGTCCGCCGGGCAGCGCAGGCCCCGCTCCGCCAAGGCGGCGTAACAGCCGAGCGCGACCAGGTCGTTGGCCGCCACCAGCGCGGTCACCTCGGGCCGCGCATCCAGCAGCTGGCAGGCCGCGCGGTAGCCGGACTCCTCGGTGAACGACTCACAGAACCGCACCCGGTCCGGGTCCACCTCCAGCCCATGGGCGGCCATCGCATCCAGGTAACCGCGGTAGCGCTCCCACCCGGTGGACAGTCCCCTCGGCCCGGCCAGGTGCGCGATCCGCCGGTGGCCCTTCCCGGCGAGCAGTCGGATCACCGCGTGGATGCCCGCCGCGCTGTCCGCCGTGACCGAGGGCAGGTCGCCCGCGTCGGTGCGCCGATTCACCAGCACGGTCGGCGCCCCGAGCGTCCCGCCGGCCTCACCGGGCGGGTCATCCCGCCGGCTGGTGGCCAGGATGAACCCGTCCGTCTGCCGGCCGCGCATGGTGGCCAGCAGCTCCCGCTCCCTGGCCAGGTCGCCGTCGGTGTTGCCGAGCAGAGCCATGTAGCCGGCGTCCCGCAGCCCGTCCTCGACGCCGCGCACGATTGGCGGGAACATCGGGTTCCGCAGGTCCGGGATGATCACTCCGGCCACCGAGGAGACCCGGGTGCGCAGGCTGCGGGCCGCCGAGTTCGGCGCGTACCCCAGCGACTTGGCCGCCTCCATGACACGGTTCGCGGTGCGCGCGTTGACCATGTCCCTGGTTCTGGGGTTCAGCGCCCGGCTGGCTGTCGCGGCGTGCACCTTGGCGAGCTTCGCGACATCCTTGATGGTCGGAGCCGTACTCATCGGGTCAGCATAGGGATATCCCGCGCGCCGCCAGCCGCTCAACACCGCTGGACACGGCCCTGGTCCTGGTCAGTACTCGTTGGCGATGAACAGGTCCTGCGCGGGGAACCGGGTGAGCACCTCGGCGCCGTGCTCGGTCACCACGACCTCCTCCTCGATCCGGGCGGCGGAGAAGCCGTCCGAGGCGGGGCAGTAGGTCTCCAGCGCGAACACCATCCCGGTCTGGATCTCCACCGGATTGTCCAGGCTGTTGAGCCGGGAGATGATCGGCCGCTCGTGCAGGCCCAGCCCGAGGCCGTGGCCGAACTGCAGGCCGAACGCGGCCATCTCGTCGGCGAAGCCGAAGTCCACCGCCCTGGGCCAAACCCGGGCCACCTCGTCGGTACCCACACCCGGCTTGACGATCTGGATCGCCGCGTCCATCCACTCCCTGGCGCGGCGGTAGGCATCGCGCTGCGGGTCGGTCGCGCTGCCCACCCCGAAGGTCCGGTAATAGCAGGTCCGGTATCCGTTGTAGGACTGGATGATGTCGAAGAAAGCCTGGTCACCGGGGCGGATGAGCCGGTCGGAGAAGTTGTGCGGGTGCGGGTTGCAGCGCTCCCCGGACACCGCGTTGATCGCTTCGACCTGGTCGGAGCCCATCTCGTAGAGCCGCTGGTTGGCCAGCGCGACGATCTCGTTCTCCCGCACCCCGGGCTTGAGCGCCTCGACGATGTCCTGGTAGACGCCGTCCACCATGGCGGCCGCCTGGGACAGCAGGGTGATCTCGTCGGGCGACTTGATCTGCCGGGCATCCAGCATCAGCTGCTGAGCGTCCACCACGGTCAGCCCCTGGCGCAGCATCTCGAACAGGAACGGCGGCTCGACGATGTCCACCCCGACCGGCTCGTCGGCCACCCCGGCCGCCGCGAGCAGGTCCTTGATCTGGGTGACCGCCGAGCTCATCAGGCCGGTGTCGGGCGCGATCGCACCTCGCAGCCCGAGCATGCCGGCCCGGCAGTTCTCCGGCTTCAGCCACGGTGCGTAGAGCTGGTGATGCCGCGCGGCCGAGCCGAAGTCCCACAGCATCGGCTCACCGCCCCGGGTGAGCAGGGCGTAGCGGGTCATCTTGTCGCCCAGCGCGCCACCGATCCAGGTCTGCGTGGTGTAGCGGATGTTGTAGAAGTCGAACAACAGGAAGGCGCCGCATTCACTGGCCTCCAGCGAGGCCATGGCCCGGCCCAGCCGGTAGTCGCGCAACCGGTCGAAGTCGACCCGCTGCTCGAAGTCGACCGCGTTGTGGCCAGGCGCCGGGATCGGTCGACTAGCGGTCATCCTCGGCCTCCAAACCATCACTGACCTCGACGTTCTCCGGCTTCAAGGAGAGCCCGGAGCGGCGCGCCTGCTCCTCGATCAGCACCGCGAAGTCCTGGTCGACCAGCCCGGCGCCGATTGCCGAGGCAATCAGCTGGGCGGTCGCCGAGGCGATCGGCATGGGCGCCTCGAGCTCCCTGGCGGCGGCCAAGCCAAGATCGAAGTCCTTGCGCAGCAGCGGCATGGTGAACGTCGGGGTGAAATCCAGATTCACCAATGCCGGGGTCTTGTAGCGGCTGAACGTGGAGCCCATCACCGAGTTGTTCAGGAACTCCAGGAACGCCGCCCGGTCCACCCCGCCCTTCTCGGCGAGCACGGTGATCTCGGCGAGGGACTGGATGACCACGCCGAGGAACACGTTGTGGCAGATCTTGACCAGGCGGGCCGCCTCGTCCTCGCCGACGTAGGTCACGCCCTGGCCGAGCTCGCCGAGCAGCGGCTCCACCCGCTCGAACGCGGCGCGCGGCCCGGACACGGCCAGGGTCAACTTGCCGGCGGCGACCACCTTGGGGTTCCCGCTGACCGGCGCGGCGAGCAGCTCGGTGCCGCGCTTGGCGGCCTCGGCGCGTACCGAGGCGGACACCTCGGCCGATACCGTGGAGGAGTCGATCAGAATCCCCGGCGCGTGGTCCGCCGCGGCGAGCACGCCGCCCTGGCCGACGGTCACCTGCTCCAGGTCGTCCGACGCGGACACCATGGTGAACACCACGTCCCGGTCCGCCAGGTCCACCGGCCGGTCAACCACCTGCGCGCCGTACTCCGCGAGGGCCTCCGCCTTGGCGCGGGTGCGGTTGTACACCGCTACCGGGTATCCGGCGGCCAGCAGCCGGCGCACCAGCGCGGCGCCCATCCGGCCGGCACCCACCCAGCCAATACGAGGCGGTTCCGCTGAAAAGCTAGCCATCGTCGTCCCGCTCCTCGATCATCCGGCGGCAGGGAGGCGCGCGCCGCTGCTCCTGCAAACGTTCGCATTTCCGAGTCCAAGTATGCCGCGCCTCGGCCAGACATGGTAGGGCGCGCGCCGCAATCGTTTGCAGCGTCACATCCCGAGCCGTCAACGCGCTGTGCCGAGCCAGACGCGCTGTGCCGAGCCGCACCCAACCGACGTGCGCTCACACAGCCCGCGTCGGCGGCATGCCGTCCCGCGGCATGCCGCCACACAGCCGGCCTGGCATCACACAGCCTCCCCAGCACGCTCACACAGCCCGCGGCAGGCTCACACAGCCGCCCAACGCGCTGTGCCGAGCCAGACGCGCTGTGCCAAGTCAGACGCGCTGTGCCAAGTCACGCGCGCTGTGCGAGCGGTAGAAGTGGCTCGCGCCCCCCGCTACGTATTCGCCGGTGGCCGCCGCTGTTGGGCTGGCCGTCGAGCGGCTCCGCGTTGCCGAACTACACAGCAGACAGGATGTGCACGCGGAAGGCCGGCCTCCTGTGCAGCTCGGCATCTCCAGGCAGATGTCGGCCTCGGCCAGCTCGCCGGGTCCGGCTTTGGGTGCAGGCCGCCGCGGGCGCTGCCTGACAAGTGGCTGCCTGGCTAGTGGATGCCTCCGCGCGGGCGCTGCCTGACTAGGTGCCTGCCTGGCTAGCGGCTGCCCGGCTAGCGGCTGCCCGGCTAGCGGCTGCCTGACTAGGTGGGTGCTCGGCTAGTGGCTGCTCGGGTGCTGGCGCTGGTGTTCGACCACGTCCATCAGGACCTTCTTGAACCGGTCAAAGGCGTCGGGGCCCAACCGGTGCGCGTGCCGCTCCTGGATTCCGGCCATGATCCGCTCGGCGGCCCGCATCTGCTCGAGGCCCTTGTCGGTCGGACAGACCAGCTTTGCCCGCCGATCCGCCGGGTCGGGCCGCCGCCGCACGTAGCCGAGGTTCTCCAGCTCGTCGACCAGGCTGCCGACCACCTGTTTGTGCTGGCCGGAGAGCCGGGCCAGCTCGGTCGCTCGGGTCCCGTCGACGTCCAGGTAGGCCAGTACCGCGCCATGCCGGGGCTGGATGTCGTCGAATCCCTCCGCCGCGAGGGAGGTGAACAGCTCGTTCTGCACCGCGAACAGCAACCGCCCAGCCAGGACACCCAAGTCGGGGTTCTTCCTGTTCCGTTCCGCGCGGATGCCCATCGGTCGCCGTCTCCCCACTCGCCGCCGGCGGTCAGCCCGCTACCAGACCGGCGTGATCAGTAGAGCAGCCGCATTGTCCCGGCTTCCGGCCAGCCGGGCGGCAGCCAGCATCGCCTCACACGGGTCGGCCGGATCAGCGCTCAGCACGGCCTCGATCTCCGACCGCCCCAGCGACTTGTGCACACCGTCGCTGGTGAGCAACAACGGCCCAGGCCCCAGCGTCACCGTGCCGTCGGGCACCAGCCGGCACCGCAGGCTCGAGGTGAGGATGTGCTCCGCGTTGGGCGGCGGCGCGCCCTCCCCCAGCTGGCGCATCCCCTCCGCCACCGTGTGGTCGGTGGTGACCTGCTCGAGCGTCCCGTTCCGCCAGGTCCACGCCCGGCAGTCGCCCACCCACGCGATGTCCCAACCGGTCGCGCATTCGCCGACGGCCACCACCAGCGCGCTGTCCCCAGCCCCGGCGGGATCCACCGATGCCACCACATCCCGGGCCTCGGCGAGGGCCTCCGGCGCGCTCACCGCCTGGCCGGCGCGGGCGGCGGTGTCCGCCGCTACCTGGCCACTCCAGGCCGCGTCCAGGCTGTCCCCCACCCCATCGGCCACCGCCACCGCCGTCCGGTACCTGCCCCGCCGGCAGGAGGTGGCATCGGCGCGATACTGGCGCGCGCCCTGGTCCACGGCGGCCCACACCGCGGAGCCAGGCGCTGGGCCAACACCTGGGTTTGACGTGGTTTGCTCGATCGCGGTCATGGCCGCCTCCCCGGACGATGCACATCGACACACTCCACGTTGATCTCCGAAGCTGTGCCCGCGCTGTACAACCGATATGTGCGGATAAGCAGCGAACGCGGCGACCCATCCGACCCGTCCGGGGTGCTGACCTCGGTGTACCGGTACCCGATCAAGTCCTGCCGTGGCCACCCGATGCCGGTTGCCGTGGTGGAGCCGTGGGGGTTGGCCGGCGACCGGCGCTGGATGGTGATCGACCACACCGGTGAGGCGATCACCGCCCGCCAGCAGCCGAGACTGGTCCTGGTCACCCCGGAGTCCACCGAGACGGGCCTGCTGCTGCACGCGCCCGGCGCCGAACCGCTGTCCGTGCGCCCGCCGGCCGGGCAGGCGCTGCCGGTGTCGGTGTTCTCGAATCCGCTGCCCGGAGTGCTGGCCGACCAGCCGGCGCATGCCTGGTTCAGCGCGCTGCTCGGCATCCCGGTCCGGCTGGTGTACCTGGCTGACCCAACCCAGCGCCGGCCCAGCGCGGACTACAGCCAGCCGACCGACCGGGTGATGTTCGCCGACGGCTATCCGCTGTTGCTGACCACCGAGGAGTCCCTGGCCGAGCTCAACAGGCTGGTCCTCGCCCAGCCCGACAGCGACGGACGACCGCTGCCGATGGCCCGGTTCCGGCCGAACCTGGTAGTGACCGGTGCGCCGGCCTGGGCCGAGGACTTCTGGCGCCGGCTGCGCACCGGCGAGGCGGAGTTCCGGGCGGTCAAGGCATGCCCACGGTGCGTGCTCACCACGGTCGACCCGGAGACCGCGGCACGTGGCAAGGAACCGCTGCGCACCCTGGCCCAGCACCGGCGCTGGGCCGGCAAGACCTGGTTCGGCATGAACCTCATCCCGGACACCCCCGGGGCGAAGGTCCGGGTCGGCGACCCGGTGGAGATCCTCGAGTCGGCCAGCGTCAGCGAGCGCCCCGATGAAGGCCACCAGTGGGGCGACGGCCAAGATCGCACTATCGGGTGATCGAGCCTGCTCGGGTCCGATCCAGAGCACTAGTCTGGCCGGAGCGGACAGGGCAGGTACCTCTTTTGAGGGATACCTCGGGGTGGGGTTTGAATTACGTTGAGCGAGCAGTGGTGAGGCGAAGTGTCCGCTGAGCGGGCGCCGATGAGCGAGGTGCGGGCCCGTGTCCCGAGGCAAACCTCAGCCATGCCTCCCCCACCTCCCGCGATGAACCGCAACGCGGAGCTGGTGCGCAGCAGTTACGTGGCGATCGCACCCCGGCTGGACAAGATCATCGCCCGGTTCTACGCGGTGCTGTTCACCACCGCCCCCTCGGTGCGCTCGATGTTCCCGATCAACATGCAGTCCCAACGCGGCCGGCTGGCCAGGGTGCTCAACCACGTCGTCGGCGCGCTGGACCGGCCGGAGGATCTCGCCCCGTTCCTGGCCCAGCTCGGCCGTGACCATCGCAAGTTCGCGGTGGCGGACGAGCACTACCCGGTGTTCGGCCATGCGCTGCTCACCGCGCTGGCCTCCGAAGCGGGCGAGCTGTGGACCGAGGAAGTGGCCAACGCCTGGGCACAGACCTACCAGTTCATGGCCGAGACGATGGCCGCCGCGGCCCGTGCCGAAACCACTCCCGCCAACTGGGTCGGCGAGATCATCGAGCACCGCAGGCTGGACCGGGACGTGGCGGCGGTCTGGGTGCGCACCGAGCCCCCGCTGCCCTATCGGCCCGGGCAGTACATCAGCGTGGAAACGGCGCAGCGGCCCAGGGTGTGGCGCTACTACACGCCGACCACCGCGCCGCGCCCGGACGGGATCATCGAGCTGCTGGTCAAGGCGGTCGGCTACGGCGGGGTGAGCCGCGCGATCGTCTCTTCGGCGCGGCCCGGGGACACCTGGCGGCTCGGCCCGGCGCTGGGCCGGCTACCCGACCAGATCTCCCCGGACCGGGGGCTGATGCTGATCGGCGGCGGCACCGGGGTCGCCCCCATCCAGGCGATCCTGCACGGCATGGAGACCGCCGGGCCGGCGCCCCGGAACGTGATCGTCTACTACGGGGCGCGTCGCTGGGAGAGCCTGCACGCGCTGGACAACCTGCGTTCCATGTCTTATCGGAACCGGTGGCTGGACGTCGTGCCGGTGGTCGAAGAACCGCCTCCGGCGACCGGACCCGAGGTCGGCCGGCTCATCGACGTCATCATCCGGCACCGCACGTGGGCGGACCGGGACGTATTGGTGAGCGGGTCCCCGGCGATGCTGCGGGCCACGGTCGGCGCGCTGCTCACCGAGGGCCTGCCGCTGGAGCGGATCCACTACGACCCGTTCGTTGACGACTGATCGCGGTCGGATCGCGGGTTCCGCCGCCCCGCGGGGGGAGCCGAACGGTGCCCGAACGGCTCTGCCGACCACTCGCTGTGAGCCTTCTCAGCAGCTAAATCGGCCAATTCCCGCCTGACCAGCCACGATGACGTGACAACCGGGGGCACTGAAATAACAGCCGCCTGGGGCGTCGCCCATCCGACGTGGCATCGTTGGTTCCTGTGTAGTCCCTATGCCTTTTGGGGTCCCTGTGTGCCTGGCGGGGGCCTCCGGCGCGGTCCTGGCCGGATTGCTGACAAGTGGGGTGTACCACGAGCACTTCGAGAGTTGTCGAGTCGCCGCTTGCCGAGTTAGACGTACCGGCAGCGGGCGAGCACCCCGGCCTCGGCTGGTGGACCGCCGGCGCGGTGCTGGCCGGGCAGGCGGTCGCCGGCCTGTCCCGCCGGGCCGGCCGCGGCAGCGGATCGATCATCGGTGGCCGGGTCACGCTGGCGTTGGACCCGTCGGCCCTGCACCGGTTGTCGGCGGGCCGTCGGGTGGTGCTGGTCTCGGGCACCAACGGCAAGACCACCACCAGCCACATGTTGGCGGCCGCGCTGGCCAGCCGGGGCGCGGTGGCGCACAACGCGTCGGGCTCGAACATGGCCGACGGGGCGGTGGCCGCCCTGGCCGAGCGGCCGGACGCGCGCTGGGCGGTGCTCGAGGTCGACGAGCTGCATCTGGCGTCCGTGGCGCGGCGGTGTGATCCGGCGGCGATCGTGCTGCTGAACCTGACCAGGGACCAGCTGGATCGGGCCGCCGAGGTGCGCAAGACGGCGGCGGCGATCGGCGCGGCGCTGGCCCAGCTGCCCCGGACCACGGTGTTCGCCAACGCCGATGACCCGATGACGGTGTGGGCGGCCGGGCACGCCGAGGGCCCGGTGGTGTGGGCCGGGGCCGGCTCGGAGTGGCGCGCGGACTCGTTGACCTGTCCCCGGTGCGGCCGGCTGCTGGTAGAGGTGGCGGCGCGCTGGCGGTGTGGGTGCGGGCTGGCCCGCCCGGAGCCGAGCTGGTGGCTGGACGGCGACGTGGTGTGCACCGCGGAGTCGATGACCCCGCTGACGCTGGGGCTGCCCGGTGGGGTCAACCGGGCCAACGCGCTGATGGCGGTGGCCGCGGCACACCACGAGATGGTGCCGGCGGCTCAGGCCAGCGAGGCGGTCGGCGCACTGGAGCAGGTGGCCGGGCGCTACGCGGCGGTCTGCCGGGGGCGGCACACGGTCCGGCTGCTGCTGGCCAAGAACCCGGCCGGCTGGGCGGCCACGCTGGCTATGCTGGACACCAGCCGGCCGCTGGTGGTTGCGGTGAACGCCAGGGAAGCCGACGGACGGGACACCTCGTGGCTCTGGGACGTCGATTTCGCCGCGCTGGGCTCCCGCCCGATGGCGGCCAGTGGGGAGCACGCGGCCGACGTGGGCGTGCGGCTCAGTTACGCCGGGTTGGACCACCACACCGACCCCGATCCGCTGGCCGCACTGGACCAGTTACCCCCGGGAGACGTCGACGTGGTCGCCAACTACACCGCGTTCTTCGCGCTGCAGCAGCGGCTGGGCATCGGTCGCTGAGCGGGCCACGTGCGATGTCGTTATCGATCTGGGGTCACTGACGACCTGATGACCACCGACTCGACGATCACCATCGGGCTGCTGCTCCCCGACGTGCTGGGCACCTATTCCGACTCCGGGAACGCCACCGTGCTGGCGCAGCGGCTGCGCTGGCGTGGCATGTCCGCCGAGGTGCTGCGCTGCACCGCCGGGCAGGCCCCGCCGACCGGGTGTGACATCTACCTGCTCGGCGGCGGCGAGGACACCGCGCAGCTGTTCGCGGCCAGCTGGCTGCGCAGTCACCGGGCGTTGTGTCATGCGCTGGAGAGCAGCGGGGTGACCCTGGCCGTGTGCGCCGGACTGCAGATCCTCGGCCGGACCATGGCCGACAGCGACGGCCGCGAGCACTCCGGCGCCGGCCTGCTGGACATCACCACCCGCCCCCGGCGGCGCCGCGCCACCGGAAACATCGTCACCGACTGCCACCTGCCCGGCGTCGGACAGCTGTGTGGGTTCGAGAACCACCGAGGCGCGACCACCCTGGGGCCCGGGGTGCGCCCGCTCGGGCAGGTCGTCTCCGGCGTCGGCAACGGCGAGCGCCCATTCGCCCGGGCGGCCGGCGAGGGAGCGCTCAGCGAGCGGATCATCGGCACGTACCTGCACGGCCCGGTGCTGGCCCGCAACCCCGCGCTGGCCGACCACATCCTGGCCAGGGCCACCGGTGCCGCGCTGCCCCCGCTGGAGCTGCCCGACCAGGCAGCCCTGCGGAACAACTACCTGTAGGAGGGTGGCCGCGTTTTCCGGTGCGGTCCCCGGCAACGAGGACCGATCTGGGAGCGAACGAGGGTGCACGCGAGCGATTCCGTGGAGCAGACTGCCCTCATGACCGAGAAGACCCAGCTGTCCAACTTCATCGGCGGCGAGTTCGTCGCGCCCTCGGAAGGCCGCTACACCGACGTGGTCAACCCGTCCACCGGCGCGGTGTATGCCTCCGCCCCGCTGTCCACCGAACCGGACATCGACGCCGCGTTCGGCGCCGCCTCGCGGGCCTTCACCGACTGGCGCAAGACCACCCCGGGCGAGCGGATGGGCTACCTGCTGCGGATGGCCGACGCGATCGAGTCGAACGCCGAGCGGCTGGTCGCGGCGGAGGCGGAGAACACCGGCAAGCCGGTCGCGCTGACCCTCGCCGAGGAGATCCCGCCGATGGTCGACCAGATCCGGTTCTTCGCCGGGGCGGCCCGGATGCTGGAGGGCAAGGCCAGCGCGGAGTACATGCGCGGCTACAGCTCCACGATCCGCCGCGAGCCGGTGGGCGTGGTCGGCTCGGTGGCGCCGTGGAACTACCCGATGATGATGGCGGTGTGGAAGTTCGCCCCGGCCCTGGCCGCCGGCAACACCATGGTGCTCAAGCCGTCGGACACCACGCCGGCCAGCACGGTGCTGATGGCCGAGCTGTTCGCCGACATTCTGCCCGCCGGGGTGTTCAATGTGGTCTGCGGTGACCGGTCCACCGGAGCGGCGCTGACCCAGCACCCGACCCCGGCGATGGTGTCCATCACCGGCAGCACCGCCGCCGGCAAGGCGGTCGCGCACGCGGCCGCCGATCGGGTCAAGCGGGCGCACCTGGAACTGGGCGGCAAGGCCCCGGTGATCGTGTTCGCGGACGCTGACATCGCCGCGGCCGCCGAGGGCATCGCGGTGGCCGGCTACTTCAACGCCGGGCAGGACTGCACCGCGGCCACCCGGGTGATCGCGGCCGCCGGCGTCCGGGACGACCTGGTCGCCGCGCTGGCCGAGCAGGCCGCCACCGTCCGGCTCTCCCGCGACGAGACGGCGGGCAGCGAGGACTTCTTCATCCCGCCGGTGAACAACCCCAACCAGTTGCGGCACGTGTCCGGGCTGGTGGAGCGGGCGCCGTCGCATGCGCGGGTGGTCACCGGCGGCGAGAAGGCCGGCGGGGAGGGCTACTTCTACACCCCCACCCTGGTCAGCGGGCTGCGCCAGGACGACGAGCTGATCCGCACCGAGATCTTCGGCCCGGTGATCACCGTGCAGAGCTTCACCGAGGAGGCCGAGGCGGTGGCCATGGCGAACGACACCGACTACGGCCTGGCCAGCAGCGTGTGGACCCGCGACCACGGCACCGCGCTGCGGGTGTCCGCCGCGATCGACACCGGCTGCGTGTGGGTCAACTGCCACATTCCGCTGGTGGCCGAGATGCCGCACGGCGGGGTCAAACAGTCCGGCTACGGCAAGGACCTCTCGCTGTACTCCCTGGAGGACTACACCCGGGTCAAGCACGTGATGTCCTACCTGGGGGAATGAGGGTGCCCCGCTACGGTGCACAGTTCGGCCCGGACATCACCTTCCTCGGCGTCGACCGGTGCGACTGGGCGGAGCCGGAGACCTACGCCGATGCCGACGTGGTCATCCTGGGCGCCCCGTTCGACGGCGGCACCTCACACCGCGCCGGCACCCGGTTCGGCCCTCAGTACATCCGGCAGAGCTGCTACCTGCCGCACGACGGCTCCCGCCCGTCCCTGGCGCTGCGGGTGGACGGGCTGGGTACGGATCTACGGGTGTACGACGCCGGCGACGTGGAGATGTACTCCGGGGACGCGGAGCGCTCGGTGCGCGACCTGCAGGCGGCGGTGTACGCGGTGACCCGCACCGGGGCCATCCCGTTGGTGCTCGGTGGGGACCACACCATCGCCTGGCCGGATGCCGCCGGGGTGGCCCAGCACCTCGGTCAGGGCCGGATCTCGATGATCCACTTCGACGCCCACGCGGACACCGGCGACATCACGTTCGGCTCGCTGGTCGGGCACGGTCAGCCGATGCGCCGGCTGATCGAGTCCGGCGCGCTGCGTGGCGACCGGTTCCTGCAGATCGGCCTGCGGGGCTACTGGCCGGAGCCGCCGACGCTGGCCTGGATGGCCGAGCAGCGGATGCGCTCCTACGAGATGACCGAGATCGTCGCGCGCGGCCTGCCCGAGTGCCTCGCCGAGGCGTTCGGCATCGCCACCGACGACTGCGACGGGGTTTTCCTGTCGGTGGACATCGACGTGTGCGACCCGGGGCACGCCCCCGGCACCGGCACCCCGGAGCCCGGCGGCCTGACCGCGCGAGAGCTGCTCGACTCGGTGCGCCGGATCGCCTACGAGCTGCCGGTGGTCGGGGTCGACGTGGTGGAGGTGTCGCCGCCGTACGACCACGCGGACATCACCTCGTTCCTGGCCAACCGGGTCGTGCTGGAGACCCTGTCCGGCATCGCCCGGCGACGCAAGGACGCCCGCGACGGCACCACCTGGAACCCACGCCAACCCCTGCTCGACGGCCGCTAACCCCCGCCGTCCCACCCGCCGCCGTCCCACCCGCCGCCGTCCCCCGGCGGCCCCACCACTTCGCATACCTGGCCTGCACTTCGCATACCGCACAAACTGTGTGATGTGACAGGAGATCTCTGACAGTTGGTGACAGGACATGTCTGACAGTCAGGGGTGGGGGTTGTAGGTGAGGGTACGTCGGGTGCCGGGGCGGGGTCGGGCGGGTGGTTGGCGTTTGCGGGTGCGGTCGATGACTAGTTCGCGGATGAGTTGTTCGCGGTAGAAGATCAGGGTGTGGTCGCCGGTGATGAACGCGGTGACTGGTAGCGCGGCGTATTCGACTCCGAGCGGGATGATCGTGTTTTGCAGGGCGAGGTAGCCGTCGCGGCTGCTGGTGCGGGCTTCGATGGCCTCGGTGTGCTCGATGGGTTGGGCGGGTGTTGGTGGGGTTGGGCGGGTGCCGGCGAGGCGGCGTTCGAGGGGGGTGTGGTGGTCGATGCCTTGGTGGGGGCGGCGGTTGTAGGCGGTGCGGTAGCGCTCGAGCAGGGTTTGCAGGCCGGCGATGGTGGTGGCCGGGGGTTGGGCGGCTAGCCAGCGCTGAGCGGTGCGGTGGGCGCGTTCGTTCTTGCCGTTGGTCTGTGGGTGCCGGGGCCGGGTGTTGATGAGCTTGACGCCCAGGCGAGCCAGGTTCTTCTCGAACAGCACCCGGCTGTTGACCCGGCGGCCGGTGAAGGCCAGGCCGTTGTCGCTGAGGACCATGCGGGGGGTTCCGTAGCGGCCGATGGCTCGGGTCATCGCGGTCCAGGCGCCTTCGGTGCTTTCGCTGGGCCATGCCAGCGAGTCGATGTTGTAGCGGGAGTGATCGTCGAGAACCTCGAACACCACGACCACGCTTGCCGCGGGGTTGGCCAGGGTGTGTTCGAATGCGTCGATCTGCCAGCAGTCGTCGGTGGCGGGGAACACGAACCGCCGGTAGGACGAGCGGGGCCGTTTGCGCGGCTCGGGCTCGATCAGGCCCTGGCGTTGCAGCACCCGGTGGATGGTGCGGGCCGAGGGCACCTCGCTGAGGCCGTCGTGGTGCAGCCGGGCGTAGATCGAGCGGGCGCCGTTGTCCCAGCCCTCGCGTTCGAGCTCTTTGCGCGCGGTCACGATCAACGCGGTCATCGTTTCGCCGGTGCGCGTCGGTGTGGTCTTCGGTGCCCGGGAGCGGGGGTGCAGGCCGGTCAGGCCCTCCGCGGCGAACTGGCGCCGGTAGCGGTAGAAGGTGTCTCGGGAGATACCCAACTCGGCGCATACCTTGGTGACCGTCGCTCGGCCATGGGCGAAATCCGCGAACACGGCGGCGAGCTTCTGCTCCATCGTGACCACTTTCCGGCTCATCGACGAAGG
>DASWST010000248.1:0-35312 GCA_036402515.1 Pseudonocardia sp.
TCCAGCTGCTGGGCCAGCTCCGGGTTCTTCGCCGCCAGCGCCGGGCGGAGCAGCTCGAAGCACTTGCGGGCGCCGTCGATGTTGGCCTGGAAGTCCCACAGGTCGGTGTGCGAGTAGCGGTCCTCCTCGCCGGTGACCTTCGAGGTGGAGACCTCGGTGAGCAGGTCGCCCGCGCCGTTGGCCAGCTGCGCCGGCTGGTAGGTCGCGGCTGTCACCTTGGTCTTCAGGGTGTTCACGTCGGTGTCCAGCTTGTCCGCCAGCGGCGCCATGCCGGCCAGCGAGTTGTCCACCCAGAGCGCCTTCTCGATGCGGTGGAATCCGGTCCACCTGGTCGGGTCCGGCACGTCGTCGATGCGCGCGTCGATGTCCGGGTCCAGGTCGCCGAAGCTCTCCGCCACCGGCTCCACGGCCTCGTAATGCACCCGCGCCGGGGCGAACGCCGCCTTGGCCTTTGCCGCGTCACCGGCCCGCACCCCGTCGGTGAACGTCTTGGTGGTGGACACCAGCTGGTCCACTTCGGACACGATGTAGTCGTGGTAGCCCTGGGTGGCCACCGCCAGGGAGGTGTCCGCCGGGGCGGTCGGGGCGCCGCCGCCGCCGGTGACGGTGAACGTCCAGGTGTCCTTTGCGCCGCCGGGGCAGTAGATGCTGTACCCGCCGCCATCCAGGCGCAGCGAGAAGTCCCCGGACAGGCCCGGCGTCAGGCTCTCCTTCTCGCCCAGGATCTTGCCGTCCCGCTGCAGCTCCGCCTCGGTGACCTTGGCCGACCCGGAGTTGGTGATGGAGAACTTCACCGGGCCGGGCGGCACGTTGGCCGGTGTCGGTTCGCAGCCCGCGTCGGACAGCGCGATCTTCACCTCGGTGGTCGGCTCACTGGGCGCCGCCGCGCCGGAGCCGCCCGACCCCCCGCAGCCGGCCAGCAGGGTCGCCGCGCACAGTAGCGCCGCCGCGGCGGCCAGGCGATCCGCTCGAATCGAAGCCATGACGTGGTGCCCTTCTTGCTGGATGGAAGATCGGGGTAGCCGCGCCGGGGCCGGCAGCCGGTCCGGAGGGCGGGGCCGCCGAGGGTCTAAGGGAGCTCAGGACACCGGGCTCGGCTCGTCCGCCCGGGACGCCCGCCTGGAGAGTCGGCGCTGCGGCCAGAGCAGGTAAACCAGCAGCGGCACCAGGTAGCAGCTCCAAGCCGCCACCTCGACGAGCACCGGATAGGGCTGGATCCCGAGCACGCCGGTGACCAGGGAGGAGACCGGGGTGCCGGGTAGCACGAACCAGGAAAGGTCGGCGACCCGGCGCTGCCCGAAGTTGACCCAGCCGGCCTCGTGGGCGGTGTGCAAGGCGGTCATCACCAGGCCGGCGGCGACCAGCACCAGGACCACGCCGGTGGCCCGGAAGAACCGGCTGAGGTTGAGCCGGACGCCGCCTCGGTAGATGCCGTAGCCGAGCACCACCGCGAGCAGGATGCCGATCACCGCGCCGGTGCCGGCCAGCCCCGGGCTGGTGCTGGCCTGGAACGCGGCGAGCAGGAACACGGCGGTCTCGAACCCCTCCCGGAGCACCGCCAGGAAGGCCATGGCCACCAGCGCGCGGGCCGAGCCCCGGGCCAGCGCCTGGCCGGCCGCGCCCTCCAGTTCGCCCTTGAGGTCGCGGGAGTGGCGGCGCATCCAGACCACCATGTAGGTGACCATGGCCACCGCGAACAGGCCGATCACCGTCTCCAGGCCCTCTTGCTGCGCCTGCGGCAGGTCGGCGGAGATGATCTCCAGCACGACCCCGACCACGATGCAGATCACCACCGCGGCGAGGACACCCAGCCACACCTGGCGCAGCGCGTCGCGCCGTCCCTGCCGCCCGAGGAAGCCGGCCACGATGCCCACGATCAACGACGCTTCGAGACCCTCACGGAGCCCGATCACAAACGTGGGCAACATACTGAAGCTTCAACCTCCCCGATTAGCGAGATCAGGCTAGGCTTGGCTTAGAACGACCGTCAATCGGCGACTGAGCACGCCCTCAGGACGCTCGAGTGGACCAGCCAGGTCCCCGTTAGGGTGATCAGTTCGACGGTGCCCGTCCGTGAGTCACGAACGAGGCCAGAAGCGCTGCCAGTCCGCCTCGGACAAGTCGTGCGGATCGAGGCCCTCGGCCCTGGCCGCGTTCTCCGCCGCGCGGACCGCGCGCTCGAACCACCGGGCGGCGCCGCGCAGCTCCTGCTCGGGGTCGGCGCCGCCCCAGGCCAGCTGCCCCACCCGCTCGAACAAGCCGTGCCCGGACGCCCCGTTGACCGCGTACACCAGGTCCTCCGGCAGGCCCGCCTTGCGCGCCCTGGACACCAGCTTGGCGGCCAGCGCCGCCGCAGGCTGGCTGGTCGCCACGCCGTCCATACTGGACTCGCGGCGCTTCTCCGCCCGCTTCAGCTGGTCCCAGCGCACCTCCTGATCGGAAGCGGTGCGCACCCGGTCGGCCGGCGCCACCTCGGCTTCGCCGTCCGCCGGGAACACGTGCGGGTGCCGGTCCACCAGCTTGCGCACCAGGTCGGCGGCCACCTCGTCGATGCCGAACCGGGCCGCGTCCGGCGGGTAGGGCTTCACCCCGCCCTCGGTGGCCACCCTGGCGTGGAACAGCACCTGCAGCAGCACGTCGCCCAGCTCCTCGCGCAGGGCGGCCCGGTCGGCGTCCTCCACCGCCTGGTACAGCTCGTAGCACTCCTCGACCAGGTACTTCAGCAGCGACAGGTGGGTCTGCTCGGCGTCCCACGGGCAACCGCCGGGCGAGCGCAGCCGGTCCATCACCGCGATCGCGTCCAGCAGCGCCGAACCGGCCGGTTCCGGGGTCTCCACCACCGAAGTGGCCTGCCCGCGCAGCGGATGTGCCCGGTTCGTGGTGAGCAACACCTCAGACCCGGTCGGCCCGCCGTCCGTCCAACCCTCGGAGCGCCGCGCACCGACCTCGGCGACCAGCGTGTCCGGCACCGTGGCATCCGCCAACACCCGCTCGGCCTCGCGCAACGCGGGCACCGCGGCGGCCGGCAGCACGGCGCCGAGCCGGCTGGACAGCACCACCAGTGTCCGGGCCATCGGGCCTCCCACGCTCGAGCTCTAGCTCAGGGTCGCGGGCAGCACCACGCTGGGCTGCTGTCCCGGCGGCAGCACGGACAGGAACAACGGATCCCAGGTGCCGTAGCGCGGGCTCACCCGCACCCCCAGCTGCTCGGCCAGCGGCTGGGTGAGCCGGCGGCCGATGTCGTCCATGGTCTGCACGCCGAGCTGGGCCACCGAGGTCGCGTTCGGGTCACCCACCGGCGGCCCGTCGGTGCTGCGCCTGGTCACCCGGACCAGCGTCCACACGTCCGGGGACGCCGAGGTCTGGGTCGCCACCACCTGGCCGGCCGGGGTACCGAACAGGAACAGCGCCGCCGACTGGGGCACCAGCGCCGCGCGCAGCTGCAGGTTGCGCTGCGCGTTGGCGCCGTCGGCGGCCAGCACGGCGGCGGCTTGCGCCGGGCCGGCGGCGAGCAGCCGTGCCTTGCTCAGCGCCTCGTCCCGGGAGCTCGCGGTGGTGACGTCCACCGTGACCGCCAGCCGGTCCAGGTACTTGGCGGTCAGCGCCTCGGCGATCAGCTGGTCGCGCACCGCCTCGCGGGCCGCGACCGGGTCGAACACCAGGTCGCCGTTCAGCATCTGGGCGGTGTCCGGCTTGGCCAGCTCCGCGTCCACCCGCTGGTCGTCGACCACGATGCCGTCCCGCTGCGCGGCCTGGGCGAGCAGCAGATGCTGCACCTGCCTGGTGGCCACAAAGCGGGCGATGTCCGCGGCGGTGTTGCCCCTGGCGGTGAGGTTCGTCATCACGTCAGAGCGGTTGAGCACCTGGTCAACCCGGGCCTGCACATCGGTCAGGGACACCGAGCTGTTCCCGACGATCACCGCCGCGCCGGCCTGGTTGGGCCCGCTCCCGCATCCGGCGAGCAGGGCGCAGGCGGCGCCCAGTGCAACGACAAGGACCGGAGCTCGGCGGCGAGCGGCTCGGGCACGTGTGCGCGGGGCACTACCCCAGCGTGGAGCAGGTAACTGGTCGATCAGCACGGCGGTACTGTCTCACGCCCGGTCATCCGCCGGACTCGCCGACCCCGGACCCGGCCGGTACCGACGGACGGGTCACCAAGTCGGAGATCAGCCTGGCGCACCAGTCCAGCAGCTCGGTGTCGCGCATCGGGGCGGTGCCCATTCGCTGCCCACCGCCGGCGGCCCCGCTGGCCGGGCGGGGCACCACGACCGTCTTGGCCGCCGCCTTGTAGTTCGACCGGGGGTGCAGCCGGCGCAGCCGCAGCTGGGCGGACTCCGGCAGGTCCAGCGGGCTGAGCCGGACCGAGCTGCCGGTCAGCGCCACCTCGCTCACCCCGTAGCCCCGGCAGGTCTGCCGGAACATGGCCACCGCGATCAGGTTGCGCACCGGCTCCGGCGGTGTGCCGTAGCGGTCGGTGAGCTCCTCGGTGATGGCGGTCAGCGTGTCCTCGTCGCCCGCCTCGGCGATCTTTCGGTACACCTCCAGGCGCAGCCGCTCGCCGGATATGTAGTCATGTGCAACATGTGCATCGATCGGGAGCTCGACCCGCACCTCGGCCAGCTGCCGGTGCTCCTCGCCGGCTCCGGCCCCGCCCTGCTGGCGGAACGCGGCCACCGCCTCGCCGACCAGCCGGACGTACAGGTCGAAACCGACGCCGGCGATGTGTCCGGACTGCTCGGCGCCCAGGATGTTGCCGGCGCCGCGGATCTCCAGGTCCTTCATCGCCACCGCGGTACCCGAACCCAGCTCGGAGTGCTGCGCGATGGTGGCCAGCCGGTCATGCGCGGTCTCGGTGAGCGGCGACTCCGGTGGGTAGAGGAAGTAGGCGTAACCCCGCTCCCGGCCCCGGCCGACCCGGCCCCGCAACTGGTGTAGCTGGGACAACCCGAGGTTCTCCGAGCGCTCCACGATCAGCGTGTTGGCATTGGAGATGTCCAGCCCGTTCTCCACGATCGTGGTGCACACCAGCACGTCGAACTCGTTCTGCCAGAACCCGGCCACGGTGCGCTCCAGCAGGTCCTCGTTCATCTGCCCGTGCGCCACCGCGACTCGCGCCTCAGGGACCAGCTCGCGGACCGTCTGGGCGGCCCGGTCGATGGACGATACCCGGTTGTGCACGTAGAACACCTGGCCGTCGCGGAGCAGTTCGCGGCGGATCGCGGCGCCCACCTGCTTGCTGTCGTAGGCGCCCACGTAGGTCAGCACCGGGTGCCGCTCCTCCGGCGGGGTGGCGATGGTGGACAGCTCGCGGATCCCGGCCAGGCTCATCTCCAGGGTGCGCGGGATCGGCGTGGCGGACATGGCCAGCACGTCGACGTGCGCGCGCAGCGCGGTGATGTGTTCCTTGTGCTCCACCCCGAAGCGCTGTTCCTCGTCCACGATGACCAGGCCGAGGTCCTTCCACCGCACGCCGCTCTGCAGCAGCCGGTGGGTGCCGATCACCACGTCCACGGTGCCCTCGGCCAGCCCCTTGAGCGTCTCGGTGGACTCGGCCGTGTCGGTGAACCGGGACAGCCCCTTCACCGTCACCGGGAACGAGCGCATCCGGTCGGCGAAGGTCTGCAGGTGCTGGCTGGCCAGCAGCGTGGTGGGCACCAGCACGGCGACCTGCTTGCCGTCCTGCACCGCCTTGAACGCGGCCCGCACGGCGATCTCGGTCTTGCCGAAACCGACGTCCCCGGAGACCACCCGGTCCATCGGCACCGGCTGCTCCATGTCGGCCTTGACCTCGTTGATCGCGGCCAGCTGGTCCGGCGTCTCGGTATAGGGGAAGGCGTCCTCCAGCTCGCGCTGCCAGGGGGTGTCCTTGGCGAACGCGTGGCCGGGGCTGGCCTTGCGCGCCGCGTAGAGCTGGACCAGCTGGGCGGCGATCTGCCGGACCGCGCGGCGGGCCCGGCTCTTGGTCTTCGCCCAGTCCCCGCCGCCCATCTTGTTCAGCGTCGGGGTCTCGCCGCCCACGTAGCGGCTCACCTCGTCCAGCTGGTCGGTGGGCACGTACAGCCGGTCAGCCGGTTGGCCCCGCTTGCTGGAGGCGTACTCCAGCACCAGGTACTCCCTGGTGGCGCCGCTGACCGTGCGCTCGCGCATCTCCACGAACCGGCCGATGCCGTGTTGGCTGTGCACCACGTGGTCGCCGGGCTTCAAGCTGTCCAGTTCGACCGCGTTGCGCCGCCGGGAGGCCAGCTTGCGGATCTCGCCGGTGGTCGCCCGGTTCCCGGTGAGGTCGGACTCGGTGAGCACCAGCAGGCCCAGCTCCGGTGCCCGGAACCCGTCGCTGAGCACCCCACGGCTCACCGTGACCAGGCCCTTTTCCGGCGGCTCCGGCAAGCCGTCCGGAACCAGTCGGACCGGCACCTCGGCCTCGCCCAACTGCTCGGCGGCCCGCTGCGCGGTACCGGCGCCGGCCAACAGCAGCACGGCGGCGCCACCGCTGGCGGTGTGCGCGCGCAGGTCGTCCAGCGCCCTGGGCAAATCGCCCCGGTAGGACTCCACCGCGTGGATGTCCGGGCGGATGATCGGGCCGTCGGTCGCCTCGCCTGTGTCGTCGGTGCCGAACGGGCTCAGCGTCCACCACCGGCGCCCGGTGGCCCGCGCGTGCTCGGCCACCTCGTCCAGGCTCCGGTAGGCCGAGGAACCCAGGTCGATCGGGCTCTTCGCGTGTGGCCCGCCGGCCGCCGCGAGCCAGCTCGCCTCCAGGAACTCCTGGCCGGTGCGCACCAGGTCGGCGGCCCTGGTACGGATCCGCTCGGGATCGATCAGCAGCACGTGCGCGCCTGGCGGCATCAGGTCGGTGAGCAGATCGAGGGCGCCCTCGCAGAGCACCGGGATGAGCGACTCCATGCCCTCGACCGGGATGCCCTCTGCCAGCTTGCCGAGCAGCTCGCCGAGCGCGGCGTTGTTCACCTGCTCGGCCGCCAGCTCGGCGGCCCTGGCCCGGACCGGCTCGGTGAGCAGCAGCTCCCGGCACGGCGGGGCGTCCAGCCGGTCCACCGCGCCGATGGTGCGCTGGTCGGCCACCGCGAATTGGCGCAGCTCGGAGACCTCGTCGCCCCACATCTCCACCCGGATCGGATGCACCGCGGTGGGCGGGAAGACGTCCACGATGCCGCCACGCACGGCGAACTCGCCGCGCCCGGTGACCATGTCCACCCGGACGTAGGCCAGCTCGACCAGCCGGTGCAGCAGCTCGTCGAAGTCGTGCGTGTCGCCGACCTTGAGCGCGACCGGCTCCAGCTGGCCGAGGCCGGGGGCGATCGGTTGGATCAGGCTGCGCACCGCGGCAACCACGACCCTGGGCGGACCGTCCGTGTCGTCCTTATCGGTGGTTGCCGCCCTTGCCAGCCGGTGGAACAGCGAGATGCGCCGGCCCACGGTGTCGCTGCGCGGGGAGAGCCGCTCGTGCGGCAGCGTCTCCCAGGACGGCAACACGGCGACCGCGTCGGCCCCGATCAGCTCGCCCAGCGCGGCGGCGAGATCCTCGGATTCCCGCTCGGTGGCGGTGATCGCCAAGGTGGTGGGGGCGGCCGCCCCGGCCAGCGCGCCGGCTACCAGCGGGCGGAGCGCGACCGGGCCCTCGACGTGCAGGCTCGGCGCGCCGACCGAGTCGAGCAGGGTGGCCAGCCCGGAATCCGCCAGTGCGGCGGCCAGCAATCCGGGCGAAGCGGTGGGTACATCGGACACGGGGGATCCTTCACTGCATCAGGCACACGCGCGGGAGGCGCGGACAGACCCCTGCCCAGGACGAGCGCTCGGGCGGAGCCTCACATCCAGCCTACGACTTCCGCCGAACCACTTTCCGCTCGGCCGCATCCCGGCCGGGGATGATCGGGGACATGGCTGGTGAACGGGACCTCGGGCGGCTGCTGGCGGGAATGACGCCGGAACGCGTTCCCGGCGAGTACGTGTTCGTCGTGTCGCCCGAGCCAGGCGTGCCGGCCGGGCTGCACCCGGTGGCCACGGTCGGCGAAGACGAAGGCCTCACCCTGGTGCTGACCAGGGAGGAAGCCGACAGGGCCGGCCTACGCCACGACTACCTAGCCGCCCGAATCACCCTGCGGGTGCACTCCGACCTCGCCGCGGTGGGCCTCACCGCAGCGGTGAGCACCCGGCTCGCGGAGGCGGGGATCAGCTGCAATGTGATCGCCGGCTACCACCACGACCACCTGTTCGTGCCCGCTGAACGGGCCGGCGAGGCGATGGTCACACTACGCGCGCTGGGGTCTGATCGACCTTTCTGAGTTCCGCGCTGCCGGGGATCGCACCTACCCTGGATCGCATGGCCGGAGCGGAGCTGGACTGGGCGGTCCGCCGCCCGCACCCAGCGCTGCACGCGCTGGTCAGCCGGTACATCGGCTACCGGCAGGACGGCGTGCTGCTGGAGGTACACCGGGGCCTGCCCAGCCAGCACGTGACGCTGATCATCAGCCTGGAGGCGCCGATCCGGCTGCTCGGCATGCCCGGGTCCGAGCAGCATCCGGCCCGCTGCCAGGGCTTTGTCGGCGGCCTGCACACCGGGCCGGCGCTGATCGCGCAGGATCGGGTCCAGGCCGGGGTGCATCTCGAGGTCAGCCCGCTCGGCGTGCGCACCCTGCTCGGGGTGTCCGCCTCCGAGCTGTGCGGCCGGGTGCTCGACCTGGCCGACCTGCCGCACGCCGAATTGGCTGAGCTGCCCGAACGGCTGGTCAACGCGCCGAGCTGGGCGCGCCGGTTCGAGATCCTGGACCAGGTGTTGCTGCTCCGGGCCGCGCGGGCGGCGACGTATCAGCCACCAGGCGAGGTGCGCTGGGCGTGGCGGGAGATCCTGCGCGCCGGCGGCACGGTGCCGGTCACCCGGCTGGCCGCCGAGGTGGGCTGGAGCCGCCGGCACTTCTCCGAGCAGTTCGCCCGGGAACTCGGCCTGGCACCCAAGCAGGCCGCCAGGGTGGTCCGGTTCGGTCGGGCCGCCGAATTGCTTCGCCGGCTGCCTCCGGGTGGGCTGGCCGAGGTCGCGCTGGTCTGCGGGTACTTCGACCAGGCGCATCTGACCAACGAGTGGCGCGCGCTGGCCGGCTGCACGCCGGGCACCTGGATCGCCGAGGAGCTCCCGTTTCTCCAAGACGGCGAGGTGTTCACCGGCGCAGGCTGAGGGCATGACAACAACCGAACCCACTGCCGCCACTGCCCCCGCTGTTCCCTCGCCGACGGTGTGGCCGGCGCTGCGCTACGACGACGCGCCGGGCGGGCTGCGCTTCCTGGTCGACGTGCTCGGCTTCCGTGAGGCCCTGGTGGTCCCGGACGACTCCGGCGACATCACCCACGCCGAGCTGCGCTGGCCCGAGGGCGGGGGCGTGATGCTCGGGTCCACCAAGTACTGCGAGGGCCCGCACGGTGAGATGCGGCCGGGCACCACCTCGGTGTACCTGGTCACCGACCAGGTGGACGCCATCTACCAGCGCGTCCAGGCGGCCGGCGCCGGCATCGCCCGCGAGCTGGAGGACACCGACTACGGCTCGCACACGTTCACCCTGCGCGACCCGGAGGGCAACCTCTGGACGGTCGGCACCTACCGCGGCGCCCCGTAAACCGTCTTTGGCTGGCGGAATCCCCGACTCGCCCTGACGAAATCCCCGACTCGCGGGCCGTTTAGGGGCGGGGTGGGAGGGGTGGGCGGGAGCGGGACGGGCGGGTGGCGGCATCGGGGGGGACGGCGGCGGGGCGTTCGGCTAGGGCGGTGAGGGCTAGGTCTACGGCGGTGGCCAGTTGTGGGTCGCGGCTGGCGGCGTAGTCGGCGGGGGACATCACCACCTCGACGTCCGGGCTGACCCCGCTGTTCTCCAGTTCCCAGCCCAGGTTGTCCAGCCAGAACGAGTACCGGGGCTGGGTCACCGCGGTGCCGTCCACCAGCCGGTAGCGACTGTCGATGCCGATTACGCCGCCCCAGGTACGCACGCCGACCACCGGCCCGATGCCCACCCGCTGGAAGGCGGCGGTGACGATGTCGCCGTCCGAGCCGGAGAACTCGTTGGCCACCGCCACCACCGGCCCGCGCGGCGACTCCAACGGGTAGGTGGTCGGCTGGCCGTGCCGGATCACGTCCCAACCGATCACCCGGCGGGACAGCTTCTCGATCACCAGTTGGGACAGGTGGCCGCCGCCGTTGTCCCGGACGTCCACGATGAGGCCCTCGCGCGCGGTCTCCCGTCCAAGATCACGATGCAGCTGCGCCCACCCGGTGGCGACCATGTCGGGCAGGTGCAGGTAGCCCAGCCGCCCCTCGGAGCGGTCCGCCACGAACGCCCGGCGGCCGGCCACCCAGTCCTGGTAGCGCAGCTGCTCGTCGTCGGCCAGAGGCAGCACCACCACCCGCCGCGCCGCGTCGCTGTCCGAGGCACCGGCGGCCAGCACGGTCAGCTCGGTGGGTTGGTTGGCGGTGCCGACCAGCAGCGGGGCCGGCCCGGTGACCGGGTCGACCGCGCGACCCCCGACCGCGAGCAGCACGTCGCCGGCCCGTACGTCCACACCCGGCGCGGTGAGCGGGCTGCGCGCCCTCGGGTCGGAGGACTCCGCCGGCAGCACCCGGGCGATCCGCCACCGGCCAGCCTCGTCGCGCTCCAGGTCGGCGCCGAGCAGCCCGGGCCGGTCACCGGAGCCGTACCCGCTGGCCGGTGTCACGTAGGCATGTGAGGTGCCCAGCTCGCCCTGCACCTCCCAGAGCAGGTCGACCAGGTCGTCGTGGCTGCCAACCGCGTCCACCAGCGGCCGGTACCGGGCCAGCTCGCCGGCCCAGTCCACCCCGGACATGTCGCCGATCCAGAAGTGGTCGCGCATCAGCCGGCCGGCCTCGTCGTACATCTGCCGCCACTCGGCCGTCGGGTCGACGGTGACCGCGATGCGGCTCAGGTCGATGTCGAACTCTTCGGCGTTGTCGTCCCCCGGCTTGTCCGACCCGGACCGGTCGGTCCGCAGCACCCGCAGCGAGCGGCGGTCCCGCACCACGATCCGGGTGCCGTCGCCGCTGACCTCGAAGCTGTCCGCCGGGTCGGCTATCCGGTCGTGCCTGCGGCGGTTCAGGTCGTAGCGCTCCAGCGTCGGACGCGGCCCCTCGGCGCCCTCGGCGAGGCCGTCGCCGAGCACCCCGGTGGGTGTGCTGCGCAGCCAGAGCAGGCAGTCCTTGCCGGCCCGCAGCCGGTAGTAGCGGGCCTCGCCGACCGGGACCGCGACGACCCGGTCGATCAGCCCCTCCGGGTCCACCACCAGCTTCGGCACCGAGTCCTTCGTGCCCTTGCCGCTCGCATCCTTGCCGCTGGTGTCCTTGTTGGTATTGGGTTCGGCGGCCGCGGTGGCTTCGCCGGCGGTCTCCGCGCCGTCGCCCCCGTCCGAGCCGCTGGCACCGTCCGTCCCGCCAGCACCGTCCGGGCCGCCGGCACCGCCGGATCCCGTTGGGCTGACCGCATTGTCCGCGCCGTCCGCGCCGTCCGCGCTGTCCGAGCCGCCGACCGGCCGGCCATCCGGCGAGGGCCCGAACGGGGACGGTGTGCGGGCGGCCAGCGGCACCAGGAACGGGCGGCAGCCGTTGGGGAAGGACAGGTCGAACGAGTGCGCGTCGTAGACCGGGTCGAAGCTGCGGTAGGACAGGAACGCCAGGTGCTTGCCGTCCGAGGTGAACACCGGGGAGGTATCCACAAACCGGGTCGCGGTCACCGCGATCGGCACCGGGGCCTCGTCGGTCAGCCGGGCGATCAGGATCCGGCGCACCCCGGCCTCGACCGGGTCAGACCAGGCCAGCCACTCGCTGTCCGGTGCGAACGCCAGCCCGGTCACCTCGCCGTCGGCTCCCCTGGCCAGCTCGGTGAGCTCGCCGGAGACGGTGTCCAGCACCAGCAGCCGACCGTCGTGGCTGGCCACCGCGGCCCGGGATCCGTCCGGGGCGCAGGTCAGCTCCAACACCCGGCCGATCTCCCCGGCGCCGTACCGCTTCGGCGCGGCGGCGGTGCCGTTCGCCGGCTCGGTCAGCGCGGTGATCTCGATGGCGTCCTCGCCGCTCGCGTCGCTGATCCAGACCACCCGGTCGGAGCCCAGGGGTCGGGCCAGCCGGGCCCGCACGCCGTGCTCGGCGAGCAGCGTGCGCGCCGGGCCGTCCCGATGCACCAGCCGGTGCACCGTCCCGCGCACCCCCACCACGCTGAGCCGCCCGGTCCGATCCGGCACCGCCGAGGACAGGTGCCGCTCCGGGCTGATGTGGTGGCGGGCTCGGGCGGTGCGCGGACCGCCCAGTCGGATATCCAGCCGGCGGGCCGGCCCGTCCAGCGACTCGAGCAACCAGAGCTCGCCGGCGCACTCGTAGACGATCCTGTCGCCGTCGGTGGTGGCGTGCCGGGCGTAGAACGGCGGGATGTTGTCGGCTGAATCGGCCGAGCCGTGGTCGGTGTGCCTGCGCAGGTCGGTACCGATCGCGCCGTTCCCGCCGTCCACCGAGACCGAGTAGATGTTGCCCCAACCCTCGTGGTCGGACAGGAACGCCACCCGGGACCCGATCACCATGGGCGCCTCGATGTTGCCGTCCAGCTCGGGCAGCAGCCGGACGAACTCCCCGTCCTCGCCCGCGCCGGCCCCGGCGCCGGGCCGCCACCAGAGCTTGCCGGCCGTGCCGCCCCGGTACCGCTTCCACCACGCGGGTTCGCGGGACATCACCGCGCTGACCAGCGCGGTGCCCAGCTCGCCGTCAGCCAATCCGGACACCGGTCCGTAGGGCAGTAGCCGGGACGGGCCGCCATCGGTGGGCACCGCGTGCGCCCAGGTCCGCCGCCCGGAGGGTTGCCCAGCCGCGGTGCACGCGAGGACCTCGTCCAGCCCGCTCCAGGCCAGGGTCAGCGTCTTGCGGTCGCCCCAGTAGGTCAGCCGGGTGGCCAGGCCGCCTTCGATGTCGCTGACCAGCACCTCGGGGGCGCCATCCCGCCAGGACGTCCAGGCGACGCGCTCGCCCCCGGGATGCAGCCGAGGGCTGGCCACCCGCGCCTGGTCGGCGGACAGCCGGTAGGCCCGACCCCCGTCCACCGAGCCGAGCCAGATGTCGTTCTCCGCGACGAACACGAGCGACGAGCCGCACAGGTGAGGGAACCGCAGGTAACTGGTCGAACCGGAACTCATGGCCACGACGGTAATCGGGACCCGCAATCGACCGTCGCGGCGGGGCCGTCAGTACCCGGCGGCGGCTTTCCGGGGGCGATGGCCGTCGGGTGAATCCTCGCCAGGGCCGGTCGGGCCGCCAGCGGAACGCGCCGTGCCGCTCGACGGTTCGGCGTCGCCGTCGGCCGGCTCGTCGAACTCCGGCCAGCCGAACTCGTCGTCCTCCTGGGCGGCCGGCGCCTGGTGGCCTTCGTCCCCGTCGTCGTGCCCGTCCTCGTACCCGTCCTCGCCGTCCTCGTCGTACACGGCGTCCTCGTCGGCACCGTCCTCGGCGTACCCGGCGGCCTCGTCGTAGCCGGCGGGCTGCTCGTCCTCGCCGTATTCGGTGCCGTGTTCGGTGCCGTGTTCGGTGCCGTGTTCGGTGCCGCCGGGCCCGCCGTCCGACGTCGAGTAGTTCGAGTCGTCGTATCCGGAATCGGGGTAGTCCTCGTTGCCGGGCTGGGAGTCGTAGCCGCCCGCGCCCGTGCCGAAGCCGGGCTCGAGGTCGGCGGAGGAGGAGTCGAACGGGTTCCCGATCGGCATCTCCTCGATGCCGGCTGACCTCGGCTCGGCGCCCAGCGCGGCCACCGGCAACTCCCGCCGGTCGGCGCCCAACTCGCCGGCCGGCAGCGGTGTGGCCGGGAGGAATCCACCGGATCCCTCGACCGCGGGGGTAGCCGGAGCCCACAGCGAGGACGAGTCGAAAATGGTCGAGTCGGGACCACCGAACGGATTCACCTTCGGCGGGTGGTAGCCGAGCTCGCCGATGAACTCCGCCCTCGAGCCCGGCTCGCCCAGCGAGACCGGCGCCAGCAGCGACGCCTCCTCGGCACGCTCGGGCGGAGTGTCCAGGATGGACGGCTCCAGGGGCATGTCCGGCGGCAATGGCGCCGATGAGAGCGGCTCCGCGGGCAGCGGCGGATAGGACCGCGAAGTGGGCGGGGGTAACCGGTCGGGCCGCGAGGGCGGCCCGGCCATCAGGCCGGATCCGGCCGCGGCCGCGGCACCGGCGCGGCTGGCCGGCCCGCCGGGTGGCACGGCCCTGGGCTGACCGTGCGCGGCGGAGCCCACCGAGCGCCCGGCACCCAGCGGCGGGGGCGGCAACTGCCGCACGGGCGCACCAAACGGCGACGGCGGCCCGCCGGCACCCGGCGGCGCGCCGATTCCGGGCGGACGCCCGGCCGCCGGTGAACGTGCGGCGGAGCCCGGCGGACGTCCGGGCGACCCCGTCAAGGGCCCAGCCGAACCCGGCCGCCGACCGAGCGCGCCAGGCGGCCGCCCGGGCGAACCGGAGTTCCCAGCTGAGCCGGACCGTCGTGTGGCGGACCCGGGTGGCGGCGCGGCCTGGGGGCGCCGGTCCCCCTCCCGTACCGGGGCAATCGCGGCCACCTCGGTGGGCGCGTCGGCGTCCGCATCGGCCGAAGCTGAAACCGAAGCCGAGGCCGAGGCCCGATCCGAAGCCGCGGCCGAGACCGGACCCGAGGCCGAGACCCCTGTCATGGCGGCCGGGGCGAGCGGCACAACCTCGGTCGGCTCGTCGTCGCGCTCACGCAGTTCGCCCGGCCGCTGCCCCGCCGCCGGGGCGCCGACCTCCGACGGTGCGCCGTGGCCGGGACCGGCGGCCGCGGTGCCGGGGGCAGCGGGCTGCTCCGGGTTCTCGGCTTTTTCGGGGCCGGCTCGATCCGGGCGTGCGTCCGGGGACGCCGCATCGCCGTGGTCCACACGACCTCGCCGGTCGGCGCGATCTGGCCGGTCGGCGTCCTCCAGCCGGTCGGCGTCGCCGGAGAGTGGTTCGTCGGCGTCTTCGTCCAGTAGCGCGCGCCGCCTCCGGGCGCTGCGTTCCACCGCGGCCGCGAACACCACGGAGAGCATCAGACCGAAAAGCAGGGTGGCCGCGAACACCTTGATTCCGCTGGTTCGCACCGGCGGCCCGACGGTGGCCGCGACCGGGGTGGCCAGTTTCATCTGGGCGTCCGCCGGCACCCGCCGGTCGTTCTGCACGGTGGCGAGCTGGGTGTCCAGCCGCTGGCTGACCGCGTTCACCGCGGCCAGGGCGCGCGCCGCACTGTCCGCGCCGGCCTGGATCGTGATCAACGGGGTTCCCGGGCGGCCGGTGACCGTGTACGGAGGCGCCTGGCGGGCCCTGGTGGGAGGCGGCTGCACATCGATGATCAGCTGGCCGGCCATCGCGGTGGCCTCGGCGTAGGCGTTCGCCGCGCTGGCCGGGACGTAGGAATCCGAGGAGTCCTCGCTCGAGCCGCTCGACCCGCTCGACGGGTTCTCCTCGGCGCTGTTCACCTGGTGAACGACGCTCGCGGTGTAGGTTGCGGGCATCTGGGTGAAGGCAAGCCAGGCAATCCCGACGGACGCCAGCACCAGCGGCACCAGGAGGTACCACCGTCGGGCCGCCATCTTGAAAGCCCGGAACACGCCCACCCGTCCACCTCTTTCGGGTCGACTACGAACGCGCAGAGTACCCGTTTGCTTACAGGGCGTAGCACGGGGCCTAGCTTCAGCGTAGTCAACGGCTCGACCTGCCGGAATACTGGGACCGAGGGTGCGTCCGGTCAGGAGTGTCCGGGGCTGTACGGGCTGTCGCTGGTCAGCGGGGCCATGCCGAGAACCAGCCGGGTCACCCGGAACGCCTCCGCGTAGCGGGCGTGGCACTGCACGCCGCGCAGGCGGGCCAGGCCGGCGGTGGATTCCGCGTCGAACGTGGGTCGGTCTCGCTGCGACCCGTAGTTCTCCAACATCTTGTCGATCTTCTCCCGGAGTACCGGCTCGGCGAGCGGGCAGTACAGCCTGGTCTGGTGCAGGTCGCTGTCGTGCTGGACGATCTCGTAGCCCAGCACCAGATGGTCCGGGAACGCCACCGGGACCAGCTCGGCGACCATCCGTCGGTCCGGGTGCCCGTCGACGGTGGTCGGCGCGAAGATCAGGCTTGGATCGGCCCTGGCGCGGAGGTCCTCCAACGTGCGTTTGACCCGTTCCCAACGCGTGGGTAACTGCCCCACCGGCAGATCTAACACCGCCATCTGCAGCCGGGCGCCCGGGCAGAACGCGGTCAGCGCGGCGCGTTCCTCCTCCTCGCGCAGGCTGCCGCCGCCGGTGAAGGTGACGGCGGTGACCGCGACGCCGGGGTGCGCCCGGCAGAGCTCGAGGAGGGTGCCCCCGCACCCGACCACGATGTCGTCGCAGTGCGCGGCGATCAGCACGACGGTGTCCAGCCGCTCCGGCAGCAGGGTCAGCACGTCGCGATCCACCTCGTCACGCAAGGCCGGCGGCCGATCCGCCAAGTCCGGCGGGCAGTATCTCACCCTCTCGGGGGACGCCCACACGGGCCGGTCTTCACATTTCCCGCCGGTGGCCAGGAAGCTGCCTCCATTTGGGGTCACCCAAGCGAGGGGCCGCCGCCGGATCCGTAGCCGAACCAGTCGCCGTCGAGTTGATCGAGGCCGGACAGGCCGTGCCAAGCCAGATTCACCAGGTGGGCGGCCACCGCGTCCCGGTCGGGGTGGCGCGCGTCCAGCCACCACTGGCCGGTCAGCGCCACCATGCCGACCAGCGCCTGGCTGTAGAGCGCGGCCAGCGTCCCGTCCACCCCGCGCCGGTCGAACTCCCGGCTGAGTACGTGCTCGACCTGACCGGCGATATCCCCGAGCAGACTGGAGAACATGCCCGACCCGCCGGACGCGGGCGAATCGCGCACCAGCACCCGGAACCCGCCGGCGTTCTCCTCGATGTAGCCGAGGAAGGCCTCCGCCGCCTGACGCAGCAGCTCGCGAGGGTCCCCGCCGGACAGCGCGGACACGATGCGGTCCAGCAACCGGCGCATCTCCCGGTCGACCACCACGGCGTAGAGGCCCTCTTTGCCGCCGAAGTGCTCGTAGACCACCGGTTTGCTGACCTGCCCGCGCTGCGCCACCTCTTCGATCGAGGCGGCGGCGAAGCCCTTCTCCGCGAACAGCTCGCGGGCCACCTCGATCAGCTGCTCGCGCCGCTCGGTGCCGGTCATCCGGACCCGATGCGCGGTGCTCGCCGGGGCGGTCGGGGTCGGTTGCGACCCGGCGGACCTGATGCCGATGTCCGACCCGCGAGCCACCGGCGCATCGGCGCCCTCGGGGACACCGATTCCGGTGGGGTTGTCACCGCGCGGGCCGGACAACACCATCAGCGGAGACCGCGGCTCGAGTTAGGGGGCTGGTGAGTCATCGGCCTGGTTGCTCAGCTTGGCCAGCCGAGCCGGCGTGGGCCAGCGCACGTCGCGCGCCCAGCCGAACTTCTCGAACACCCAGATCAGCCGCGCGGAGATGTCGATCTGACCGCGCAGTACGCCGTGCCGGGCGCAGGTGGGGTCCGCGTGGTGCAGGTTGTGCCAGGACTCGCCCATGCTCAGGATGGCCAGCGGCCAGAAGTTCCGGGACCTGTCCCGGGAGGCGAACGGCCGCCGCCCGATCATGTGACAGATCGAGTTGATCGACCAGGTGACATGGTGCAGGACGCCCATCCGGACCAAGCCGGCCCAGAAGAACCCGGTCAGCGCGCCCCACCAGGACCAGGTCACCAGTCCGCCGATGACCGCCGGCAGCACCAGGCTGGCCACCACCAGCCAGGGGAAGCTCTTACTCACCCGCATGATCGCGCGGTCGGCGAGCAGGTCCGGCACGAACCGGCGCTCGTTGGTCTCTCCCCGGACGAACAGCCAGCCGAAGTGCGCGTGGATGAAGCCCTTCACCACGGCGGCCGGCGAGGTGCCGAACAGCCACGGCGAGTGCGGGTCACCCTCCTTGTCGGAGAACGCGTGGTGCCGCCGGTGGTCGGCTACCCAGCGGACCACCGAGCCCTGTACCGCCAGCGAGCCGGCGATGCCCAGCACGACGCGCAGCCAGGTCTGGGCCTTGAAGGATTTGTGGGTGAAGTGCCGGTGGTAGCCCACCGTGACGCCGAGGCAGCCGATCACGTAGAACGCGACCATCATGCCCAGGTCGTGCCAGTGGACACCCCAGCCCCAGGCGATCGGGACGGCGGCAAAAAACGCCACCATCGGCACGATCACGAAGGCGTAGATCAGGACGTGTTGCCATGTTGGTCGCTCGCCCGACACGATCGGTTGGGGGCCGGCGAGGGCCTCGACGGTGTTGGCCAATGGATGGTCACCTCAGAGGTCGAAGAGCGTCGGTACGCAACCGGTTACGCTACCGTAACCTACGCCAGCGTAGGTTAGCTCGGCGTATGCCTCCACCCTTATCTCGATGAACTTCCGGCGTGTCGCGAGAATCCAGGATGCCGGGGCGGTGGCGCGGAGCCCGGGCCGGGCGTCGTGCCACCATGTGACGGTGGGAGGATCAGTTCGTCCTCCCGACAATCCGCCGTGGTGTAAAGGCAGCACCTCGGATTTTGGTTCCGATGGTCCAGGTTCGAATCCTGGCGGCGGAGCGCTGAGAAGCGGCTGTAAGCCGGAGATACGGCTGTAAAAAGCCGGCGGCTCGGCACACCGGGCGAACTCCGAAGGGGGAGAGTTCCACCCGCTGTGCCGAGCACCAGGGCGCAGACTATGACACTGCGTGGCCTGTTGGCTACTGTCTGTCGAGAACTTCCCTCAAACAAGTGCCGCGACCGGCTTGCTCACCATGCGCACACTGGTACCGGACGCGCTGCCCCGAATGTCCACCGACTCCGTGCACGCCCGCATCAGCGGCACCCCGCGCCGACGGTTCTCATGCCAGGCCGGCGGCGGGCGCCACGAGCCGTGATCGACCACGGTGATGACCACCTGGCGGCTACCGTTGGAGTCCGGTACACACTCCGCGTCCACCACCACCTCGCCGGTGCGCCCCGGCGGGTAGGCGTGGTCGGCCGCGTTCGATACCGCTTCGCTGACCGCGAGCAGCAGGTCGTCGGCGTCCACCTCGGGCCACCCCAGCTCGATCAGCCATCGACGAACTCGGCGGCGCACGATCGACGGCGCCACCGCGTCGGCCGGCAACACCTGGCGCACCGCCTCACTCATCCACGCAGCCTTCCACGGGGAACCCCCAGCCCTGGCAGGGCCCTGAACAGTGCGTGCTCCACCGCGCCGCGCGCAGTCGGCGTCTCCCTCCCGGTGACGAGCAGGGGACGCCGCCTAGCGATGCATCGGAATCCGATTACCGCTCGCGACCGAGCGGCGGAAATTCAGCACCCCCTAGAGGCTGACGGCGCACGAACACAGCGGGAGTACCCACTGTGGCGACAAACAGTCCCGGCAACCCCGTTCGGGCGTTTCGCCTTACCAGGGCACCTCAGCAGGGCGCCTCACCAGGGCACCTGACCGGGGCGGCTCACCACGGCCGGCCGGCGCTGGCCCTGCCCAGTCTGGGCGGCCGACGGTCCGGCTGGCCGGGCTGGTCCGGGGGCAGCGTCCAGTCAGCCGCTCTGGGGACCGGTACCGAGCCAGCGCGGAGGCTCCCGTCCCCGGTGGGTGGGTTGAGCACCGCGATGAGCTCCGCGGTGGTCACCGTGCTCGGTTCGTCCGGTCGGCCGCGGAACCCGGTGCGTTGCGGGTCGGTGCCACGGGGCGCCGGCCGGCGGCGTGTCCGACCGAGCGCCGAGGCCAACCTGGCCCATCGGCCCGTCCGGTCCGACCGCCCCGCGACGCCAGGGCGGGATCGGCCCAGCCCGCGCAGCAACGCCGCCGAGACCAGCACCGCGAGGACAAAAAGCACCAGGGTGATCGGCACGTTGTACCCGCCGATCGAGGTCAGCCGGGCGGCCGGCGCGGTGGACGGCGGGAACAGCGCGTAGTCCACCAGACCGGTGCTCTCCAGGTACTCCATGTGCCGGCCGATGAACTCGCCGCCCTCGATGGCGACCTGGCGGACCAGCTCGTTCTGGGTGCCCGAGCGCACGCCCTCCACCAGCGGCATCACCTCGCCGTGCGCGGAGCGGACCACGTTGACAAAGGTGCTGTCGTAGGTCGCCTGGGGCGCCCCGGTGATCTCGGCCATCCAGACCTTCTGCTGGTCACTGGGCTGGCTGGGCAGCGGGACGTCCAGCTTGTCGGCCACCGCGCGCAGGTCGGCGTCCAGCTGGGCGTGCTCGACGCCCAGCTTGCGGCCGACCTCGCGGACCGCCGGGCCGGTGGCCCGCTGGGCGGCCTGCTCGCCGATCGGGCCCTCCCACAGGTTGGCCTGCCGAACCTTGATCAGCATGTCCCGGTCGGACGCGCTGAGCGGGCCCCACCGGGTATCCACCGTGCCGCCGCCGAGCAATGCGGACACCGACTGCGGGGAGGACGGGGAGCGCCCGGCCAGCACCACCGACACCAGGATTGCCACCAGCACCGAGGCAAGGACCGTCCAGCGAACGAAGCGGACAGCGGGGAGCACGACCAACAACCTCTCTCGTCTTGCGTCTGCCCAGGGAGTCCCCGGTCAGACCATGTCTTGGTCAAACCATGTCGAACTGTTCGGTATGGATGTGCGCGGCGTCGATGCGCAGCTCCTGCAGCGCCAACAGCACGTCGGTGACCATCGGGGAAGGGCCACAGACGAAGTACTCGATCTTGTGCCGCCCGGATCGCTCGGGCAGCACTTGGCGCAGCAGCACCCGGTCGATCCGGCCGGAGCGCCCGGACCAGTCCGCCGGAGGCCGGCTGAGCACCTCTACGACGGTGAGGTCCAGCTGATCGCCGAGCTCCCGCAGCTCATCGCGGAAGAGCAGCTCGTCGACCGTGCGCGCGCCGGACAGCAGCAGCACCGGGCGCCCGTCACCTCGGAACGCCAAGGTGCGCAGCATGCTGATCATCGGCGTGATGCCCACCCCCGCCGCGATCAGCACCAGCGCCCGGCGGTAGGCCCGGTCGTCCCAGGTGAAAGCGCCGTGCGGACCGTCGATCCAGACCGGGTCGCCGGGCTCGAGGGTAGCCACCGAGGAGGTGAAGTCCCCGGCGTTGCGGATGGTGAACTCCACCGCCGCCGATTCCCGAGGGCACGAGGTGATGGTGAACGGGTGTTCCTCGGCGGTCACCGATCGCTTCACCCGCAGCCAGGCGAACTGGCCCGGCTCGAAAGCCATCGTGGAGGTGTCGAAGCCGTGCCGGGGACGCCGGGGACCGATTACCAGCGTGTGCACGTCCTCCGTCTCCGCCCGTACCTCGATCACCTCGTACGCACTGCGCTTGTCGAAGCAGGGCCGCCACACCCACCGGTAGCTGAGCACGCCGAGCAGCCCGGCCACCAGCAGCCCGAACGCGGCCCGCAGCACCGGGTCGTTGACCAGGTGCTGCAGCCACCAGATGTGCAGCGCGGTGAGCACCAGCACCGAACCGGCCAGCAACAGGTGCACCCAGCGCCACAGCGCGTAGCGCCGGCGGACCCGGTGCCGCAGCACCGCCAGCCCGATCAGCACGACCATCCCGACGGTGGCGCCAACCGCCGCGCGGGACGCCATGGTCCATTGCCGGGGATCGAACAGGGTGACCGAATTCGGGTTCGCCGCCAGCACCAGTACCACATGCAGGATCACCATCAGGGTGGCCAGCAGCCCGACCACCCGGTGTACGCCGAGCACGCCCTCGATGCCCAGCGCGCGGGTCAGCGACCGCAACCGGGATGGCGCGATCACCGTGCACACCAGCAGCCCGGTGGCCAGCAGCCCGGTCTGCACGGCGAGCTGGGAGGCGAGTGGGTTGTCGCTGCCGGTCACCAGGCTGAGCAGAACCGGGCCCAGCAGGGTTACCAGGAACGCGGCAGCCCAGAGGACACGAGCCTGGCTGGGGAGCATTCCGCGACTGTATGACCGCACCGGCGGCGCGCCCGGCGAGCTGAGTACCGGGCGCCCGGGTTGTCGTTCACGGGGTCCACATCCGCGCCCAGCGCCGGTGGATTAGGCCGGATGACCCCACCCGTTGCGCCGATCGGCCCGCCCCCCACTCAGATTCGCCCACCGCCCGCCCTCGGCGCCCACCGACCCGCACCACTCGCCGATCCACCCCGCCCGGCCACCGAGCCACAGCTCCCCCACACCCGTGAGTGGCATTGGTTGCTATAGCGACCATCGCCACTCACGACGTCTGACCTGCGACGACTTAGCCGACCAGGGCGCGCACTCGGCGGACCACTTCTTCGGGGCCGAGGGCGCCGGCTACCGCGTGCAGGTCCGGGCTGCGGGTGGAGCCGGTGAGCGCAACCCGGATGACGTTCGCCGCGTCGCGCAACATGCCGGGATAGGCGTCCGGGTCCTGCTTGTAGGCCTTCGGGTTCGGCGCGAAGCCGTGCCGGGCGGCCAGCTCGCGGATCTGGGCGAACCAGGTCGGCTGGTCGGGGTCGTAGCGGTAGTTGTCCGCGAAGTCGGCGGCCAGCTTGCGCACCAGGCTCGGGTCCAGCCCGCCGAGGCGCTCGTCGGACGGGTCGGTCACCGGGGTGAACAGGCTCGGGAAGAAGAACCCGTAGAGCGGGCGGAAGTCCGACCAGCGCACCAGGTCCTTGCGCGGGTTGTCCACCCCGACCCGCTCCACATCGATGGCCCGCTCGGCCAGCGCGCGGTTTGAGGCGATCACCTCGACCAGCTCGGGGTCCCGCTGAGCGCCGATGGCCGTTCCGCTAACGCTTCTCTGAGCGGCCCAGTCGGCCACCGCGTCCAGCACCACCGGGCCGGGCAGCGTGGCGATGTGGTCGCCGCTGATGTCGGCCAGCTTGACCATGTCCACCAGCGGGCCGGCCACGCCGCACTCCTCCAGCCGGATCGGCTCCGCCAGGGCCTGCTCCAGCGGCAGCTCGGCCAGCCGGCCGTTGGCCAGCCCGCGCAGGTAGTACAGCACCGCCGGCGCCGGGTAACCCGCCTCCAGGTAGAAGTCAACCGAGGCTTCCGGGTCCTTGCGCTTGGACATCTTCCGCTTGGAACCGCCGTCTTGGACCATCAGCGGTGCCACGTGCGCGTAGGTCGGCGGCGGGAAGCCCAACGCCTCGAACAGCTGCAGGTGCAGCGGCACCGAGGAGATCCACTCCTCGCCCCGGATCACCAGGTTGACCCGCATCAGGTGCTCGTCCACCGCGTGCGCGAAGTGGTACGTGGGCAACCTCGGGCTGCTCGCCGAGGTCTTCAGGATCACCACGTCGTTGCGGTTGGCCTCGTGCTCGAGCCGGCCCCTGATGGCGTCGGTGAAGCTGACCCGCCCCTCGGTGCCCGGCGAGCGGAACCGCACCACGTACGGCTCGCCGGCGCGCAGCTTGGCGGCCACCTCGTCGGGATCAGCGTCCCGCCAGCGCGCCCAGGAGCCGTAATAGCCGGTCGGCACCTTGGTGGCCTGCTGCCGCTTGGTGATCTCGGCGAGCTCGTCCCGGGTACAGAAACACGGGTAGGCCAGGCCCTCGCGCATCAGCTCCCGCACGTAGCTGAGGTAGATCCGCTCCCGCTCCGACTGCAGGTACGGGCCCCACGGGGCATCGCCGGACTCGTCCGAAGCGATGCCGAAGTAGCTGAAGGCCCGGTCGAACTGCTCGGCGACCCCGGCCACCTCGCGGGACTGGTCGGTGTCTTCGATGCGCACGAAGTAGACCCCGCCGGAGCGATGCGCCACATCCTTGGCGATGGTCGCGGTGTACACCCCGCCGATGTGCACAAACCCGGTCGGGCTTGGCGCGAACCGGGTGACCTTGGCGCCTTCGGGCAGGTCCCTGGCCGGGTAGTGCTCCTCCCAGTGCGCCGGGTCGGGCAGGTCGGCGGGGAAGAGGTCGTCGATCAGGGCAAGGTCGAGCATCAGGTACCTAGTCTCCAGGGCAGCGGCAATTCTCGCCCACGAGACTATCCGGCCCGCCGGGGCGCCTCGGCCTCCGCGTCGGCCCGCGTACCCAGTTCGAAGTGGTACTCACCGGGGAGGTGGTCGACCAGGCGCATCGGCCGGTGCAGCGAGCGCAGCAGGGTGAGCACCGCGATGTTGTCCGGCCGCACCGCCGCGTGCACGGTCTGCCCCGCCCACCTGGGGTCGCCGAGTGCGTGCTCGATCAGCGCCCGGCCGATCCCCCGGTGCTGCCAGCGGTCGGCAACCAGCACCGCGATCTCCACCTCGTGCGGCCCACTCGGTATCACGTTCACCAGGCCGACCGGCCGGCCGTCGTCCATCGCCAGGTAGGCCCGTCCCTCGGCCGGGCCGGGCAGCAACTCCAGCAGCGGGCGGCCCACCGGACGGCTGGCCGGCAGGAAGAACCGGGCGGCCAGCGACTCCTGGCTGGACCGCGCCGCGAGCCTGGCCACCAACCGCCGCCCCGCGCAGCCGACCGCCTCAACGATCGTCGATCCCCGGACCTCGGCCGTCTGCTGCGCCATCCGAGCCTCCTACCCTGAGTTTTGTTTCGCAACTCTACGGACAGAGTCTTCCGCTGAGTTTCGATGCGCAACTGTCAGAGGTATGATCCTGGTCATGGCCGCCGTGATTGACCCTCGACAATTCGACAGCACGGCATGCTCGATCGCCCGCACCATGGGCCTGATCGGCCAGCCGTGGACGCTGCTTGTGCTGCGCGACCTGTTCAACGGGGTGCGTCGGTTCGACGAGCTGGCCGACCACCTGGGCATCGCCCGCAACGTGCTGACCCGCCGTCTGGCCGGGCTGGTCGACGACGGGCTGGTGGAGAAGGTCTCCTACCGCGAACCCGGGCAGCGCGCCCGCCACGAGTACCGGCTCACCCAGGCCGGCTGGGACCTGCGGCCGATCCTGCTCGTGGTGATGGCCTACGGCGACAACCACCTCTCCGGCCCAGACGGCCCGCCCCTGCGGGTGGAGCACGCCGACTGCGGCGGAGAAGTGGTCGTGCGGATGGAGTGCGCACACGGCCACCCCCTCTCCCCCACCGAACGCCTCCGCGCCCGCCCCGGCCCCGGCGCCCGATACCTCACCCGCGAGTCGGCGCTCCCAGCACACTGAGTCGGCGCTCCCAGCACACCGCCTCCCGGTCGTCGTTCGCCGTCGGCGAATTTTTCCCCGCTCGGCGAACCTGACCGTCCGAACCGAGCTGGCCGTGCTGAGCTGACCCCATGAGAGTGCTGTTCGTGCACGGCGCCTGCGTGGTCGACGGTGCCTGGTGGTGGCAACGGATGACCGGGCCACTGGCGCGGCGGGGGCTGGCCAGCGCGGCGGTGGAGTTGCCCAGCTGCGGCCCGGCCAACCCGCCGCCTGGCACCCCCGAGCTGGGTGACCTGAAGGCGGACATCGCGGCGGTGCACACGGCGGCGGCCGGCGATGAGCCAACCCTGCTGGTGGGCCACTCCTACGGCGGCATGGTGATCACCGGCGCGGCGGCCGACCAGCGCAATGTGGCCGGCTTGCTCTACCTGGCCGCAATGCTGCCGAACGCCGACGAGCCACTCGCCACGATGGCCGACCCGGATTCACCGAACTGGCTGGAGCCCGCCGACCCGGACACCATGCGGGTCCGCGGCGACCTGACCGACCAGGACTTCCGAGAGCACTTCTTGGCCGACTGCGACCAGGCCGCCACCGAGGGCGCGCTGGCCCGCCTCGGACGGCAGGCGGCCGCCGCGTTCGGCCAACCGCCGGGCGGCGCGGGATGGCGGACGCTGCCAACCACCGCGGTGGTGTGCACCGCCGATCGAGCCACCCCGCCGGCCAAGCAGCTGGACTGGGCACGGCGTGCCGGCCGAGTGGTCGAGCTGGACAGCGGGCACCACCCGTTCCTGTCCCGCCCCGAGGAGCTGGCCACGATCATCGCCGCCGCGATACCCGCGCGGCCACACCCCAGCTAGGCAGCCACACCCCGGCTCTGCGGCTACCCCAGCTGGCAGCGACGCCCCGGTATGCGGCTACCCCGGCTAGGGGCAACAACCGGGCTAGGCGGCGATCTGGACCTTGTCGCCCAGCTGCAAGTACGTGTAGAAGCGCTGCGCGTCCTGGATGTTCAGCCGCACACAGCCGGCCGAGCGGCGCTCCAGGGTGCCCTCGTGGAAGGCCACCCCGCCGTCGGCGAAGAACACCGCGAACGGCATCGGCGAGGGCTGCCCGTCCGGGAGTTTGAACTCCTGGCTCTTGTGGTTCTTGTTCTTCCACTGCACGTGGTGGTCGCCGAGCGGCGTCTCCTGCCCCGGTCCGCCGGTGGCCACGTCCACCGGCCCGTGGCTGATCGCGCCGTTGTCGAACAGCCAAGCCTTGTGGTCGCTGATTGACACGCAGGCCACCGTGTCGGGGGTGCACGGGGTGCCCTCGACGAAAGAGACCTCCGGCAGCCCGGCGAGATCATCCTCAGAGGTGTTGGGCGGGGAGACTTCGGAGCTGGAGCTGGAGCTGGAGTCGGCCGAGGGGGGCGAGTCGGAGGACTCGTCATCGGCGAGCGCAGAGCCGGCAAACGGCACGGCGCAGAGCAGCACCGCCGCCAGGATGCAGGCCGCCCACCGCGCCGAACGCCGGAATCGACGGCGACCCAGCAGCTCCGTCATGCGGTGTCCCCATTCCTGGCGAGGATCGCCCCGCCGCGCCCTGATAGAACACTGAGATCAAAAGTGGGCACGACGATATCGGGCAACGGAGGGTGACAGCGCGCAACCCCACACCCAGCCGGGGTGTTTCGGGGTCACGGGATCGGGGCGCACGGGCCCGGCCCTACCATGCATCGGTCCAGCCGACGAGCCCATGTACCGCGACGAGGCAGGGGGAAACGCGATGCCGGAGGCCAGCCAGGCCCTGACCGCCCCGGAGGCGCCCAATCCGGCCGCCGTGGTGGTCCTTGCCGCGGGCGAGGGACGGCGCATGCACTCCGCGACGCCCAAGGTGCTGCACGAGATCGCCGGACGGGCGCTGCTCGGCCATGCCGTGCACGCCGCCGCCGCGCTCGCCCCGGAGCACCTGGTGGTGGTCGCGGGGCACGGCCGCGAGCAGGTCCGCGAGTACCTGTCCGAGCTGGCCGTGGAGCTGAGCCGGTCGGCGCTGCTGGCCATCCAGGCCGAGCAGCGCGGCACCGGGCACGCGGTGGCCTGCGCGCTGGACTCGCTGCCGGCCATCGACGGCCCGGTAATGGTTACCTACGGTGACGTCCCGCTGCTGGACGCGGGCACCCTGCGCGGGTTGCTCACCGAGCACGCCGCCGCCGGCAACGCGATCACCGTGCTGACCGCGGAGCTGGCCGACCCGACCGGCTACGGCCGGATCCTGCGCGGGGCCGGTGAGCTGGCCGACACGGTGACCGGGATCGTCGAGCAGCGCGACGGCACCCCCGAGCAACTGGCCATCCAGGAGATCAACTCCGGGGTGTACGTGTTCGAAGCCGAGGTGCTGCGCGACGGCTTGGCCAGGCTCGCCCGGCAGGCCCCGAGCAACGCCCAGGGCGAGCAGTACCTGACCGATGTGGTGGGTCTGGCACATGCCGCCGGTCGCCGGGTGGGAGCGCTGCGCTGCCCGGACCCGTGGCTGGTCAGCGGGGTCAACGACCGTCTGCAGCTGGCCGAGCTCCGGGCCGAGCTGAACCGCCGGCTGCTGTCCGGCTGGATGCGCAACGGGGTGACCGTGGTCGATCCGGCGACCACCTGGGTGGACGTCGGAGTGCGGCTGGAGCGGGACGTGCTGCTGCATCCCGGGGTCCAGCTGCACGGCGCGACCACGGTGTGTACCGGCGCCGAGGTCGGACCGGACAGCACGCTCACCGACTGCTGGATCGGCACCGGCGCCCGGGTGGTGCGCACCCACGGCACCGGCGCGGAGATCGGCCCTGGCGCCAGCGTGGGCCCGTTCGCCTACCTGCGGCCGGGCGTCCGGCTCGGCGCGGACGGCAAGATCGGCACCTTTGTGGAGGTGAAGAACGCGGAGATCGGCCAGGGCAGCAAGGTCCCGCACCTGACCTACGTCGGGGACGCCACCATCGGCGCGCACAGCAACATCGGCGCCTCCTCGGTGTTCGTCAACTACGACGGTGTCACCAAGCACCGCACGGTGGTCGGCTCCTACGCCCGGACCGGCTCGGACAACACGTTTGTCGCACCGGTGACCGTCGGGGACGGCGCTTACACTGGCGCCGGAGCGGTCATCCGACACGATGTACCACCTGGTGCGTTGGCCGTCTCGGCCGGTGACCAGCGGATCATCAACGATTGGGTGACCACCCGCCGGCCGGGCTCGCCAGCGGCGCTGGCGGCCGAGCGAGCGGCCGCCGAAACGGTCGATAGAGCACCCGATCAGGTGCGCCCAAACGATCCGAGCGACACTGTAGGTACCCCGACCGCTCCGCGCGGGGGCAGTCCACTCGGGTAGGAGGCGGGAGCGAGCATGTCCGCGATGACGGCGACACCCAAAAAAAGCCTGATGTTTTTCGCCGGTCGCGCGCACCCTGAGCTGGCCGAACAAGTCGCCAAGCACCTGGACGTCACGATCACCCCGCAGACCGCGCACGACTTCGCGAACGGGGAGATCTTCGTACGTTTCGAGGAGTCGGTACGGGGCTGCGACGCCTTCGTCATCCAGAGCCACTGTCATCCGATCAATGACTGGCTGATGGAACAGCTGATCATGGTGGACGCGCTCAAGCGGGCGTCCGCCAAGCGGATCACCGCTGTCATGCCGTTCTACCCGTACGCCCGGCAGGACAAGAAGCACCGCGGCCGCGAGCCCATCTCGGCCCGGCTGGTGGCAGACATGTTCAAGACCGCCGGCGCGGACCGGATCATGACGGTGGACCTGCACACCGCGCAGATCCAGGGTTTCTTCGACGGCCCGGTGGATCACCTGTGGGCGATGCCGTTGCTGGCCGAGTACGTCCGGGACTCCTACGCCGACCGGGAAATTGCCGTGGTCTCGCCGGATTCCGGGCGGGTGCGGCTGGCCGAGAAGTGGTCGGAGATGCTCGGCGGCACCCCGCTGGCGTTCATCCACAAGACCCGCGACCCGCACAAGCCAAACCAGGCGGTGGCCAACCGGGTGGTCGGTGAGATCGCGGGAAAGACCTGCGTGGTGATCGACGACATGATCGACACCGGCGGCACCATCGCCGGCGCGGTCAAGGCGCTGCTCGCCGACGGCGCGGCCGACGTGGTGGTGGCGAGCACCCACGGGGTGCTCTCCGGCCCGGCCCGCGACCGGCTGTCCAGTTGCGGCGCGCGCGAGGTGGTGGTGACCAACACCCTGCCCATCCCGGAGGACAAGCGCTTCCCCCAGCTCACCGTGCTGTCGATTGCGCCGCTGATCGCCCGAGCCATCCACGAGGTGTTCGACGACGGCTCGGTGACCAGCCTGTTCGACGGCAACGCCTGATTAGAGCGTGGCCACAGTTGTCCTGCTGCCCGGCGCTTGCCATGGCGGCTGGTGGTTCGAGCCGCTGGTGCGGCGGCTGGGCGAGCTCGGGCACGAGGCCAGGGCGGTCACCCTCGCCGGCGTCGGCGAGCGGGCCGACGAGCTGACCGGTCGGGTCACCCTGGACTCGCACGTCGCCGAGACGGCCGAACTGGTGGCGGCCGAGGCGGCCGAGCAGGTGGTGTTGGTCGGGCACAGCTATGCCGGATCCGTGATTACCGGTGTGGCGGACCGGATCCCCGCGCGGGTCGGCGCGCTGCTCTACCTGGACGCGTTCCTCCCCGAGGACGGCGACTCCTGCTGGAGCATGACTAACGGCGAGCAACGCCGCTGGTACATCGAGGGCGCCGGCCGCACCGGCCTCGCCGTCGACCCACTGCCGTTCTTCGACTCCCGGGCGACGCCGCACCCGCTGGCCACGCTGCTGCAGCGCTCCCGGCTCAGCGGCGCGTGGCGCTCCATCCCGATCAAGCATTACGCGGCCGCGGCATCGCCGGAGTGGCTGCCCCTGTCGCCGTTCGTACCGACCACCGAGCGGCTGCGCGGCGACCCGGGCTGGACCGTGCACGACCTCCCGGTCGGGCACAACGTGCTGGTCAACGGGCCGGACCTGGTCCTGGACCTAATCCTGCGGCTCACCTGACGCCGCGAGGCACCCAGGCAAGCGGCGGCGGAGCAGTCATTTGCGGCCGGACATCGCGCGGCGAGCCCTGTGCGCGGCTAGTCGTCCTCGGCCATCAGGCGGGTGGCGAGGTAGAACGGGTGCAGCTCGGGCTGTTGCCCAATGGCGTGCCACCGGTCGCCGTCCGGGCACATCCAGTGCGCGTCGGTTTCGGGGACCGGCTCGGGGCCGAGTACCCACTCCATGTCTTCGTTGCACAGCGGGCACCGTGGGCCAGGAGCTGCGTGGGCCACGGGGCAACGGTAGGCGGTGCCAGCGGGGCCCGCCAGCCTCCGCGGTCGGCGTTACCCAACTGCACTGGGGGCAGGTCCACCGCGCCGGAAACCTGCCTGGCGTGCAGCTCGGCAACAAGCCGCGGGGCGGGACAGGCTCGCGCCGGGCGCCGACCCGCCAAGGGGTCGCCCAGAGGGTGCACCCGTCAAGGGATCGCCAAGGAATGCGCTCGGCGCGCGAAGGAATCGGCTGTGCCCGAGCCGGGCGTGCGCCTGGGGGTGCATACCAGTCAGGACGGCGCCGGCGCCTGCCGGTGCGCAACGTCCTGACGGAGGATTCGGTGACGCTCGCCGAGCTGGTCCCATCCCTGCGTACCTCACTCTCCGCCCGGCTGGAGCCCGGGCTGTGGCCGTCCTCGGCGCACGCGGACTGCGCCGGCGAGGTGACCGTCGGCGGTGTACCGCTGAGCCACGTCGCGGCCCAGCACGGCACCCCGGCCTACGTGCTGGACACCGACGACGTGCGGCTGCGCTGCCAGGAGTACCGCCAGACGCTGCCCGGGATCGAGATCGCCTACGCGTCCAAGGCGTTCCTGTGCGCGGCGATGATCCGGCTGGTGGAAGAGCAGGGGCTCAGTCTGGACGTCTGCTCGGCCGGCGAGCTGGCGCTGGCCGTCGCGGCCGGTTTCCCCGCCGGCCGGATCATGCTGCACGGCAACGTGAAGACCGCCGAGGACCTGAAGACCGCGCTGAGCGCCCGGGTGGGCCGGATCGTGTTGGACTCCCGCGACGAGATCGACCAGCTCGCCGCGCTGGTCCGGCATCGACAGGACGTGCTGATCCGGGTCACCCCGGAGGTGGACGCGGGCGCGCACCGGGCGGTAGCCACCGGCGTGGCGGACCAGAAGTTCGGCTTCGGGCTCTCCGACGGTGCCGCGGTGGACGCGGTCCGCCGGGTGCTGGAACACCCCGGACTGCGCCTGGTCGGGCTGCACTGCCACCTGGGCTCGCAGATCACCTCGGTGTCCGCCTATGAGCTGGCCGCCGAGCGGATGGTCGGCCTGCTCGGTGAGCTGTCCCGCCAGTTCGACTTCCACGCCACCCAGCTCAACCTGGGCGGCGGCCACGGCATCCGCTACACCCGCGGGGACCGGGCGCTGGACCTGGTCACCTTCGCCAACCGGGTACCCGAGGCGGTCCGCGCGGCCTGCCTGGAACAGCGGATCCCCCGGCCTCGACTGACCGTGGAGCCGGGGCGGGCGATCGTTGGCCCGGCGGCGGTGGCGTTGTACCGGGTCGCCACGGTGAAGCGGCGGCCCGGCGCGCGGACCTTCGTCGCGGTGGACGGCGGGATGAGCGACAACCCCCGCCCGGCGCTGTACGGCGCGCGGTACGCGGCCCGGCTGGTGGGCCGGCCGCTGCGCGCGGCGCCCCGCCCGGTGACGGTGGTCGGCCGGCACTGCGAGGCCGGCGACGTGCTGGCCACCGACGTGCCGCTGCCCGAGGACGTGCGGGCCGGTGACCTGCTCGCGGTGCCGGTGGCCGGGGCCTACCAGTGCTCGATGGCATCGGGCTACAACCTGGTCGGCCGCCCGCCGGTGGTCGGCGTATCCGCCGGGGCGAGCCGTCTGCTGGTGCGCCGGGAAACCGAGGCCGACCTGTTCGCCCGGGACGTCACCCTGGGTGCCGATCCCCATACCCGGGCGGACGAGGACCCCGCTCAAGCGGGGGCTTGACACGGGGCTCGGGGCGGATCCACGCACGGCCGGAGCTTGACGTATGATTTTCTGGTTGCCTCGGCGAGGGCGGACTTCCGAAATCCGCCGTGATCGACGTGGTTGGCGGATCTGATCCGGCACCCTGTCGCGCCGTGGCCCGCCCGTGGAGATCGTTCGTCTGCTAGTCGAGGAGTGCACTGCCGTGGCCGAGGTCCGTATCAACGCCGAACCCCGTACCGAATTCGGGAAGGGCGCGGCACGGCGTGTGCGACGCGCCGGCCAGATCCCCGCGGTGCTCTACGGCCGAGGCAGCGAGCCGGTGCACCTCGCACTGCCGGCCCTCGACTTCGCCCGCGCGCTGCGGGAGAACGGCCGCAACGCGGTGCTCACCCTGGCGCTGAGCAGCGGGCCGCAGCTGGCCCTGCCCAAGACCGTGGTCACCCACCCGATCCGCAACTACATCGAGCACGTCGACCTGCTGGTGATCAAGCGCGGCGAGAAGGTTGTCGTCGAGGTCTCCGTGCACATTGTCGGCGACCCGGTCTCCGGCGCGCTGATCACCCAGGAGCTGGACCGGCTCGAGGTCGAGGCCGACGTGTCCAGCATCCCGGACTCGCTCGAGGTCTCCATCGAGGGCGTCCAGATCGGCACCCAGATCCAGGCCGGCCAGGTCCGGCTGCCCGACGGCGTCGAGCTGCGCACCGACCCGGAGTACCTGGTGGTCAACGTGGTGGCCTCGCCGACCGCCGAGGCCATGGAGGGCGACGTCGACGCCGAGGGCGCCGGCGTGGTCGAGGACGCGCCGCAGACCTCCGGCGACGAGAGCTGACCGGTCAGGCAGTCCATGACTGAAGCGGGTGCGGCCGGGCCCGGCCTGGTGGTGGGGCTCGGCAATCCCGGTCCGAAGTACGCCGACACCCGGCACAACGTCGGCTTCGCGGTGGTCGAGCTGCTGGCCGACCGGGCCGGGGCTCGGTTCCGCCCGCACAAGGGCATCGCCGATGTCGCCGAGGGTCGGCTGGGCGCCGGGCGCGTGGTGCTGGCCAAGCCGCGCTCGTACATGAACGTCTCCGGCGGCCCGGTGTCGAACGTGGTGCGCTACTTCAAGACCCCGCCCACCGAGCTGATCGTCGTGCATGACGACCTGGACCTGCCGTTCGGCACGATCCGGCTCAAGCGCGGCGGTGGCGAAGGCGGCCACAACGGGCTGCGTTCGATCAGCCAGTCCCTGGGCACCCGGGATTACCTGCGCGCCCGGTTCGGCATCGGCCGCCCGCCTGGCCGGATGGACCCGGCCGACTTCGTGCTCCGCCGGTTCTCCGGCACCGAGCGCACCGAGGCGGACCTGGCGGTCCAGTTGTGCGCGGACGCGGTGGAGGCGCTGCTGTCCGACGGCCTGGAGCCCGCGCAGAACAGGTTCCACGCGCTGACGTCCTAGTTTCCGGGAATCCCGCCGAGCCGGGCGCTGTTGGCAGTGGTGATGTTTCCGAATGTGCGACTGTCGCTGCTGGACCGGTCACGGACCCGAACCGGTGAGCCGGATGCGGCCGCGCTGCGACACACGGTGGACCGAGCTGTCCGCGCGGAGTGGTTGGGCTACCACCGGTTCTGGGTGGCCGAGCACCACGCGGTGCCCGGAATCGCCAGTGGCAGCCCGCCGGTGTTGATGGCCGCGGTCGCCGCGCGCACCGCCACCATCCGAGTCGGCTCCGGCGGCGTGATGCTGCCCAACCACCAGCCGCTGGTCGTCGCCGAGCAATTCGCCATGTTGGACGCGCTGTTCCCCGGCCGGATCGACCTCGGTGTCGGGCACACCCTCGGCTTCACCCCGCCGGTCCGCCGGGCGCTGCGGCACGACGCCGACGAACCGGACACCTTCGCCGCGGACCTCACCGAGCTGCGCGGCTACCTGGACGGCGGTGGGCCGGTCACCGTCCGTCCTCGGCTGGAACGGGTGTTGCCGTTATTCGTGCTGGCCACCGGGCGGGCGCTGCGGGCGGCCGGCGACGCGGGCCTGCCTGTTGTGCTCGGCGGCCCCGCGCTGGACCGACCGGACCTCGGCGATCGGCTCCGTGACTATCGGGCCCGGGCGCTGGCCGCCGGCGCCCGGCCGTACCTGGCGCTGTCGGTGGACGTGCTGGTTGCCGACTCGATCGAAGCGGCCCGTGAGCTCGCCCTGCCGGAGGCCTGGGCACTGGCGGCGGCGCGCACCCGCGGCGAGTTCCCGGCGCTCGAGCCCGTCGCCACCGATCGTCCGCTGACCGACCGGCAACGGGCCGCGGTGGACGCGGCGGTCGGCCACACCGTGCACGGCGACGAGACGGCGGTCGCCGACCAGCTCGGTGAGCTGCTCGCCCGTACCGGAGCCGATGAGCTGCTGGCCACCACCTCCACCTTCGACCTCGACGCGCTGGCCGAGTCCGACGCCCGCCTCGCCGCCCTGTTCGACCCACCCCAGCACCCGTGAGTGGTATTGGCTGCTCTAGCGACCAATACCACTCACGGGTTGTGAGCTGCGCAGATAGCGACGGGTGGCAGGATCGGGTTCTGTGAGCAGCCTGCGCGGTTGGCCGTCGTTCCCCGAGGAGCTGCCGGCCTTCGACACCACCGACGTCCCGGCCGCTCCGCACGAGCTGTTTTTGAGCTGGCTGCGGGAGGCGGGTGAGCACGTGCTGGCGCCGCACGCGGTGACGCTCAGCACGGTGGATTCCGACGGCGCACCGGACGCCAGGGTGGTCATCCTCAAGGACGTCGACGCCGCCGGTTTCTACGTCGCGTCCAGCGCGGACAGCCCCAAGGGCGAGCAGCTGGCCAAGGACCCGCGGGCCGCGCTGACCTTCTTCTGGCCGGGCCGGGGACGCCAGGTACGGGTCCGCGGCCCGGCCACCCCGTGCGACCCGGAGGTGTCCGCCGCCGACTTCCGGGACCGCCCGCCGGCATCCAGGGCCGAGGCGTTCATCGGCCGCCAGTCCCAGGTGCTGCGCGACCAGGCTGATCTGCTGGCCGCCGCCGAGGAGGCCGACCGCCAGGTACGCGCCGACCCCGACCTCGTCGCGGCCCGCTGGACCCGGTACCTGGTCGCCCCGCTGAGCGTGGAGTTCTGGCAGGCCAGCCTCGACCGCCGGCACATCCGGCTGCGCTACCGCCGGGACGCCACCGGCTGGGCGACCGAGCGCCTCTGGCCATAGGTCGTGAGTGGCGATGGTCGCTATAGCGACCATCGCCACTCG